>NZ_JAHAHT010000106.1 GCF_018373095.1 Haemophilus parahaemolyticus
AATTCATCTGTGCCTTGCTCAGCTAATTCTTCAAGGTTGGTAATGCCTTTTTCTGCTAATCTGAATGCGATATGGCGTTCCATACCATCAAGGTTTAATAATTTCTCATCAATTTGAGCTTGTTTTAAAGCGGCTTCTTCTTCAAGGGCTTTCTTAGTGATTGCATTTTTCGCACGAGCTTGTAACTCTTCGACTAAGTCTTCATCTTCCAAGCCATCAATTGCTGTTAAGGCATCAACTGGCACATAGGCAATCGCTTCTAAAGAAGTAAAGCCTTCATCGATTAACACTTGTGCGAATTCATCATCAATTTCTAATGCAGAAGTTAAGAGGTTAATTACTTTACCATCTTCTTCTTGTGCTTTCTTATCAAGCTCTTCGACCGTCATTACGTTTAATGTCCAGCCTGTTAATTGGGTCGCTAAGCGTACGTTTTGACCATTACGCCCAATCGCCTGTGCTAAGTTCTTCGCTTCAACCGCAATGTCCATAGAGTGAGTTTCATCATTAATTGTGATTGAGCTCACGTCTGCTGGCGCCATTGCATTGATCACGAATTGTGCTGGATTATCATCCCAAAGCACAATATCCACACGCTCACCGCCAAGCTCATTGCTGATTGCTTGAACGCGTGAACCGCGCATACCTACGCAAGCACCAACTGGGTCGATACGTTTATCATGTGATTTCACGGCAATTTTCGCACGTGAACCAGGATCACGTGCAGCACCTTTAATTTCGATGACTTGTTCACCAATTTCTGGCACTTCCAGTTTGAATAACTCTTCTAACATCACAGATTTTGAACGTGTTATAAAGATTTGAGGGCCTTTAGATTCAGGTTTAATTGCATATAACACGCCACGTACACGGTCACCTGGTCGGAAATTTTCACGTGGAAGCATATCTTCACGCACAATTACCGCTTCGCCTTTAATATCTTCAGTTTTACCTTGAAGCTCAAGGAAGATGTTATCGCGAGTCACTTTTTTCACGGTTGCACTGATGATTTTGCCTTCATCTGGGCGAAACTCATCAATGATTTTGCTCTTCTCTGCTTCTCGGATTTTCGTTTTTACCACTTGACCGAAGGTTTGAATTGCCACGCGACCGAATTCAATAGATTCCACTTCATCTTCAACCGCATCGCCTAATTGGATTTCAGGATTGTCGAATTGTGCAGCTTCTAAGCTAATTTCACGCGTCATATTATGCACTTCTTCCACCACTAACCAACGACGGAAAGTTTGGAATGCACCTGTTTTACGATCAACCACCACACGCACATCAATATCTAAATCGCTACCTTTTTTCGTTGCGATAGTTAAAGCGGTTTCTAAAGCTTCGAAAATCGCTTCTTTTGGTAATTGTTTCTCGTTTGATACCGCTTCAGCGGCTAAAAGAATCTCTTTACTCATTGGATTTCTCTTTCAGTTATCAATAATGGGTTAAAAATCAAATACGGGCACTAAATTTGCCTTTTGAATATTGCCAAATGCGAACTGACGTGGTTCGTTATCTACGATTAAGGTAATCAAATCGCCTTTAACACTTTCTAATTTACCTTGCCATTTACGGCGGTCAAACATTGGAATGCGTAAGTGAACCACTACATCACGCCCTACAAAACGCTCGTAATGAGCCAATGTGAATAATGGACGATCTAAACCAGGCGAAGACACTTCAAGGTTATATTTGTCTGCAATAGGATCTTCAACGTCTAAAATTGCACTCACTTGGCGGCTAACATCGCTACAATCATCAATTGTTACGCCACCTTCTTTATCAATAAATAAACGGACGGTTAAATAACGTCCTGCACGTTGGCATTCAATGCCCACTAACTCACAGCCCATAGCTTCAATGGTATCTGTGGTTAGCTCTTCTAATTTTTGCTCTAAAGTAGCCAAAGGTTTTCTCCAGATGTAAAAAAAGGGCTTAACCAGCCCTTATGATACGAATAAATTGTATCCGCCACCTATATTCTTTAAACGCAAACAATACAAGCGGTTTGTTTTATGTAATATTTCGCAAATAAATAGATTGTAAATATACATAAAACAAAGCTCACAAACCTTATCAGGAATGTGAGCCGATAAAACTGGTTGCGGGGGCTGGATTTGAACCAACGACCTTCGGGTTATGAGCCCGACGAGCTACCAAGCTGCTCCACCCCGCGTCTGATGGGGCGTATTATAGACATTTATAGAAGGATGTCAAATCCTTTTTAAAAAATAAATGAAATTTCACGTTCTCACGGCTTTCCCATTCCGTCATCTTTAATTCATTATAAATAAAGTGTAAAATGTTCCAATTATTATATAGATAAAAACAGAGAGAACTATGAGCGAAGAAATTTTAACGCAAGAAAATGATGTTCGTGCGAATTTTATTACCCATATTATTGATGAAGATTTAGCATCGGGTAAACACACTAGCGTTCACACCCGTTTCCCACCTGAGCCAAACGGCTATTTACATATTGGTCACGCCAAATCAATCTGCTTAAACTTCGGAATTGCCGAAGATTACAAAGGTTTATGTAACCTCCGTTTTGATGACACCAACCCAGTAAAAGAAGATGTGGAATATGTTGATTCTATTAAAGCCGATGTTGAATGGCTGGGGTTCCATTGGGATGGCGAGATCCGCTATGCGTCAGACTACTTTGATGCACTACACGGCTATGCCATTGAACTTATCAAAAAAGGCTTGGCGTATGTAGATGAGCTTTCGCCAGAAGAAATGCGTGAATATCGTGGCACATTAACTGAAGCAGGTAAAAACAGCCCATATCGTGACCGCACTATTGAAGAAAACTTAGCTTTATTTGAAAAAATGAAAAACGGCGAATTTGCAGAGGGTAAAGCAAGTTTACGCGCAAAAATTGATATGGCATCGCCATTTATGGTGATGCGCGACCCTGTGTTATATCGCATTAAATTTGCCAGCCACCACCAAACAGGCGATAAATGGTGCATTTATCCGATGTATGATTTCACGCACTGTATTTCAGATGCAATTGAGCGTATTACTCACTCATTATGTACATTAGAATTCCAAGACAACCGTCGTTTATATGACTGGGTGTTAGATAATATCAGTATTGAACGCCCATTACCGCATCAGTACGAATTCTCACGTTTAAACTTAGAAGGTACTTTAACTTCTAAACGTAAGCTATTAAAATTGGTAAACGACGGAATTGTAGATGGTTGGAACGATCCGCGTATGCCAACCATTTCTGGTTTACGTCGCCGTGGTTATACGCCAGCATCTATTCGTGAATTCTGTCGTCGTATTGGCGTGACTAAACAAGATAACGTAGTGGAATACTCTGCCCTTGAAGCCTGCATTCGTGAAGATTTAAACGAAAATGCACCACGTGCAATGGCTGTAATTAATCCTGTTAAAGTAGTGATTGAAAACTTCGAAGGCGAAGAGTGGTTAAAAGCACCAAATCATCCAAATCGCGAAGAATTAGGCTCTCGCGAATTGCCTTTCACGAAGGAGCTTTACATTGACGAAGCTGACTTCCGTGAAGAAGCAAACAAACAATACAAACGCTTAGTATTAGGTAAAGAAGTGCGTTTACGTAATGCTTATGTGATCAAAGCAGAACGAGTAGAAAAAGATGCAAGCGGTAAAATTACTACCATTTATTGCACATACGATCCTGAAACCTTGGGTAAAAACCCTGCAGACGGTCGTAAAGTGAAAGGTGTAATCCACTGGGTTTCTGCAACATATGCCAAACCTGCAGAATTCCGTTTATACGATCGCTTATTCACTGTACCGAATCCAGGTGCTGAAGAAGAGCTCGAAAGCGTATTAAACCCAAATTCTTTAGTAATAAAACACGGTTTTGTTGAACCAAGTTTAGCAAACGCAAAAGCAGAACAAGGTTACCAATTCGAACGCGAAGGCTACTACTGCCTAGATAGCAAAGATAGCCACCCAGAATACTTAATCTTCAACTTAACTGTAAGTTTAAAAGAGAGTGTAGCGTTTTAAATAATAAGCATATCTGGATACAGGGCGAAATTCAGTTTCGCCCTCTATTTTTAAACTAAATGGAGATGTAATGGCTAGAAAACGTCATAATGAAATCGACTGGACAGATGAAGAAGAGGAAATTATCTGGGTCAGCAAAAGTGAAATTAAACGCGATTCAGAACAATTGAAAAAATTAGGTGCGGAGTTAATTGAACTTAGCCCTCAAAATTTAGAGAAAATTCCGCTTGATGAGGATTTAAAAGACTCAATTCGCCAAGCACAAAGTTTTAGACTAGAAGCTCGTCGCCGCCAAATTCAGTTTATCGGCAAACTTTTACGCAACCGCGATCCTCAACCTATTCAAGACGCATTGGATAAAGTCAAAAATCGCCACAACCAACAACAAGCGTTGTTGCACAAATTGGAACTTGTACGTGATCAGCTTATTGCGATGGGCGATAGCTCGTTAAACTATTTAATGGATGAATATCCACGCTTAGATCGCCAACATTTACGTAACTTGATTCGTGCAGCTCAAAAAGAGAAAGAGGCGAACAAACCGCCAAAAGCGTATCGTGATATTTTCCAATATTTAAAAACTGAAATTGCGGAGGCATAATGCTCGACATCCTACCAAAACTTGTTCACAGCCACGCTGGCTTTGCTTATTTAAGCCTGATTTTGCTTTTAACTCGTGGAGCGTTAAGTGCAAGACAAATCAACTGGCGACAATATAAAATCTTGAAAATTGCTCCGCATATTATTGATACTTTGTTGTTATTAAGCGGTGCGACCGTGGTTTATGCCTACACTTCGGAAGGCGTTTACACCCTCTCGGAATTAAGCTGGTTGCTCGGTAAATTCTTATTTATTGTGCTTTATGTGATTTTTACTGTAAAAGCCTTTAAGAAAAATCAGCCATATTCCATCAAATTCTACTTGCTTTCTGTAGTTAGCTTTATGATCGCAATGTTTATTGCAGTACATCATTAGAATAAAGGGCGTGAAATTAAAATTCGCGCCCTTTTACTTTTATGTTCTTAAATCAGCCCCACCATTTTGAAAAAGGTTTGATAGGCTTCCACTTTTTTCTCAAATTTAAGAGGATAAGCTCGAGAAGTGGACGGCAGGCGGTATAATTTAAGCATACGATTTGCAGAATAAGGGTAATCAATCCACTCATTCGTTTTTGGTGTTTTCACTTTTTCAGGCAATAAACCGAGCAAGGTTTCCGTTGCTAATCCGCCCGTGGTAAAAAGCCATTCCACTTTTGGCAAATCAATCAGAAGCTCGCCCATATCAACAGGCTTAACAATTTTCAAATCTTTGTCTGCCGCATTGCCTCGTAGTCTAATTGCCGTTCTCGCCGAAGAACAAAGTGCAATCCCCTTCTCTCGCAAAAATGCCTCAATTCGCATAGGGTCAAACCGTTTTTCTTCACCTACACGAAAGTGCTCTTTATCGTCATAAAACACTTCGCCCATAATTCGCCACATATCGTTTTGAAAATTCGGATAATGAAATTCCATACAACGTTTTTCATTCGTAGGCGGAAATGTCCCCATCATTACCACCTTGGCTTCTAGTGGTAAAATAGGGTTAAAAGGATGGTATTCTAGAGGATGTTCGGTTTCAGATTGCATAAAAATTAAACCATTTAAGCGATTACTCGTATAAATGACTCAATCGTAGCGAAGAAGATTTTTATTGTCTAGTTGATTTAACCAATCATTTGTTTAGCTAATCGGATAAAATTCAGTGCTATAATTTATCAACATTCATATTGTGTAATGTTGTAGTTGTAGCTCCCTTTTTCATTTCGCAGTGCTATAATCCAATTGCCGACACTACCCGTTCATAATCCGTTGTAGCTCCCTTTTTCATTTCGCAGTGCTA
>NZ_JAHAHT010000107.1 GCF_018373095.1 Haemophilus parahaemolyticus
CCATTGTTGTTTAGTCTCCTGCCCCGAAAGTGCTAGATTTGCCTAGGAAAATCGGGGTAAATTTTGTTAATGGTTGATGGGCAGTAACCAGTTTCACCGCCCAAAAGCTGCAAGCGGTTAAAAAAATTACACTACTTGCAACCAGAAGTTCGTTGCTAAAAAGAGCAGAAAAAAGGAGTGTTGATCCAATAAGTACCATTAAAGGCACGCAATAAACCCAAAACACGCTCATTAAAAGCGTATTTTCTGCCAAACCGAGCTGGATTTGATCGCCTGCTTTTAAGGCTTGGTCAACTTGAATTTCAAAGCGTGGTGCAGTTTTCTCGCCAGATAAGCCTGATAAAGCTTTACTTCCACAATGATTTTGTGCGGCACAACCGCCACAGCCACTTTTGGCATAACATTGCACTAAGGCTTTGCCGTTTTCGTAGCTCAGCACCATGGCTTTTTCAATCATCATATTGCACTCCTTATTGTTGAAATACTACACTTTGTGCGATGCGTTCTGCCACGCTCATTGGAATATCGCCAATGACTACCAGTTCGCGATTTCCAACCAAGTGAGTAAATAAAATCAGTTTCTCTTGGCGGGCAAATTGGTTGTTGAATGCTTCATCACCTTGCGAACGCAGATAGACAGTAAAGGTTGAAAGCCCATCGCTAAAAAGTTGGCTTTCGACCTCTTCCTGCCCCTGTCCAACGGGAATGACTTGGCGAGAACTGGAGATAGGTTTAAAGCCAACAGGTAACCAATTCACCTGCCATGCAAGCGGCGTATTTACCAAACTGTTTTGCGTATTCACAGGCGGCAATAGCATCGTTTTCAGTTGCGGGATTAGGTTGTCGAACTGGTCATTTACGCGTTGTTCAATCACTCTAAATTGTTCTAACAGTGTGTTTTGATTATCGAACAGTTCACTTTTAAGCAACAGATAATTTTGTTCATCAATCCAAAGCGTGTAACTAAAACGAGTGTCGTCGGAAGGCACGATTTTAATTACATTCGCGATGCGATCTGCCACGCGTGATTTACCCAATGGCACAAAATCGTAATGGTTTAGCTCGTTAAAATTGGCGTGAAAAACCGCAGGTAAGGCATCTAAAATTTTTGTGCCTTTTAAACTGAATGGGGTGAAATTAAAGCCTAAATAGCTAATTGCATTATTGCGTAGCAAGATAGTTTCGTAAGCGTTATCAAGGCTTAATAGCTGAGCAAATTCGTGATTATTTTCCAGTGCGTGATGATATTTCATCGATTTGATATTATCACTGTGTTGGAGAATATAATGGAGTTCATAGTTGCGATTTTTATGTGCTTCCATCATTGCATTGAGTAGATCAATTGGATGGGTCAGCTCCGCTTTCACAGGCAAAACAAAAAGAAATGTGAGACAGAATAAAATAATTTTTTTCATATTAGCCTTTTTCATTCTTATAAACATTGAGGCATAAGCGGTAGAATTTTACCAAAAATTTGTAAAAAAATCGCAAAAAGTTACCGCTTGCAGATAATTAAGCGACACAATTGGGCAAAAATAAAGCCACTCATATAAGTATATATGAGTGGCAGAATTTATTTATTACCTGAATTATTTTTGTAAATGTTTTTCTGTTGTGGTTGAAGAGGTTTGCGTTTTCGCTTTTTCTTCATCGGTTAAAGTCACATTTTGAGTACGGCGTTGGATTTCATAATTTTGCAATAATGAATCTAAACGGCGTTGTTGTTGCTCAAGTTTTTCTGGGGTAACTAAATCTTTGCTTGGTGCGTTGTAACTTACCGCTTGAACTGCATTGCTAAATGGCATTGTTTGCAACGCAGGTTCAGTTTGAGCCACTTCATCTGTGCTGTTCATCATATTCACACCTACGAGTGCAACTAAGCAAACAGATGCTGCAATCCCAGCTTGCATAATTGGGGTTGCCCAACGTTTAAGTTTCACCATTAAACCACGAGGTTTTTCTTGTATAGATTCGATGGTTTCGTTTTCAAGCAAGGTTTCTATTTTGGCAGAGAAGTCTGCACCGAGTAACACCTCTTCGCCTTGCATCACGTTGCGAATCGTATGATAGCTTGCCCATTTTGCTTTTAATTCAGGGCTGTTTGTGAGCGTATTGGCAAACTCTATGCCATTCGCTTGCCCGTCCATATAAGCTGACAAGATCTCTTTTTGTTGCATAAAAAACTCCAATTAACTTGAAATAGATGTGTTTTTCAACACTAAAAAAGGGTTAGGCGGCCATAAGCGGTTGAATTTTGGCATCAATCGCTTCCCTTGCACGGAAAATACGCGAACGTACTGTACCGACAGGGCAACTCATCACTTCAGCAATCTCTTCATAACTTAACCCCTCGATTTCACGAAGCGTGATTGCCATTTTTAATTCTTCAGGCAGATTCTCAATTGTTTCAAACACCACCCGTTTTAACTCATTCGATAAAACTAAATTTTCAGGGGTGTCAGCTTCACGTAACTGCGTACCAGCATCATAACTTTCCGCATCTTCTGCCAAAATATCTTCTTTTGGCGGTCTACGACCTAATGCAGTTAAATGATTTTTTGCCGTGTTTACCGCAATACGATAAAGCCAAGTATAAAATGCACTTTCGCCTCTAAATGAAGCTAAAGAGCGATAAGCTTTGATGAAAGATTCTTGCACAATGTCAGGAATATCATCACGGGAAACATAACGAGTAAGTAAACCAGCTACGCGGTTTTGATAGCGGACTACCAATAAGTTAAATGCTTTTTTATCACCTTGTTGTGCTTTTTCAACTAATTCTTGGTCGGTGATTTGTTCGCTCAATTTGCGGACTCCTAAATATATAATCGATTTATTTTAATCATCGCCATCTCTTTCACCGTTTTAGTGTATCGTTTTTGGCAATAGTTCAAAAAAGTTTAAAAAATTTTCAAAACGTGAATTTTTATGAAAATTTAAAGGGGAACGATTTTACTGAATATCGGTAAAAGATCAAAATATATCAGTGTATTTGGGCTAACTTTGCTATAATTCGGCAAATTTTATCCCTTATATGGAAACCGATGATGAAACCTGTATTTAATGAACGCACACCAAAATTCAAAACCGCTGAAGAAAAAAGTTTTAAACGTAATGAACGATCTCAAGAATGTTCAACTGATCGTCTGCAAAGATCACCAAAAGGCAAGCTGTCGCTTTCTCGCCAAAATCAACGCATTACACCAGAAAATATCTACCCAACCGAAGCACGCAAAGCCAACGGGCAAGGGCAGGTAACAATTAATGTGAAACAATCTGCTTTTTTGCAAAAAGAGAAAAAAACGGGGCCGCTTTCGCCTCGAGCACCAGAAAAAATCAAGAAAAACCGTGCGGAAGAGATGAAAATTTATGGCGAAAATAGCTGTTTAACCCTATTTGCACAACGCCCAACTTCAATTGTTCGCCTTTGGGCAACGGTGGAAGGGGCGAAAAAAGTAGGCGATATATTGAGCTATCTTGCCGAGCACAAAAAAGCCTATCACATCGTTTCTCGTGAAGAGATGGAAAAAGTGACAGGCTCAGAGCACCACGGTGATGTTTGTTTGCTTGTGAAGAAAAACCGCACTTACAGTTTAGAAGGTTACTTACAATTAGCACATACCCAAGATTGCCTTGTATTATTAGATGGCGTAAACAACGCCCAAAATATCGGTGGTATCGTCCGAACCTGTGCTTTCTATGGCGTAAAAGGCATTATTAGCGAAAATGGCGAATGCTTAAACTCAAGCTCTGCAGCCCGCGTTGCCGAAGGTGGCTTGGAATTCGTCCATACACTTGAAACCAAAAACAAACAGATTGCTCTGCAACAATTACGCCAATCGGGCTATCAAATCGTGCATCTTACTCGTCACAAACAAGTGCCTTCATTCTCCAAAGTAAAATTAGCGAAAAAAGTAGTATTTGTATTAAGCGAAGTGGTTTCTAACCATATTGAATACAGCGAGGATACTACCGTGCAGTTATCTGTGAATAACCCTCTTGCCAGCGGATTGAATGTCGCAGTAAATGCGGGGGTGTTGTTGAATCAGTGGTATGTGGGGCAGGTTTTGTAAATAATATTCTCTGATTAATAGCGGTCAAATCTTGCAAATCATTTGCAGAATTTGACCGCTTTATTTATTTGTTATGTCTAATACAATTAACTACGGGTGAAATTTCCATGGTTAATTGTGATTTAAACCAAACTATTTACTACCTAATTGAGGCACTACTTGGTTATTCGCAGAGATTAAACCTGTGTCGGTGTAAATTGCTAATTTACCGCGAGTGTCCACGATGTCTAGGTTACGCATCGTTAATTGACCGATACGATCACTTGGGGTAAATGGTGCATCTTCTACTTTTTCCATACTTAAGCGTTCTGCTTCGTAAGTTAAGTTTGGTGATTCTGTGTTCAGAATTGTGCAATCGTTACCGCGACGTAATTCAAGTGTCACCGTACCAGTAATTGCTTTCGCTACCCAACGTTGTGCAGTTTCACGCAACATTAATGCTTGCGGATCGAACCAGCGACCTTGGTAAAGCAAGCGACCTAAACGTAAACCGTTAATGCGGTATTGTTCGATGGTGTCTTCGTTGTGAATACCGGTCACTAAACGTTCGTAAGCGATGTGTAATAATGCCATTCCAGGGGCTTCGTAGATACCACGAGATTTCGCTTCAATGATACGGTTTTCGATTTGGTCTGACATACCTAAGCCGTGGCGACCACCAATACGGTTTGCTTCAAGAATTAACTCTACAGCATCATCAAAATGTTTGCCGTTTAAGGCAACTGGCACACCTTCTTCAAAAGTAACTGAAACAGTTTCAGGTTTGATTTCAACAGACTCATCCCAGAATGCCACGCCCATAATTGGTTTTACGATTTTCATTCCAGTGCTTAATTCTTCTAAGTCTTTCGCTTCGTGCGTTGCACCAAGCATATTTGAATCGGTTGAGTAGGCTTTTTCTACCGACATTTTATAGTCGAAGCCGTTTGCGATTAAGAATTGAGACATTTCAAAACGGCCGCCAAGCTCGTCGATAAATTGATTATCTAACCACGGTTTGTAGATTTTTAATTTCGGATTAGTTAATAAGCCGTAGCGGTAGAAACGCTCAATGTCGTTACCTTTGAATGTCGAACCATCGCCCCAAATGTTTACATCATCTTCTTTCATTGCTGCCACAAGCATCGTACCTGTTACCGCACGACCAAGTGGTGTGGTATTGAAGTAAGGAATACCACCTGTTGAAATGTGGAACGCTCCACATTGAATTGCCGCAATCCCTTCGTGAGCTAATTGTTGACGGCAGTCAATTAAACGTGCATTTTCTGCACCATATTCCATCGCTTTTTTCGGAATTGCATTGTAATCATCTTCGTCTGGCTGACCTAAATTTGCCGTGTAAGCATAAGGCACTGCACCTTTTTTACGCATCCAAAGTAATGCTGCTGATGTATCTAAACCGCCTGAGAACGCGATCCCCACTTTTTGACCTAATGGGAGAGATTCTAAAATTGTTGCTGACATACAAATTCCTATATTTGAAATGAATGGAAAATTACCAATCGCAAACGGTTGCGAGTAAGTAAAACTGGCATATTCTATTAGAAAAAAAAACAAATTTCATCTAAAATTTAGCGAAAATCGACCACATAAAATGAATAGAAAGAGTCTCAAATGAAAAAAATCCTTGTTATCCGAAACGATAAAATTGGCGATTTTATAGTTTGCTTTCCTGCTTTTGCAATGCTCAAACAATCTTTACCAAATGTAGAAATTACTGCCCTTGTGCCAAGCTACACTGCTCCACTTGCGGAACTTTGCC
>NZ_JAHAHT010000108.1 GCF_018373095.1 Haemophilus parahaemolyticus
GCTTTGGTAATATCAATATGGCAATAACCATTTGGGTTTTTCTTCAAATAATCTTGATGATATTCTTCTGCTACGATGTAATTTTTAAGCGGTTGCACCTCAACTTGCACTGGTTTTTTATATTTGGTTTGAAGCTGGGCGAGAGCTTGTTCGATCACTGCTTTATCTGCCCCATCTTGATAATAAATCCCTGTGCGATATTGTCTACCACGGTCGTTACCTTGTTTGTTTACACTCGTTGGATCAATCACTTTAAAATAATATTTAAGCAATTTATCTAACGAAATTTGGTTTGCATCGTAAGTAACTTTTACCGTTTCTGCGTGATCGGTTACGCCAATCATCTGATAACTGGTTTTTTCCGTATTACCATTGGCATAGCCAGAAATCGCATCTTTCACACCGTGAATACGCTCCATATATGCTTCCATACCCCAGAAACAACCACCAGCAAGATAAATTTCTCGAATGTTTTGTGTATTTTCCATTGCCATTTTTTGTTCTCCAGATGATGATGTTGAATTTTGTATTGCTAAAGTTGGTGTAGCACTGCAAAGTGCGGTAATAAATAGAAATGTTTTTGATAGTTTCATTGCTTTTCCTTATGAAGTAAAAATTAACGTTACATAAGGTTAGACGGCGAAGAATTGGATTTCTTACAGATTTTTGTAAAATTTTTAAGAAAAATGACCGCTATATATCGTTATAACCTATAAATTTTCTTTATTATTCGGCTCTACATCCCTAAATTCTTTCATCATTTTGCTTAATGTCTCACAATTTCTTTGAAAACGACGGCAATGTGGGCAGGTAACTAAATGTACTTTTAGCCCCACTTTTTCTTGTATATCTAATGAACGTTCGTGCGATTCAGAAATCATTCGAGTGGCTTGGCGACAACGCATAATCTCTCCTAAAGTTTTTTTGAAAGACAGTTTTGCAACTGTAAACGAGCCCGATAAAGGGTGGTATGTAAATTAGACGAAGTTAAATGCGTTTCTTGACAAATTTCTTCAGATGAAAGCTCTAAAAACTCTCGCATCATAAAAATTTTTGCCTGTTTGGCGGGTAAACAAGTCAAACAAGTTTCAAAAATCAGCCAAAATTCATCGGAATACACAGTTTCTTCTTCGCCTTGTAATTCACTCGGGTAATGTTCTGGTTTCCAATGCCCCTTTTCATCAAAAAATGAATTATTGGTATTTTCATCTTCAAGTTCACTTTCTAAAACAAACCGCCCTTTCTGACGTAAATAATCGATAATTTTGTTTTTGAGAATGGCGAAAACCCAGGTTTTAAAAGCGGATTGATGCTTAAAATTATCAAGATTTTTGAATGCACTTAAAAAGGCTTCTTGTACTAAATCTTCGGCAAGATCAGCTTGATTAACTTGCAATCGTGCAAATGTCAGCATTTGAGTGCGAATTTGCTGAAGCTCAAGATCAGATATAACATTCATTTTAATTCCTTTAAAACTTATATAAGAAATGAAACCCACTTCCTTTAACATACTAAGGTTGTTATTTTTACACTCAAAAAAGGAAATTTAAAATGAAAAATTTTACATTGAAAACTGCAATCTTAGGTATAGCTATGTTATTTGGTGCAAGCACTCTTTACGCAGAAGAAATGAAATCTGATGCCATGCCAATGAAATCAGAACCCATGATGAATACCTCAATGAAAAAAATGATGAAATCAGATGATATGAAAATGCACTCTGACCACATGATGAAGTCTGATGAGATGGAAATGAAATCTGATATGAAAATGAAATCTGATAAAAAGATGAAATCAAATAAAAAAATGAAAATGACAAAAGAAAAAATGTAAAAAACAGTCTGTAAAAGTGCGGTAAAAATCTCAAAAATTTTTTACCGCACTTTCAATACCAACAGAACGCGGACAGTCTATTTCATCTACCGTAATAACCTCTCCCCCTATATTCACCAAATCGTCAATATCTTGTAAGAATCAAATATCTGGATATAAAACACCTTAAAACGAGAACCTTTTTAGAATAAGGAATACCTAGAAATCTTATTTTTAAGCTAAGAAGGGAGAAATGAAACAAAAGCGACCAAATTCTGTAAGACTTAAGTAAAAATTTGACCGCTTGGTAAGTACTATTCAGTTATCAACCTCGTATAAAGCAAATCCCAATCTGCAATATCTTTATCAATGGAAGCTAATACCAATCCATTCTGTTTAGCTGTTGCAAAGTGCATAATATCAAAATTATGCTTATCAATTTTCTTTGGCGTTTGCCCACTATCTTGACGCAAACGTCTTTCATATCGAAATAACTTAGCCGCCAAATCTGCAATCGGCTTATCAATATTCAAATTACTGAGTCTATTTAATACCGAAAGATGTTTTTCGTAATTAGGAATATCCACCCAATCAACACCACGCAATACCTCATAATAAATAAGCGGTGTAATATAAACGATGTTTTGCGAATCTGATAACAACTCACGTAAACGCTGAGCCTCTATACTGCGATTATTTTTAATTGCGGCAATTAAAATATTGGAATCTAATAGCACTTTATTATTTAATGGGACTTTATTTATAGACATATTAAGCTCCTAATAAATCTAATAATGCCTTCTTCATATCAGATTGAGATTCTGCTGTAGTATTTTCAAGACGTAACTTGTTGAGACTCACTCCAAACGCTTCATCTAATAAGTCAATCAACGCAGCTTGACCCGCATTTTGAATAAGTTTCGTCACCACAACATCATTTTTTTGAACTAGCTGATATGCAGCTCCATCAACTAATTGAGTTAGTACTAGAGAAGAATGCGTAGTAATTACAAAATAGGTATTTGGAAAAATTTTTGTTAGCAACGGTAATATCTTCGTTTGCCATTCAATATGTAGATGGCTTTCAATTTCGTCAATCAAAACATAGCCTTTTACTTGCTCAATATCTTCCGAATTTGTGAAATAAGAATAGCCAGCTACAATAGATTGAACAATTTTAATTAAAGAAGCAAATCCACTACTTAACTCGCTCAAATAATGTATTTTTCCATCCAATTTAATGGTTACACGTTCTCCATCTGGCGATTTAAAATCTTCAGGAGCTGCACTTATGCGAGAGTCAATCTGATTTAAAATTCGCAATACAGCTAACAATTCCACCTCACGATTATTTTCACGAAGTTGATATCGATTAGATGAATTTGCTCGCTGAATAAACCATTCATCAATCGAACCTTGCATATTTAAAGTAGAAAAACTGTATTGCATTTTATCAATAACAGATTCCACATAAGCTTTTTTTCTTGTCTCAAATTCGCCTATTGCACCATCCACATTACCCCGTTTTTGTTGGATTTCTCCTCGATTTTGTGCTGCCAAATAAATTATAGGAAAGTCATGGAAACTCTTCGACTCAATAGCATCTGATATTCTTATATAAGAAGAATTCTTTTTTATAAAGTCAGAAACCTTAGTCTTATTAATAAGTGCTTTTTCAAATACAATTTTGTCAGAATAAACATAAAAATTATCTGCCACATATTTATTCGTAAAGAATAATTGCGTGTAAAGCGATTCTAAAGTTTTAGTTTTACCGACTCCATTAGAGCCAATAATCACATTCATTTTTTTATTAGAGAGTTGTAAATTAATACAGCCCACTCCCTTTACATTCTTAAATTCAATATGCTGATCTAATAACATACCGTAATCCTATTTTGTTTGTAAGCATAGATATAAAACTAGTTTACCATTTAATAAACTAGAACAATCGAATTTGTAAAATATTTTGCCAGTCCAATCATCCATTTTTATTATCTATCATTTAATTATATAGATTTATCTGTGGCATCTCTAAATTTTTTCACCATTTTGCTTAATGTTTCACAATTTCGTTGAAAGCATCGACAATAAGGGCTGGTAGTTAAAGACAGTTTTAGCCCAACTTTTTCTTGTATATCTAATGAAATCTATTTTTTAACTATTTTTACACTCAAAAAAGGAAATTTAAAATGAAAAATTTTACATTGAAGCTGTTTCGCGAAGTTAAGAAAAATCTGGTGTTTAAGAAAGAATAATTAGGATAAAAAACGAGCATTTTCAATTTAACTTGATGCTAAACAGAAAATGCTCGTTTTAGATGCTAATTTATCCGATTAGATTGGTTGTTTTATCCTTACCAAACCCAGCCAGCCCCCATTTGATAGGAAATTTTACTGTTTTTGCCTGCATTCACAGCGATACCGCTTTTTAATGTGATATTTGCTTTTGGTGTGTAACCTACGCCAATCGCCACTGCATTACGGCTGCCATAACCGCCCACCGCAGCAGAAAAACTCGCTTTTCCGACCGCTTGTGGCAATACTAAACCAGAAAGTGCGTTAGCCGCCGCCAAACCACGTTCTAATTTGCTGTCTAATTTTCCTAATTTGCCATTTAGCTCGTTAAAATCTGATTGGAAATTATGCACTTGCGTTTGCAATGTGCCTAATTTGAGGTCGGTATATTGTTTTGCATCTGATAAAGTTTTTGCATCGCCCGCTTCACGTTTAACAGCTTCTTCCGTAATTTGTGAAACCACTTCTTTTTTTGCTTGAACAATTTTACTATCCACACCTGCGATTTTAGTTTCGATATCTGTCACTTTTGTATTTAATGGGTTAAATTTTTCATTGGTATATTGTTTTGCATCTACTAACGTTTTTGCATCTGCTTTTTCCATTTGTTTTTTATTTACAGCATCGGTATCTTTTACGGCTGTTTTTACATTAGCAATATCTTTCAGTGCCAGCCTTACCTACAGAAACTTCATCCGATCTTGTTGTTATTGCCTCAGAACCTAATGCAACACTGCTACTATGTTCAGCTTTTGCATCAGAACCAATAGCTACTGCTGACGATTTTAAGGCTTTTGCACCATCGCCAATTGCCACTGTATAACTTTCCAATGCCTTACTTTCTTTCCCTAATGCAACAGATTTACCACCTGAAGCCTTTGCCTCTTTACCAATTGCCGTAGAACCATCATTTGCTTCAGTTTCCTTGCCAATTGCCACGGCATTATCTCCAAGGGTTTTCACGCTATATCCTAACGCCACTGTATAATTTACCTTAGGTTTGGTATTGTCAGATGTCTTCGCTTCATTTTCTTCGCCAAATACAATATTATGCTCCCCCTCCACTTTATTTTTATAGCCTGATACAACGTTGTAGGTATAATCATTTACATTACTGCTATTTTTGCCTACCATATTTTGAAAACCAGACACAGTCTGATAGACACCATACACTTTATTTCCTTGCCCAAACACCTGGCTTGAAGCACCTTTTACTGTATTACTCAAACCATAAACCTGTAAATTACCATTACCCCCACCATAAAAAACGCCTGTTGCATTATTACTAAGCCCTACAACTACCGTACTATTTACCCGTTAAAGTGTTGTTATCGCCAACGATTAAATTATTAGTTGCGTGAGATAATTTAGGATTAGGATTAGAAGTATCAGTACCTTTAACATCATTAATTTTATTAGTTTTTAAATTACCGATAATGATATTGTTATTGCTCGTACTATCAGATGTACTAATATCTTTCATTCCAAAATTTTGTGAAAAGTTAGTATTTGAAGTGGCAGGGGGAGAAGTATCTGCTAAAGCTGGATTAGTGAATATTCCACCAATAATGGAGAGAGCCGTAGTTATTGTGCAAGATGGGAAGAAAAGGTTAGTGTTTGTTTGTTTGTTTGTTTGTTTGTTTGTTTGTTTGTTTGTTTGTTTGTTTGTTTGTTTGTTTGTTTGTTTGTTTACAGAATT
>NZ_JAHAHT010000109.1 GCF_018373095.1 Haemophilus parahaemolyticus
GAAACTAACGTACGTCCAATTGCGACACGCTGACGCTGACCACCTGAAAGCTCTTTCGGTTTGCGGGTTAAAAGGTGAGCAAGTTGTAGAATTTCTGCTACTTGGTTTACGCGTTGCTCAATTTCCTCTTTTTTTGCCCCTGCTAATTTCAAGCCGAACGACATATTTTCCGCAATCGTTAAGTGCGGATAAAGGGCATAAGATTGGAATACCATCCCGATATTGCGATTTGCTGGTGGCACATCATTCATTCGCTTATCGCCAATAAATAAATCACCAGAGGTAATTTCGTCTAAACCTGCAATCATTCGAAGTAAGGTCGATTTACCGCAACCTGAAGGACCAACGAAAACAACAAATTCACCATTTTTAATGTCTAAATTCACATTTTTTGAAATATGTACGTTACCGTAAGATTTACATACATTGACTAATCGAACATCGGTCATTTTGGTATCCTCATTGGGTCATTCAAACTTGATAACAGTTTACGGATTCTGACGAGTTACACATCATACTTTTGATCATTTTTTACAAATGTGAAGATATATTTTTTAGGTAAATTTTTGTGAGCCAGATCACAAAATTTGCATAAAAAAACGTGATCACGATCACAAAACAGGAGAGATGCGGTTAATTTTGTGACATAGATCACTAATTTCACCAAGGGGGATGAGAAGGGGGGAGGAGGAAAACAACACGCCATTTTTGCATTATGCACAACACAGAACTAAGCCTTTTAAGTATGGAAATGCTGAACTGCTTAGATGTGAATATCAACTCGATGAGGAACATCCTATGAAAAAATTAACTAAAACTGCACTTGTTGTTTGTGCTGGATTATTTGCAATGCAAGGTGTGCAAGCAAAAATCGTAGAAGGACAATTAAACATTTGGATTAGTGCGGATAAAGGCTACAACGGCTTAGCTGAAGTAGGGAAAAAATTCGAGAAAGATGCGGGCGTGAAAGTGACCGTTGAGCATCCAGGTAAATTGGAGGAATTATTCCCACAAGTTGCTTCAACTGGGGATGGTCCAGATATCATCATTTTCGCTCATGACCGCTTTGGTGGCTACGCACAAGCAGGTTTAATTGCAGAGGTGCAACCAAGTGCAGAATTTAAAACGAAAATTTCTGACATCGGTTGGAATGCAAATAAATATAACGGCAAACAAATTGCTTACCCTATTGCGATTGAATCACTCTCTTTAATCTATAACAAAGACTTAGTGCCGAACCCACCAAAAACGTGGGAAGAGATCGAAGGCTTAGACAAAGCACTTCGTGCAAAAGGTAAAAATGCGATTATGTGGAACTTACAAGAACCGTACTTTACCTGGCCAGTGTCTTCTTCACAAGGGGCTTATGCCTTTAAAGTTACCCAAAACGGCTATGACGTGAAAAATGTAGGTGTGAACAACGAAGCAGCGCAAAAAGGCTTACAATTCGTGGTCGATCTTGTGAAGAAAAAAGTAATCAATGCTGATGCTGATTACTCTGTTTCTGAAGCTTCATTCAACAAAGGTAATACCGCATTAACCATTAACGGTCCTTGGTCTTGGGCAAACATTGAGAAAAGCGGTATCAACTATGGTGTAGCGGTGCTTCCAACGTTAAACGGTAAAGCATCTAAACCATTCGTTGGCGTATTAAGTGCGGCAGTAAATGCGTCTAGCCCGAATCAAGACTTAGCAAAAGAGTTCTTAGAAAACTATCTATTAACCGATGAAGGTTTAGATACAATGAACAAAGATGCACCATTAGGTGCGGTAGCATTAAAATCTTACCAAGCAAAATTAGCCTCAGATCCACGCATCGCAGCAACAATGAAAAATGCAGAAAATGGAGAGATAATGCCAAATATCCCTCAAATGAGTCGTTTCTGGTATTCAGAAAAAGCAGCTATTGTGAATGCAACTTCTGGTCGTCAATCTGTAAAAGCTGCGCTTGATGAAGCACAAGCGAAGATTGAAAAAGAGTAGTTATTATATCGTCGAAGTAAGTGTAGGGGCGTGTTACACGTGCCCCTACACTAAAGCAACAACACTATTGCTACAAAAAAATCATTTCTTTTCTATGAATATTGCATTTTCATAGACTTTTGCGAAAGCGGTTATTTTTCTAAATTCTTGCATTTTCTCAAACATTTGGGGATCTTTATGCTAAATACCAAACCACTCACTCCTTCTCAACTTTGGGTTAAACGCATCTTTTCAGGCTTGCTTTATCTCATTGCGTTTTATCTTGTTTTTACTATCTATCTACAAGGTGAAATTCTGTTCGCACTGCTCGTGTTAGTTGTGGTCACTTCAGGAATTTACATCTTTAGTAATCAAGCTACCTATCGCTGGCGTTATGTTTATCCAGGCGTTGCTGCAATGGGAATTTTCGTACTGTTTCCACTGCTTTGTACGGTGGTAATTGCTTTTACAAACTACAGTGGCTCGAATCAGCTGAGCTATGAGCAGGTATTAAAACAGCTCCAAAGCCAAACCTATGCCGCAGGTGATCGTTTAGATTTTAAATTATTGGAAAATGGCGAGAACCAATACCAAATTGCCCTAACGAACAAAACTTCGCAAAAAAATTATCTTTCTGAACCGCTTGTATTAGGCAGTAATGAAGGTGAAGTGACGGTAAAAGAAGTGGAACAACTGCCTGAAGCCAAAGTTGCACCACTGAAAGTAATTACGCAAAATCGTCAAGTATTACAAAGCCTTCAAGTAGTATTGCCCACGGAAGAACGTTTGAGTATGAGTTCTTTACGCCAGTTTGCTGAGCAAAAACCACGTTATCGCTATGAAGACAGCTTACAAGACTTAACTAACGTAGAAACAGGCAAAGTTTATCGTGCGAATGATGCGATTGGTTTCTTTCAAGAAATCGATAATCAAGGCAATTTTGTTGGCGAGCGTTTAGAACCTGGTTATACCGTGGGTGTGGGCTGGAAAAACTTTGTGAAAATTTTAACCGATGAAGGCGTACAAGAACCTTTCCTTAAAATTTTCGTGTGGACGGTAGTTTTTGCCCTCTTAACTGTAGTATTCACTACGATCATTGGTATGGTATTTGCCTCACTTGTTCAATGGGAAGCATTACGCGGCAAATCGGTTTATCGCTTACTGCTCATTTTGCCATATGCCGTACCTGGATTCATTTCAATTTTGATTTTTAAAGGGCTATTTAATCAAAGTTTCGGGGAAATCAACTTAATTCTGAATAACCTATTCGGTATTCGTCCAGAGTGGTTTAACAATCCATTCTTAGCCAAAACGATGTTGTTAATTGTAAATACTTGGCTAGGCTATCCATACATTATGATCGTGTGTATGGGCTTATTAAAAGCAATACCTCAAGACTTATATGAGGCTTCAGCAATTGATGGGGCAAGCGTATGGCAAAACTTTACCCGCATTACGATGCCGTTGTTGGTAAAACCATTAATGCCACTTTTGATTGCAAGTTTTGCCTTTAACTTCAACAACTTTGTGTTAATTCAATTATTAACCAACGGCGGACCAAATATGGTGGGAACAACAACACCAGCAGGTCACACAGATTTGTTAGTAAGCTATACATATCGCATCGCTTTTGAAGGCAGCGGTACACAAGACTTTGGGTTAGCAGCTGCGATTGCTGTAATTATCTTCTTACTCGTGAGCGGATTAGCGTTGTTCCAAATTAGAATGACAAAACTTTCTCAGGATTAATGCTTTTACTCTCGTAGGGGCAGGGGTTATCCCTGTCCCAAATTGCCAAGGACAGGCATAAAGCTTGTCCCTACAAAGGTTCTAAGGAAAATACAAAAGGATACAACCTATGGCTATTGTCCAACCTAAATCAATGAAACTGCGTTTATTTTCAACGCATCTGTTTTTAATCGGCTTTTGTGCTTTAATTTTATTCCCGATGTTTATGATCATCGGTATCTCGCTTCGCCCAGGAAACTTGGCTTTAGGTGAGCTGATCCCAAGTGAAATCTCGCTCGAACACTGGAAATTAGCACTTGGTTTTAGTGTAACGCATGCTGATGGTACGGTAACACCACCACCATTCCCAGTTTTACTTTGGCTTTGGAACTCTGTGAAAGTCGCGGGCATTACCGCAATTATTACACTCATGCTTTCCACTACTGCAGCTTATGCCTTTGCACGCTTACGCTTTGTGGGAAAAAGCCTACTTTTAAAATCAATGCTGATTTTCCAAATGTTCCCTGCAGTGCTTTCTCTTGTGGCGTTGTATGCTTTATTTGATCGCTTGAGCGACTACATTCCATTTTTAGGCTTGAATACCCACGGCGGCGTGATTTTTGCTTACCTTGGCGGGATCGCAATGCATGTTTGGACAATCAAAGGCTACTTTGAAACCATTGATAAATCATTGGAAGAAGCCGCGGCTCTTGATGGTGCAACCCCGTGGCAAACTTTCCGCTTGATTTTATTGCCACTTTCTGTGCCAATTTTAGCGGTAGTATTTATTCTCGCATTTATTTCCTCTATCATTGAAGTCCCTGTTGCCTCCCTCTTATTACGTGATGTAGACAACTACACTTTAGCAGTGGGAATGCAACAATATCTTCACCCACAAAATTACCTCTGGGGCGACTTCGCAGCAGCGGCAATCCTTTCAGCGATTCCAATTACCCTTGTGTTTATTTTGGCACAACGTTGGTTAGTTGGCGGTCTCACAGCTGGTGGGGTAAAAGGATAGAAAACGTGGCGTGCGTGGATTTGAAAAATCCACGCACGCTTTGTCAATTTTTATGAAAAATAAACCGCTTGCGTGTGTGAAGCTTCGTTTCACACACCCTACGGTACGATATATTTATATTTAGGAAAAGCAAATGAAACAAACTCACCCCTATTTAAACACTTATTTCTTCGATGAATATGGTCGCCGTCGTTATGCAAGCTCGGAAGTTTACCAAAAAATCGCGAAACGCCTTGGCTCGCCAAAAAGTCGCCAAATTCTACCACTTGTTAAAGTGGTAAAGGCAGGACAAGCGGTCTATATTCCACTACATATTGCAAACAGCAATCAAGACTTGCAGGCTCACTGGCAACTTACGCTTGAAAATGGCGAGGTGCTTGCGGGTAAAGTAAAACGTAATGCGATTAACTTGCCGAGTAATTTACCTCTAGGCTATCACGAGCTTTCTCTTCACACCGCAAAAGCAGCGTATCATTGCCGTGTAATTGTAACACCAGAAACCGCGTTCCAACCCAAAGAGTTGCAAGCTCATCAAAAATTATGGGGAGCAATTTTACAGCTTTACACCTTACGTTCAGAGCAAAACTGGGGAATTGGCGATTTCAGTGATCTCAAAGTATTCTTAACCAAAGTAGCTGAAAAAGGTGGCGATTTTATCGGTCTTAATCCAATTCACGCACTTTTCCCAGCGAATGCAGAAGGGGCAAGCCCTTACAGCCCATCTTCACGTTTATGGATGAATATCATCTATATTGATGTGAATGCGATTGATGCATTCCAGCAATCTCAAGAGGCACAAGCGTGGTTTAATGACGCTGAAACACAACGCCAATTAGCCGAACAGCGTGCTAAAGATTAGCGAGGAGGTAAAAATAAGAAGCAAAGCTATATCTATGCCGGTCCCACTATAAGTGCTACGGACATGGTGCGCCAAGGTATTACATCTTCTTATGTAC
>NZ_JAHAHT010000110.1 GCF_018373095.1 Haemophilus parahaemolyticus
GCTAGTAATTGTGCCGTAGGGAATTTGGCGGAGGATTTTCCAAACCGATTGTTGGAATGCGGTACCTTGCGGGGTAAGAAAATCTAAATGCTGAAAATCGAGCTTTTCGCCTTGAAAATAGCGGTCTAAAATTTCGCGTGTTTTGCAAAAGATTTCATAAATTGCACCGCTTGTATTGCTAACGGGAATGAAATTTTCAATCTCAGTGGTAGACTGTTCTTCGTTAAACTCAATAGCAATTAGCCCTGTTTCTTTCGCGAGTAAGAGCAGATTGCCAACGGGAGAGGGGTAATATTGATAGCAAATCGTCATAATAAAAGAGATCCTAAAAAAGGGCATGTAATAAGTTTACACGCCCTTGTTTTGCAATACTATGTTAAATTTGAGTAAATTAGAAAGCGTAATTTACATTTACACCATATAAGTTAGCTCTTGATTTGACATTAAATACACCATGCTTATCTTCTACAAAGCGGTTATTTGATCCACGAAGATGGGCAAAACCAACATCTGTTGAAAGATTTGGAGTGAAGCGATAAGTCATACCTAAGCTATACCAAGTGCGGTCAGTATCTGGAATTGAAATAGATGGATTGTTAACGCTTGCATTTTCATCATGAGCAAGACCAACGCGTAAAGTTAATGCTTTATCTACATCATATGAAAGACCTAAGGCTACACGTGAAGCACTGCTATAGTTCTCGATTTTGCTAAATAATTTATTACCCGTATTACCATAAGCATCTAGGCTAGCGAAACGCTCCCACTCTGTATATTTGTAGCTAAATTGTGCTGCTAACTTATCTGTTAATTTGTGATAAGTAGAGAATTCCCAATATGCTGGCAAGTGAAGTGTTAAACTACCAGGGATTTCTTGTCCTGCAGTGGCTACGCTAACAGGCAATTGTATACCTAAAGTAGACAATTTAGAAATTAATGGATTTAAGGCCATTGGGAAAGCATTTGAATATTGCCCTTTAAATTTCACATTTACAGCTGAATGATAGGCTACACCAATTCGGTTTCTTTCATTGATTTCATAAAGTAAACCTGCATTCCAACCAAAGCTCCATTTATCGCCACTTAAACGTGAAACTTCAGTGCTATTGTTCATTGTATTTAAAGTTGCAGCAGCATTAGTGAGTGGCACAGCTAAAGAAGGATTTGTTGCAAGTAAAGTAGCAATAGCTGGGTTTGTTGTTAAACTTGAAGATAATAATTTACCTGCAGCACCTAAATGGCGAACTACTTCAGCTTCAGAATAAATAGCATTTAAGCCTGTGCCTACGCTCAATCCATAACCAACTTTATAAGCACTGCTTAAGTTTAAATTAACAGCTTTTAATTCGGTATTACCGCCAAATATTCCCGCATTGTAATCTGGTGAGAAACGAGATTTTAAGCCGTAGTTTACATTCATTCCCCCACCAATTGAGAAACGATCATTAATTGGTGTAGTAGCATATAGATTTGGCACGAGTGCACGAGGAATAATATTATTTTGAGAGGCATTGTAAATGTGACCGAAAGTACCATTTACATTAATTTTTGCATCAACCACTACACCACCAGCTGAAATCTCTACACGATCAAACTTACTCATTAACGCAGGGTTTGTTGCAATAACTGATGCATTGTCAGCTGCTGCAGCTGCTCCCGCATAAGCAGTACCTAAACCTGATGTTGAAACTTCTGCTAATTGGAATGCTGCTGCATTTACACCGCCTGCTACTAAAGTTAATGTTGAAGCAAGTAATGTTTTGGTAAATTTAGCCATGAATTGTCCTTTTGAAATCTTAAAATAGAAATATTATAGAGGGAAAAAATTGGCGGGAATTCTACGAAGTGAAATGATTGATTGCAACTCAAAAAGGGAGATCAAACAAGTGTTCCGACCAGTTGAAAGGGAACTTCTGCCTACTTTTCTATTTCGTTTTAAGTTTAAATTTGCCTTCAAAACCTCTATAATAGTAGGGAAATTCCTTATCATTTGGTGAAACCTTTTAAAATGATAAGTTTAAAACTGTTCAATATACTTGACTAAAATAGTCAACTCCATCAAAATTCAAGCACTTCCAATCTTTGATTGGATTTTTAATTAAATGAGGGCGAATTTATGAGATTAACGTCAAGAGGGCGTTATGCGGTGACGGCAATTTTAGATATTGCCATTCACGGTAAAAAAGAGCCTGTCAGTCTTGCGGATATTGCAGATCGTCAAGCTATCTCACTTTCTTATTTAGAGCAGCTTTTTGCACAGCTTCGCCGTGAAGGTATTGTGTATAGCGTACGTGGACCAGGTGGCGGTTATAAGCTCGAAAAAGAGCCGAAAGAGATTACCGTTGGGATGATTATTGCGGCAGTGAACGAAAATGTGGACGTGACTAAATGTAAGGGAAGTGGTAATTGCCGTAACGATTCTCGCTGCTTAACTCATACGCTTTGGGAACGTTTAGAAGATCAAATCGGGCAGTTCTTAAACACCGTGTCGCTTGACGATTTAGTTCAAGAAAATGCGGATCACGATTGTGGTAAGTCTCATTGCCACGAGCATCCGCATCAGCACTAAAATATAAGCAAAGATTTCATTAAAAATAACCGCTTGTAGCGAGTTAGGAGTAACTTAAAAAATGTCAGTAAAATTACCTATTTACTTAGATTATGCGGCAACTACGCCAATGGACGAACGCGTTGCCCAAAAAATGATGCAATATATGACCAAAGATGGCATCTTTGGTAACCCTGCTTCACGTTCGCACAAATTTGGCTGGGAAGCAGAAGAAGCGGTTGATGTTGCACGTAACCAAATCGCAGACTTAATTGGTGCTGATGCACGCGAAATCGTGTTCACTTCAGGTGCAACCGAGTCAGATAACCTTGCAATTAAAGGTGCGGCACACTTCTACCAAACTAAAGGTAAGCACATTATTACCGTGAAAACTGAACACAAAGCGGTGTTAGATACTTGCCGTCAGTTAGAGCGCGAAGGCTTTGAAGTGACTTACTTAGACCCAGAAGAAGATGGCTTGCTCGATTTAGAAAAATTCAAAGCAGCTATTCGTCCAGATACTATCTTGGTTTCTGTTATGCACGTGAATAACGAAATGGGTGTGATTCAAGACATCGCGGCAATCGGTGAAATCTGCCGTGCTAATAAAATCATTTTCCACGTTGATGCAACGCAATCTGTGGGTAAAGTGCCAGTAAATGTTCACGAATTAAAAGTAGATTTAATGTCATTCTCAAGCCACAAATTATACGGACCAAAAGGTATCGGCGGTTTATACGTTTGCCGTAAACCTCGTGTGCGTTTAGAAGCAATTATTCACGGTGGTGGTCACGAGCGTGGTATGCGTTCAGGTACATTGCCAGTTCACCAAATTGTGGGGATGGGTGAAGCATACCGTATCGCAAAAGAAGAGATGACCGAAGAAATGGCACGCTTAACCAAGTTACGTGATCGCCTATATAACGGCTTCAAAGATATTGAAGAAGTGTATGTAAACGGCTCAATGGAACCAGGTAAACGTGTAGGCTCAAACTTAAACATTAGCTTCAACTTCGTAGAAGGTGAGTCATTAATGATGGCATTACGCGACATTGCAGTTTCATCTGGTTCAGCTTGTACTTCTGCAAGTTTAGAGCCTTCTTATGTGTTACGTGCTATCGGTCGTGATGATGAATTAGCTCACAGCTCAATTCGCTTCACATTAGGTCGTTGGACAACGGAAGAAGAAATTGACTACACTATCGAATTAGTGAAAAAAGCGATTGTGAAATTACGTGATCTTTCTCCACTTTGGGAAATGTTCAAAGAAGGCGTAGATTTAAGTAAAATTGAGTGGAATCACCACTAATAAGATCAACTTCCCTCTTTATTAAAGAGGGATTGAGGGAGATTTGAAAAAATATCAACATCGGACAAATCTCCCCTACCCCCTCTTTACTAAAGAGGGGAACTAAATAGAGGAAAATATAAAATGGCATACAGTGAAAAAGTAATCGATCACTACGAAAATCCGCGTAATGTAGGTACATTCGACAAAGAAGCATCAGACATCGGTACAGGTATGGTTGGTGCACCTGCGTGTGGTGACATCTTACGCTTACAAATCAAAGTAAACGATGCTGGCATTATCGAAGATGCACGCTTTAAAGCCTACGGTTGTGGTTCTGCAATCGCTTCAAGCTCACTGATTACTGAATGGGTAAAAGGTAAATCTTTAGAAGAAGCGGGTGCAATTACAAATAGCGACATCGCAGAAGAGCTAGAATTACCGCCTGTGAAAGTTCACTGCTCAATTCTTGCAGAAGATGCAATCAAAGCAGCAATCGCAGATTACAAAGAAAAACAAGGTAAATAATTTAACAAGCGGTTGATTTTGCAAAAATTTTGCGAATTAAGACCGCTTGTATTTTGTAGGGGTGTCAGCTTGCCGACACACGCCTTTCGTGTGTGAAACAATGTTTCACACACTACAATGTTTCGTAAAATATGATTTTCTTCATTTAAGATATTAGGAATAGATTATGGCAATTACATTAACAGAAACCGCCGCAAACCGCGTGCGTACTTTCCTTGAAAATCGTGGTAAAGGCATTGGCTTACGCTTAGGCGTGAAAACCTCGGGCTGTTCAGGATTGGCGTATGTGTTGGAATTCGTTGATGTATTAAATGAAGACGATCAAATATTCGAGCAACATGGCGTAAAAGTGATTGTGGACGAAAAAAGCCTCACTTACCTTGATGGCACGGAGTTAGATTTTGTGAAAGAAGGCTTAAATGAAGGCTTTAAATACAGCAACCCAAATGTAAAAAATGAATGCGGTTGTGGTGAGAGTTTTAATGTGTAAGGGGTAAGAAAATGACTAACGCTTTTTTACTTTTCGGTTTGCCCGTGCAGTTTCAAATTGACCAAGTAGCACTTTCTGCCCGTTATTTAGAGCTACAAAAAGAGCTTCACCCAGATAACTTCGCAAGCAGCTCTACAGCCGAGCAACGTATTGCAATTGAAAAATCGGCTGATGTAAACCAAGCATTAAATGTGCTGAAAGATCCAATTTTGCGTGCCGAAGAGATTATTAAGATTGAAACGGGGGTAGAGAAAAACCTCGAAGAAAAAAGTATGCGAGATGTTGAATTCTTGATGCAACAGATGGAATGGCATGAAACCCTTGAAAGCATTGAACATAAAAAAGATGAAGAGGCTTTAATCCACTTTCTAAAACAGATCAAAGCAGAGCAGAAAAAAGTTTTAATTGAATTAGAAGAAACGCTAAATCAAAAAAATTGGCAGCAGGCAAACGCATTAACAGATCGTTTGCGTTATTTTAAAAAGCTGAATTCCGCCTTATTTTTAAGCAGGGTAAAAGCCGGGTGGTCGGCCCGGCTTTTTAGGAAGGTATTATGAATTTTTTTTGGGGTTTGTGTATTTCTTGTTTGCAGTTATTAGTATAAGCTTTATTTATTAACTTGATATTTATTTTTTGTTAACATTTTTTTACCAAAATCATTCTTTTATAAAGGAAGGGGTATTATGAATTTTATTTCAGTGTTTGTATTTTTCTGCTGTGATTATTAGTATAAACTTTATTTATTAACGCCGTATTTGTTTTTTGTAAATTTTTTACCTTAAGCGCATTATATTATAATTA
>NZ_JAHAHT010000111.1 GCF_018373095.1 Haemophilus parahaemolyticus
TACTAGTAGGGTATGTGAATTGAAAATCCACGCTCGCATAAAACGAATACGTGCGTGAAATGTTCCATTTCATATACACCCTACTCACCTTTTAAAACATTCGCCATATTAATATTCAACGCTCTATGCGTTGGGATAATCACCGCCACGAACGCCACCAACAACGACAATACAATCGTAATCGGTAACACGGGCAAGCGCATATCAATGTAGGATTTAAACACCGTTAAGCCGAGCACTTGTGCGAGCAAATAGCCCAAGCAAAGCCCTGCAATAATTGCACCGCTTGTGATGATGAAAATCTCGGTGCTGATTTGGCGGATGATGTCGGATTTTTTCGCCCCCAAGGCTTTTTGAAGTGCGAGCTCTTTGGCGCGTTCGCCCACAATCGCAATCAGTGTGGTGTTCACGCAAAGGGTCGCAAGCACCAAAATAACCAGCGAAATCAAACCCATTAAGCCTTTGATTTTATCTAAAATCAACCCTTCGGAAGCGGAGACTTTACGGATTGGGCGAGCGGTTAAATCAGGGTGCTGTTGCATAATTTGTTCGGCGAATTGCTCCGCTTGGTTTACGCCTTGCTCATTTTTCACGTTCAGCAACGCATTATTCGCCAAGCCTTCTTTTTCTAGCCAATTTTGGGCAAAGGCGAGATTGACGAGCAGCATATTGTCGGTAGCATCGCCCGCTTCCACAATAGCCTTGACGGTGAATCGATGTTTTTCGACGGCATTTTTGGAAAGCTGAATGCTGTCGCCCACTTTTAAATGCAACCGTTCGGCGAGCGTTTTGCCGATCATCGCATTGCGATCGTCAAAGTTCACATTGATTGCCGAGCCCGTTATTTGCCAGTAAGGTGCAAGGGTTCGCATTGCATCAAAGTTCACGCCCATTAACACGATTTTTTCCAAATCGCTGCGTGCTACGCCGTAAAGATAAGGGCTGGATGCGGTCACTAAGTCGCTTGGTGCATTTTGCAAAATGGTGTTGAGTTCGGTTTCGTTGATCATTCCGCCATCGGCTGAACCAATATAGAAATTTGCCCCGAAGGTCCGGAGTTCTTGGCTCATTTTGGTGTTGATGTCGAAGTAAACCGCCGACATCGCCGTCACGATGCTCGCCCCCACGGTGAGTGCGGTGAAAATAATCAACACGCGTTGTAATCTAAGGCGTAGAGCACGGAAAATCAATCGCCAAAACATACTGTGATTTGCTACTTTATTGTCTGCTTTTTTATGCTCTACCATAGAGCACCTCCACAGGGTAAAGTTTTGCGATTTTATGTGCAGGGAACCACGTTCCGATTACGGCAATCAGCATTGAAAGCACCAACACGCAAGGTACAACAATCCAAGCGAAATCCAGTGGGGCACCGAACAATGCAGCACCGATAAATTTTGCCAAGCCCCAGCCAGCAATGCAGCCAAGCACCCCACCAACCAACGCACTGAGCACCGATTCGCAATAAAACAGCAACGTGATTTGCCACTGATAAGCACCAAGTGCTTTCATCAAGCCAATCTCTTTGGAACGTTCAATAATACCTGCACTCATTAGCGATGCAATTCCCATTGCTGCTGCGATTAATGCCGCCACAGTCACCACGGCAAGTAAGAGCTGAATTTTGCCAATTACAACGCCTTCAGAGGCTGCCACTTGCCAAATAGGGCGAACAATTGCCCCCGAAATTGCTTCTTCCAACTGATGCGAAATGGACGATACATAAGCTGTGCAATACCAGCGGTCGTACTCTTCTGCATCTAAGGCATCCGTATTGGCACGTGCTTTGCGGGAAAGATCGTTTTCAGGCACGGTGAGTGCCGACACGCGCACAGATTGTACTTTTCCTTCCAAACCGAGCAAAGTTTGCACAGAGTTTAATGGCATCACAAGTTGATTATCTTCTGTGCCGCCAGTGCTTAAAATGCCCTTAATTTCCACAGATCTTTTCTGCGTTTCATTGTTCTCATTGGTGTAACTGAGCGTTAATTTATCGCCAATCTGCCAACCGTTTGCCTTGGCAAGTTGTTCGCCAGCTAAGGCTGGGATGAACTCGCCAAACTCGCCACTAAAGTCGTCCACCCATTCGCCGTTCACTTTCCAAAATGGGCTGATGATACGTTGTCCTGTGTGGTAATCATCTTCATCAGGAATAGCGATTTGGTGATCGAAAAACGTCCCCAACACGTTAATAGTTTTCGCTGAAAGAGCAGGTGATTTTGTAGGTGAATTTGCAGAATAATCTGCGAATTTAACCGCTTGTACGTTGGCAGAAAGCAGCGGGGCGAAGCCGACAATATTGTTTCGCCAGAAAATATCTTTGATATTCGGCAGCTCTTTTTCATCCAAAAAATCTTGGCTGGAAAGGGATGAGTTGTGGCTTAATTCATCAGGCAATGCTGCATTGCTGGCAGGTTCGACTAAAATATTCGCCCCATAAGATTTCAGCTCTTTCGCCATTTTGTCGCCAATATCAATGGAGACCGCAAGCAGGGCAGAGACCAAGCCAGCCGCCAAGAAAATCGTAATAATGGCGAGCAATTTACGTTTTAAGCCAAACCGCCAAGATTGAAATAACATTCGTGTCAGCATTATTCCCCCTTACTCTCACTCTCTTTGTTACCGAGATATTTTTCAGGGTTATCACGGAATTGATCGAGATTTTTCTCGTTTTCAAAGAAATATGTGTGCCCTTCGTGGCTATATTTGAACTCAGTTTTGGTGTTTTTGAGTTTCGCTCCGCTAATCGGATCTTGCACATCAATTTCTACAATGGTGCTGAATAGGTTCAGGCCGTCTTCCAAGCTTTTGCGAGAAATGATAATTTCGTTGTCGGTTTGTAGCCAATCTTCAATCGGCACAGGGTTGCAGCCCCCCGGTTTGCCGATGGATGGAATGAACATATGCACACCGCAGCCCACGCACACCACTTGGTTGCCTTGCATCACGTAACCTTGGTCGCCACAGAGCAAGCAAGCATCAAATACTGCCGCCATACTCACTTTGCTTGGTTGGCGGTTGATGATGAAAAATCGCACTGCTTTACCATCGTCTGCAATCCACACAAAACGGTGCAATTTGCCATCTTTAAGTGGTTCAAGAGCTAAATGCACTTCGTCTTTTTCATTGAGTTGCACAGGTACAGCTTCGGAAAGTTGCGGTGGTTGTGATGCTACTTTTTCCCAATAAAGCTGGCTTGCGCTCACCCATAAAATCCCGAAAACGCCCCAGCCGATTAATCGTTTGGAAATCTGCACCAAGGCGAGTTTTTTGCGTTTTTCAATTGGATCGCTTTCTGTATTGGCGTGTTTTAGGCGTTTAACATAGGTTTGAATAGTAAAGATAGCCAAAATTATTGCCATTAAAACCACACAAATCGCATTCAGCCATACGGTGATTTTGCCCGATTTTGCGACAAAGCTTAAACGTGGTTTAGTGAGTTCGATAAGCTGTAGTTTCATCAGCGTGAGCAATAATTCAGCCACAAGCGGTAGAATTAAGGCGATAAAAAGCAAAAAGATCAAGGCTAAAAGTGCGGTGGATTTGCCTTGTGTTTTTTGTTGCTGTTTAAGTAAAAAATAAAGCCAAGCCGAAGCTGCAAAACAAAAAATAATGCCAAAAAGTACCGCACTTAGGTTCAAAATAAAGTCGGTGTTGATCACATCAATGTTGGTAAGCGCGGTGATATTCGGATCGTTCGCCCAAGTTGCCCCTGCAATGAGCATTAAAATAAATTGCCAAAATGCTGTGATTTTGGTTGATTGGACGCCTTGGCTAATGGCAAAAAGAAAAAATGCGATTAAAAAGCCAAGGATAAGAATGAGGTTCGGCACTTGTCCATTCGGCAGATTTAACCGCAAGACAACGCCAAAAGCCAAGCCGAAAAGACTGAGCCAGATAAGTGTTTTAGGGGAAATTGTGCTTTTTTTAATTGCCCACGAAGCCCCGAGTAAAAGTGAAATTGGCAATAAGGATTGGAGTAGGAAGATGAAGAAGTAGGTCATAGCAGAAAACAATTTTTTTGTAGGGTGTGTGGAATAAAATTCCACGCACGCAAAAGATTAAAAATGGTGCGTGAATTACCTGTAATTCACACACCCTACGGGGTTATTTGATGCCAGTAAATTTAAACTCATAACTCACATCAAATGGTTTCCACCAGCGGCCTACGCCAGTTTCTTCATCGGTGTGGCGGTGCATACCAGCTTTTGATGGAGGATCGTGGTAGGTTAATTTGTAGTTACCCACGCCCATCATTTTCACGTTCGCACCATAGTGTGGGCCATCGCCTGCTACCATTGGCATAAATGTGCCTTCTTGTTTTGCACCTGTGTCAGTGTTCACTAAAGTATAGTTGATGGTTAAGTATGGCATCCATTCGCCTTCACCGAAGCCGTTTTTGTTGCCTTTCACAGCGTGGATGTCGGCTTCTAAGTGGATGTCAGATTTCGCAGCAGGTAAGCCCATTCCGCGTGGTTCCATATCGATTGGTTTGAGATACACTGCGGCGATTTCCATTTCGTTCATCGTCACGGCTTCACCGATCGGATATTCTTGGAAGGCATTTGCTGATGAAGCAGAAAACATTCCAGCGAGTAATGTTGTAGCAAAAAGTACTTTTTTCATAGTTTCTCTCCTGAAAGTAGTTAATTGTGAGGAAAATGTGATTTGCCCCTACATTTTCGTTGATTTAAACCTAATTCCCTTTTTTGCTCTGATATTTCATTACAAACAACGCAAAAATTGCGGCTAGGATTAAGATCGCTTGTGGAACAAGAGTTTCGACGTAAGGATAAATACCGAGCCACGAAAGTTCTGGCACGTTGGCAACTAAAGTTGGTTCGAATAATTTGCCTTCAATCAGTTCTAATACCGATTTACCAGCGAACACAAAAGCCATTAAATACATAAACGAACCTGTGAACATAAAGAACGGTTTGAGCGGCAATTTCACCACGCTATAACGCATAATGAAGTAGCAAATTGCGAGCAAAATTGCACCGCTTACAAAGCCTGCGAAAAGATAGGCGAGACTGACCGCACTTTTGGCATCGCCAATGAGTGCATAATAGAACAGCACGGTTTCCGCTCCTTCTCGATAGACTGCTAGGAAACTGGTGAGCCATAAACCGAAGAGTGAGCCTGCGGTGAGAGCAGTGGATAGTTTGCCTTCAAGGTAGCGTTTCCAGTTTTGAGCTTCCACTTTGGAGAGTAGCCAGTAGCTCATACTAAAGAGCATAAACACGGCGATGATCATCGTGAAACCTTCGAGCAATTCGCGATTTTGCCCTGAATTTTCAAAAATAAGCTGGAAGATAAAGGCAGTTACCACGCTAGCTACTAATGCCAGGTAAACCGATTGGCGAATGATAGGCAGTTTGTCGTGATGATTGTTTTTCGCCATATAAGCTACAATTGCTGCGACGATGAGCAAGGCTTCCAAGCCTTCACGTAAAATAATGAGTAGGCTATAAAGGAACATCGACCAGTCGCTTTGTTCGCCGTCTTGCAGCATATCAACGGCTTT
>NZ_JAHAHT010000112.1 GCF_018373095.1 Haemophilus parahaemolyticus
CTTGGTTTAACCTTTAGTCTTGGTTGGACACCTTGTATTGGCCCGATTCTGGCTTCTGTGTTAGCGTTATCAGGCGATGAAGGATCCGCACTTTACGGTGCATCAATGATGTTTGTTTATGTACTTGGTTTAGCAACGCCTTTTGTACTGTTTTCGTTCTTATCTGACAGCTTGCTCAAACGTGCTAAAGGGTTAAATAAACACTTAGACAAATTTAAAATCGGTGGCGGAATTTTAATTATCGTGATGGGTATTTTATTAATTACGAATAATTTTTCGTAAGACATAACCTCAACAAAAGAAATCTATAAAAGGAAAAAAGCAATGAAAAAACTACTATCAATCTTTCTAATGGCATTCAGCCTAAACGCTTTCGCACAAACTAATTTGGCGGATGTGCAACTCAAAGATTTAAACAATCAGCCAGTTACTTTAAGCCAATATAAAGGCAAACCCGTGTATGTAAAAATGTGGGCATCTTGGTGTCCAATTTGCTTGGCGGGATTAGCTGAAATTGATGATTTAAGTGCGGAAAAAGATCGCAATTTTGAAGTGATTACCATTGTTTCGCCCGATCACAAAGGCGAAAAAGACACCGCTGATTTTATTGAATGGTACAAAGGATTGGAATATAAAAATATCACGGTGCTTTTAGATGAAAAAGGCGAAATCATTGACAAAGCAAGAGTGCGTGGCTATCCGTTCAATCTCTTTTTAGATAGCGATCTAAACCTGAAAAAAACCGTACCAGGACATTTAGGGGCAGAGCAAATTAAAGTTTTTGCAGGGAAATAATGATGAAAAGCGGCTTATTTTTAAGCCGCTTTTGCTATTTTTGTGATTTTAGCCATCCTAACACGCCTAATTCTGCTGCTTCTGCTATACCAATAGCTTGAGAAATCTGGGGAAACTCACTACCCATGCCAATCAAACGATTGTGCCAAAACCCATCATTATGCATCAACAACTCTGCTGACGTCCTACTAGCTGCAATGGACGATCAAGGTCTCTCACTTGAACTATCGCCCTGAACATTACCAGCGGAAGAAAATCTGTGCGTTTAGAGAGTAGTTAAAAAGCGAAATTTGATAAAAAACAAAGAATAGTTTAACTTCTTGTCTGGTTATTTACCTTGCTGAAATAATCAGGTATTTTATGACAATTTTCTTATTAAGTTATTGATACTTCATGGCAAGCATTATGAATTTAACCTTAAAAAATGGCAGTTTAGTTTATCAAAAACAAGTGCCTTCAATTTACTTTAACTCTCGCCCGAATATTGATGATATTTCGCTTTTGGTCATTCATTACATTAGCTTACCACCTGAACAATTTGGAGAGCATTTTATTGATGATTTTTTCCAAGGCAAGCTTGATCCGAATGCCCATCCCTATTTCCAAGAGATTAAAGATTTACGTGTTTCTGCCCATTGTTTGATTAACCGACAAGGTGAAATTACTCAATATGTGAATTTTAACGATATGGCGTGGCACGCGGGATTATCGAATTTTGAAGGGCGTGAAAAGTGCAATGAATTTTCGATTGGTATTGAGCTTGAAGGCTCAAACAATCAGCCCTTTACTCAATCTCAATATGAAAGCTTAGTGGCATTAACCCAAGCAATTCAGACCGCTTATCCAGCCATTAGCGATGATCGAATTACAGGACATCAACATATTTCACCTGGTCGAAAACAAGATCCTGGTCGATATTTTGCGTGGGATTATTACCGACAATTATTAAAAATAAACAAGGAATAACATAAATGACAAAAACCGTTTTAGCCTTTGATTTTGGCACTTATAGCATCGGTTGTGCCGTTGGGCAAAGCATTACAGGCACTGCACAAGGTTTGCCTTCTTTCAAAGCACAAGATGGCATTCCAAATTGGGATGTAATTGGTAAAGTCATACAAGAATGGAAACCTGATCTTTTAGTTGTTGGCCTACCGCTAAATATGGATGGTACAGAACAGCCCCTTACCCAACGAGCTAAAACATTCGCCAATCGTTTAAATGGACGTTTTAATTTACTTGTTGAATTGCAAGATGAGCGTTTAACCACGGCGGAAGCTAAATCAGAAATTTTCGCACGTGGTGGCTATAAAGCACTGAAAAAAGATAAAGTAGATTCAATTTCGGCTTGTTTAATTTTAGAAAGTTGGTTTGAAAATAATTGACAAATAAATACTTTAAAAATAAAGGAATGCTATAAATAAAAAGAATTTTTATCAAAGCATAACATGATAAAAAGCGGTTTTGAATACATTTATTTTTTTGTTATAATTGAGTAAACTTATTACATGTTTCTGAAATACTAAGAGTGGTATTATTTTACGTTTTTTCCTATTTTATTATTTTTGAAAATGTTAATAAAAACACTCCCTTTTTCTCTTAAATTAAGGAAAATCTATGAAACCAACTTTTAAGACAACAGCTCTTGCGATTTTAGTATCTTTAGGTATAACTAGCTGTGGTTCAAATTCTGATAGTTCTGCTACAGCTTCACAATCAACACCTGTTCGATCTTCTCAACTAGAAAAACGAGAAGAGCCAATTAAGTCTTCTCAGTCTGAAAAAACAGAGAAATCAGAACAATCAAGTAATCCGTCTCAACCAGAACAATCAAGTAATCCGTCTCAACCAGAACAATCAAGTAATCCGTCTCAACCAGAACAATCAAGTAATCTGTCTCAACCAGAACAATCAAGTAATCTGTCTCAACCAGAACAATCAAGTAATCTGTCTCAACCAGAACAATCAAGTAATCCGTCTCAACCAGAACAATCGAGTAATCTGTCTCAACCAGAACAGTCAAGTCAGGAAGCTCAACCAACAAAACCAACCGTGCTAGGAGCAAATGGCGATAATAGTGATTTAAACATTGTTGTTCCGCCGACTAAGCCAACAGTTAGTGTAATTACGCCAAAAGATTATGATTTTATTGCTACATCTACATTGCCTGATGGACAATGGCGTAATGTGGATTTAAATGAAGCTCGTGAATCTGATTCTGATTCTGACAAACCTTATTATATATTTAGCCTATTATCTGATGATAAGCCTTTAGGCGAAGGGATTCTTGATTTAAATACTCTTTCTAAGAATTCATTAGGTTTACACAAAGGTAAAACCACCGTAAACGGTAAAGAAAACGGTAAAGAAAACGGTAAAGAAATTGATTATGTGTTTGTTAATCAGCCTTATTCAAGTTACGGGATGGTGACAGGCAATCCGATGGCACCTGTAGCTGATCTTAATTCACTTACAACAGCTGGTTTCTATACAGGTTATATTCCAGACAAATCATTAGGTGAATATGAAAATGGCGTTCATGATATGATTATGCGTAATGATGGCAGGGTTACCTATCAAGGTTCACTCGTGGCAGCCGCATATAATGGAGATAGACTCCTTATGTCACCACGTGAAGATGGTAAGATAAAGCTTAACATTGATTTATCTAACGAATCTAAAGGTTCTCTAAGAGGGGAAATTAATAGTAAGACAATAGGGGATGTTGTGCTTGTTGGTTTCAATCCACATCATGGATCAGATGTTTCTTTTGAACGAGGAAAAGAGCAAATTGGCATCGGTGGCTATAATATTAAATATGCTGGAAAAGATTATTCTGAGGCGGTAGGTGAGCTAGATGTAAGAACATCTCCAGAAAAAACTGGAAAATTAGGCAAATTTGATAATATTGATATTGATAAATATCAAGCCGTTTTCGGTGGTCAAAAACAATAATTTTCTCTAATGGCAAAAAGGCGGAGTTACTCCGCCTTTTTTAATTTTCTGAATTATTGGGTATAGTAAACAAAATAGCTATAAAACTGTTAAAAGTTATACCTTTTAAATTATATTTGTTCTTTATGTGAAATTAAGTTTGAGATCAATCATTGCCAACTGTTTTTGCTCATCTAATAAATCCGCTTGAACTAATGGATTTTGAGCTAAATAATCTGCCTCAAACTGCAACGCCCAATCATTTTGGTCAATTTGTAATTTCAACTCTTTTGGCATCACGCTTGCTTGGCGTGAACGGTTGAATAACACCGCTAAACGAAGCAATCGCAATGAGGTTAAAATATCTTGATACTGATAACGGCTGGTACTACGTAAATCACTTTTTTTAAAGACTTTCAGATGGAAACGCATTAGTGTCGCCAATAACTCTTGCTGTTCATCATCAAATCCTGCTAGCGTTGCATTTGAAATAATATATGCCGAATGTTTGTTTACGTTATTGTGGTTAATGACGATCCCGATTTCGTGCAATAAACTTACCCATTTGATCAACTCACGAAGCTCTACTGCTTGATGGCGATTTTTCCACGTTTTCACTTGGTCAAACAGCGAAAGTGCTGTATGTTCAACGCGGTGAGCTTGAGCTTTATCAATATTGAATTGAATGGCTAACGCCTGTGCAGTACGTTGGCGAATGTCGTCCACTTGGAAATATTTTTCCAAGCCGTACATCAATCCTTCACGTAATGCTCCATCGGAATAACGCATACTTTCAATTTTGAACGTGTGGAATAATGCCAATAAAATCGCCAAACCTGGCACAAGCACATCAGCTCGTTCTTCAATCAAACCTTTAAGCTGAATTTCTTTTAGTGAATCAAATTTTAGGCAGGCTTGAATAATGTTTTTTAAGCGTTTTTCGGTAATCAAACCATCACGAAAACCGTTTGAAATTAACACTTTAGAAACGGTTTTGATTGTGCCAGATGATCCCAACACATGTTGCCATCCAAGTGAACAATATTCGGTTTCTAAATCTTCTAATTTTTCCATCGCCAGCTGATACGCTGATTGAAAGCGTGCTTCGCTTAGCTTTCCTTGAGGGAAAAAGCGCTTAGCAAAACTCACACAGCCCATATGTCGGCTTTCGGCACGAATGGGCGTGAAATCATCACCAATGGTCATTTCAGTTGAACCACCACCAATATCCACCACTAATTTTCTGCCTTTTTCAGGTTGGGTATGGCTGACGCCTGAATAGATAAGACGAGCTTCATCTTGCCCTGAAATAATTTGAATAGGGAAAGGAAATACAGCTTGAGCCTGTTTCAAAAACTCATTATTGTTTAATGCACGACGGAGGGTATAAGTGCCGACTACTTTCACATTTTCAGCTGAAAAACCTTGCAAGCGATCTGCAAAAAGCGATAAACAAGCCAGTCCGCGATCCATTGCGTCTTGATTTAAAATACGATTTTCATCTAATCCATCTGCTAGTCGAACACGGCGTTTTAAGCGAGAGAGCACTTGAATTGAACCGTTTACAATTCGAGCGACAATCATATGAAAGCTATTCGAACCAAGATCGATAGCAGCAAATTCGCGAGGCTGTTCGGCTGGAGTTCGGGTTTCCACAGGCATTAAACTTTCCTTAAAAGGTCAAAATATGAAAATATAGAAAATGGTTTGATT
>NZ_JAHAHT010000113.1 GCF_018373095.1 Haemophilus parahaemolyticus
TGGTTTCCTATATAAAATCGCGAATGCGAGAGTTAAGTAGTGTAATCGAAATTTTGTTTAATGCAACCTAAAAGAGATAGGTCGAACCAGACACCATTAAGACACACAAGAATTAAAAAAGTTTGCCTACATTTTATGTATGCGAGGATTAATGTATTCTACCATTATGAATAGAAATTATCCACACACGCATAAAAATTTCTTTTCGATTTATTTTGCTATTTTCCTTCTAGAGCTTTTCGCATTTGAGTAATAACCGCTTGGTAATCTGGCTGGTCAAAAATCGCAGAGCCTGCCACAAAGGTATCTGCTCCTGCTTCGGCAATTTCTGCTATGTTATCCACTTTCACACCGCCATCTACCTCAAGGCGAATATTTAAACCGCTTGCATCAATAAGTTTACGCACTTCACGCAGTTTTTCCAATGTTGAAGGGATAAATTTCTGCCCGCCAAAACCAGGGTTCACGCCCATCAACAAAATCATATCCACTTTATCCATCACATAATCAAGATAATGCAATGGCGTTGCGGGGTTGAATACCAAGCCAGATTTACAACCTAAATCACGAATAAGCTGTAAATTGCGGTCGATATGGTCGGTTGCTTCAGGATGGAAGGTGATGTAATTCGCTCCTGCTTTGGCGAAATCAGGAATTAAACGCTCAACAGGTTTTACCATTAAATGCACATCAATCGGTGCGGTAATGCCATAATCACGTAGTGCTTGGCAAATAGCCGACCCGAAAGTTAAGTTTGGAACAAAGTGGTTATCCATCACATCAAAATGGATGATGTCTGCACCCGCTTCAAGCACTGCTTTCACATCATCGCCAAGGCGTGCGAGATCAGCAGAAAGAATGGAGGGTGCGATTAAAAAAGGTTGCTTTGCCATAGATCTTTCTCCAAGGTAGCTAGAAAATTTCAGGCATAGCCTACCACAAAAAGCGGTCGAGTTTTTGGTTTCTTTTGCAAAATTTTGATTGTTAAAAAATAGTTGCGCAAAACCATAAAAAATTTATTGAAATAAATAAAAATTGCTGTATGATGCATTCCCATAATTTAAAAATGGATATTAACCATTTTGAAACAGGTCAAAATACAAAAGGAGACAACTCAAATGAAAAAAGGGATTCATCCGACAAACTATCGTGAAGTGCTTTTTTATGATGCTTCCGTACAACAAGGCTGGGTTATTCGCTCTTGTGCCGCAACAACAAAAACTATGAAATGGACAGACGGCAAAGAATATCCGCTTTATACGCTAGATACTTCTTCCGCTTCTCACCCTGTTTATACGGGTAAACGCCGTGAGGTAAATAGTGAAGGACGTGCAAGTCGCTTTAGCGATAAATTTAAAGGTATGGCAAGTTTAGTGGCGAAAAAATAAGGAAATCAAATGCAAATTCTCAACTCATTAAAAAGTGCGAAAAGTCGCCATCCAGATTGTAAAATCGTGCGTCGTAAAGGTAAGCTTTACGTTATTTGTAAGAGCAACCCAAGATTTAAAGCCCGCCAACGTTAATGGCAAATAGAATGGAGAATCTATGAAAAAACTACTTCTTGCTACCGCAATTTGCGCGGTTTCTTTTTCAGCTCAAGCCCACCGCGTTTGGGTGCAAAGTGAACCTACTAAAGCAGGCGAAATTTTGAAAGCAGACATCGGCTATGGCGAATTTCCAACGCTTGAACCGATTGCAGAAAAACGCTTGCATTTCTTTGAAAAAGGCATGGTTTTAGTTAATGCTGAAGGAAAACAAAAGCTCATGCAAAAAGGCGAGAATTATCACTATGAAAGTGCGAAGCCCGTAAAAGCAGGAAGCTATGTGTTAGCCGCAGAATATAAACCGACATTCTGGTCGCAAAATGCGGAAGGTTGGAAGCAAGCGGATATGCAAAACACGCCTAACGCAACTTATTGCGAACGTACTGCAATGTATGGCAAAAATATTGTGAATATTGGCAAGGCAGCCGAAAAAAATGATGTAGCAGAAGTAGTTGGACATGAATTGGAAATCGTGCCAATGGTCAATCCTGCAACTATTAAAGTGGGTGAGCGTTTCAAAGTGGTGGTGCTTTACCAAGGCGAACCGCTTCCGAATGCAACATTAACAGCAACTTTCAAAGGATTTGATAATTCAGATAACCATCACACTCACAAAGTGGAAGCACAAGCTTTCTCTGACACCACAGGTGCAGATGGTACTGTTGATATTATCCCACTTCGTGATGGTTTCTGGAAAGCAGCCGTGGTGTATGAAACACCATTTGAGAAACCAGAACAATGTCAAAAACATAAACATTATGCGAGTTTGACGTTTGATATTAATAAGTAAAGCAGTAATACTTCTCTATGAATATTGGGGAATCATGCCACAAAAGGTATGATTCCCTTAATTTTTATGATAATTGGAGATAAAAAACACCGCATATTGTTTTCCTCTTAATCAAATAAAATATTCTAACCTATCCATAATGATTATTGGTTTTATCCTATATGCCATTTACACCACTACAAATTAAAAAAACAATAGATATAGTGTTATTTACTATATAATAAAAAATCTGCATTTTAAGCTAATGTTCAACCTAAGATGCAGATTACGTATTATATTTCTGTTTTCTTTGTATTCTTTAAATGCAAAGAAAAGGCTTTTTTGCGATCTCGCTCGAAAATTTGGTAATTGCCTTTTGCCTCTTTGCCTTATCTTTTTTATTCTCTCAAAGATTTAATCAGTAGAGGGTAATATGGAAAAAATATTAATGCCACGCGAAAAATTATTACAACAAGGCGTAGAAGCATTGAACGATCAAGAGTTATTGGCGATTTTCTTACGTACAGGGATTCGAGGCATTCCTGTAATGCAACTTTCAGAAAATGTGCTTGAAACTTTTGGCAGTTTACGAGGATTATTAACCGCTTCGGTTGACGAATTCTGCAAAGTCAAAGGCTTGGGCAAAACGCAATATATTCAACTGCAAGCAACAAAAGAGATGACTAAACGCTATCTTTCACAGCAAATGGAGGCTAGCGAAACCATCAGTGAGCCTTATATGGCAATTATGTATTTCCAATCAGAGCTTGAGCACTGGGAGCGTGAAGTGTTTATGGTGATCTTTTTAGATAATCAAAACCGCCTCATTCGTACCGAAAAAATGTTTTTTGGCACGATAAATCAAGCCAGCGTACACCCGAGAGAAGTCGTAAAAGCGGCACTAAAATGTAATGCAGCAGCGATTATCATCGCTCATAACCATCCTTCTGGCGAGTGTGCACCAAGCGATGCCGACCGCCATCTTACCAAACGTATTGAACTGGCGTGCGATTTAGTCGATATTCGATTTGTCGATCATATTATCGTGGGAAAAGGAGATTATTTTTCGTTTGAGGAAGAAAAACAGGAGATATTTAGCTCAATTTAAGCATTGCAAACGATTACCTTTTATCTTATTATTGAGAATGATTTTTATTTAATTTACTTTAATAAGGTAATTTATATGGCAAAATTTTCTCGCCTTCTTCCAAAAATGAGTGTGATTGCACTTTCTACTTTGCTTACTCTTTCAACTAATGCATTTGCAAAACCAACCGAAGTGACTGATATTTTAGATCGTAAAGTCACCGTTGAGTTGCCTGCAAAACGTGTAGTACTTGCGTTTAACTATCAAGACTATATGGCTGTAGGCGGTAAACACGCGTTAGATAATGTGGTTGGTTTTTCTAAAGCCGTTTGGACAGACTGGGCACCAGCAAGTTGGGCAGAATTTAGCAAAGCAGTACCGAAACTCAACGAATTAGAAGACGTGGGTGAGGTAGAAGTAGGCACTTTCTCTGTTGAGAAAATTTTAGCCCTTAAACCTGACTTTGTGTTAATGGCAGATTGGCAATATAAAGCCCTTGATTCTGACTTAGAGCCGCTTGAACAAGCAGGTATTCCTGTGGTTGTAGTGGACTATCTTGCTCAAACAGTAGATAAACATGTGAGATCAACGGAGATTATCGGTCAGCTCACAGGTCAAGAAGCGAAAGCAAAAGCGTTGAATGACGAATACAAGGCGTTAGTCAAAGATATTCAAGACCGCGTGGCAAAAGCAAATCTTCCAAAACCAAAAGTGTATGTGGAATTTGGTAATAAAGGCCCTGCGGAACACAGCTTTACCTTCGGTAAAAGTATGTGGGGTGCGATGATTAACCTTGTAGGTGGTGATAACATCGCAAAACAAGCGGTCGAATTCTACAGCCCAATTAACCCTGAATTAGTGGTTGCAGCAAAACCTGATGTGATTTTAATCACAGGGCGAGAAACGGAGCTCAAGAAAAATCCAAATGCGATGGTGGCGGGCTTTAACATTGAAGAAGCCGAAGCTCGCAAACGCTTAGCAGGCTTTGCAGCTCGTCCAGGTTGGTCTGAGCTTCCAGCAATCAAAAACAACCGCTTGTATGGAGCTTATCATGCGAACTCTCGTACGATTTCAGACGGTGCGTCTATTCAATTCGTGGCGAAAGCGGTTTATCCAGAGCTTTTCAAAGATTTAGATCCAACGAAAACTTACCAAGATTTCTACCGCAAAAATTTACCAATCGTGCCACAAGGTACTTTCTATCTTGAGCCAGTGAGTAAATAACTGTGACGCAATCTGTAGTTGAAAATATTGTATCAAACCAGCGTAAGCTTGAACGCAAACGCTGGTTTGTTGTGTTTGCCTTCCTTGCAATTAGCTTGGTGGGCTTTGTGTTTGATATTGTGACAGGCCCGTCAATGCTGCCGCTTGATGAGGTAGTGCAAGCATTGCTCAGAATGGATGATGTGGAAACTACCACGCACGTGATTGTCTACGATCTCCGCTTACCGATGGCGTTAATGGCGTTGGTGGTAGGCGCAGCACTCGGCGTAGGTGGAGCCGAAATCCAAACATTGCTAAATAACCCAATGGCAAGCCCTTACACGCTCGGTCTTGCCGCTGCTGCTGGGCTTGGTGCTTCTGCAGTCATTGCTTTTGGTGGCTTTGGCTTTCCTTCTGCAATTTCGGTGCCAATTGGGGCATTTGTGATGACAATGCTTGCCTCGGGCGTGCTCTTCCTGTTTGCCTCCTTCCGCCGTTTTAGCTCAGCAATGTTGGTACTGGTCGGGATTGCATTGCTTTTCTTATTTCAGTCGTTACTTTCGCTTATCCAATTTATTGCTGCGCCTGAAATTTCCCAACAAATTTTGTTCTGGCTGTTTGGTAGTTTAACCAAAGCGACGTGGGAAAACTTGACGATTTTAACCATCGTGACGATCGTCTGTGTGTTCTTGCTTGCAAAAGATGTGTGGAAATTAACCGCTTTACGTTTAGGCGAAGAGCGTGCCTTAAGTCTTGGCATTAACCTACAATGGCTTCGCTTGAAAACATTGATTTTGGTTGCTGTAATGACCGCAACTGCCATCAGTTTTGTTGG
>NZ_JAHAHT010000114.1 GCF_018373095.1 Haemophilus parahaemolyticus
ATTCCTTTATTATCAAAGTGTAGACGTATCATACACGCATATGACTGATTTGCAAATTGGGCGAAAATAAAAGTAAATATCTAATACATTGATTATTTTAATATTTATACTTGAGGAACGATCCGATTTTTACTTAATCAAGTACATTTTCAAGAAAATGCAGTATTCTCACTATTTATTTGTATATATTTTACTCCTTTTTTGCGTTTTTCTGCGTAATAAGAACAGATAAAGATCTAAAATACGTTATATCTGACAAGGTTTGAATGATGATCACAATTTGCGTTGAAATCACTATCTTTAGTGCGAGGGAGAGGAGAAGATTCGAGCACGCTTGGTAGGGGTAAGATCAGCTTTTTAGTCTCCCCTGAATGCGCTCATGGTTGTAATAAATATACTCATGGATTGTTTTTTTCAGTTGTTCGAACGCCTCAAATCGTTTGCCGTAATAACATTCCGTTTTTAATCGTCCAAGGAAGCTTTCCATCGCACTATTATCTAAACAGTTTCCCTTCCTTGACATACTCCGTTGAATGCCAACTGTTGGCTAACAACGCCTGAATTGGCAATGCCAAAATGTAAGCACGCAGCTTCTGCAGAAAATTGCCCATTTTTAACCGCTTGTTTGAAGATAAAACTCGATGATTTGTTGTTTGAAAAAAAAATTGTATTTGGTCATAAAAAATCTGCATCTTAATCAGTTGGTTATTCAGTTTAACTTTTGGGATGCAGATCAATAGCCACCTTTTTTATCTCAAATTCTTACAACACCTTCACAATCGCTTCTGCTAATTTTTCGATGTTGCTATCAACGATACCTGCCACGTTAATACGTCCTGAACGAACGGCGTAAATGGCGAAATCTTCGCGGAGTTTATCAACTTGCTCTGGCGTTAAACCGCTGAAAGAGAACATTCCGTTTTGCTCGTTGATAAATGAGAAGTTTTGAGTTGCGCCTTTCTCTTTTAATAATTCCACCAAACGGCTACGCATTGATTTGATGCGGTTACGCATTTCGGTTAATTCTGCTTCCCAAGAGGCTTTTAATTCTGGGTTGCTTAATACGGTTGCCACTGCACTTGCCCCGTGCGATGATGGGTTAGAGTAGAGCGTGCGAATAATCGCTTTAATTTGCGTGAAGGCTTTATTTACCACTTCGGCATTGTCTGCAATCAGTGTGAAAGCACCTACACGTTCGTTGTATAAACCAAAGTTTTTCGAATAAGAACTTGCGACTAATAATTCGCGGTGATTTTTCACGAAAGCACGCAATCCGTAGGTGTCTTCCTCTAAACCATTTGCGAAGCCTTGATAAGCGAAGTCGAATAGAGGTAACCAACCTTTTTCAGCCGACATTTTCGCAAGTTGCTCCCACTGTTCGTGGGTTGGGTCAATCCCTGTTGGATTATGGCAGCAGCCGTGGAATAACACGACATCGCCTGCTTCTGCTTGGCTTAAATCTGCGATTAAATTATCCCAGTCTAAACGTTTTGTTGCTTCGTTATAATAGCGGTAATGTTTTACGGTTAAACCCACAGCGTTTACAATCGCATTGTGGTTTGGCCAAGTTGGGTTTGAAATCCAAACGTTTTTGGCAGAAGTATGGCGTTTGATAAATTCAGCAGCAATGCGTAATGCACCTGTGCCCCCTAAACTTTGTGCCGTTTTTGCACGACCCGAGGTAATTACTTCAGCATTTTCACCGAAAAGTAATTTTTGCGTATAAGCGTTGTAGGCTTGAACGCCGTCAATGGTTAAGTAGTTTTTGGTTGTTTCATTCGCTAATAATTGGCGTTCGGCTTCTTTTACCGCTTTAACGATCGTTGTTTTGCCTTCCGCATTCATATAAACGCCGATCCCTAAGTTGATTTTACCTTCTCTGGTTTCTGCTTTGAATGCTTCACCTAAGCCTAAAATGGGGTCTGCTGGAGCTGCTTGGATATGATTAAACATTGACATTTTGACCTCTCAAGGTTGTGTTTGATTAAAAGTTAGAGTGTTTGATTTATAAAACTAAATATGTATTTTTGCAAGTGAAATTAAACGTTTGCATAGAATATTTTTTGTTGAACAATTTTCCGCCATTGCTCAATTTGTGATTTACTATATTTTGCATTCCAAGGGCTCGATAAAATCTCAGCAAGCTCAGCGAATTGCAAAGTATCAGACAAATACAACCGCTTGAGGCTTGCATAACAAGCGGTTAACGTTCGTTGATGATTTGCAAATCCGTTTAAGTTTTGAAGATCTTCCTTTCTAAAAGCAAAATCTGCATTTTCTTTTCCAAAAATCACCGCTTGATCTGCTTGGAAACGTTGTTCTGCTTTTTTACAAAAAATGTTACCCTGTTGCGTTAAAGGGGAGAGCATCATTGCACTTGGATAACCGCTGCTAGCCTCTTTATTCGGTGTTATTTGAACTAACTTAAAGCCTGCTTGTTGCCAAAAGTGCAATAATTCACCTGACATCCCAAAACTTACCGATACAAAATCCACAAGCGGGTGTTTTTGTTGGCGGATGTGCAAAATAAACTCAGAAATTAACCGCTTGCCAATGCCTTGGTTTTGTAACTTTGGAGAGATAGCAATCCGCGAAATTCTCACTGAATTGAGTTTGCATGCTTCGGGTAAATTGGCTTGAAAGCAAAGATATTGTGCTACTAGGCTACCCTGCGGACGGCGTTCTCCTCGCCAAATCGCTTGAGAAATCTCTGGCTTTAAACCACCTTCGTTTATCGCCCAAATGCCACCAAGTAGCCTGTGATGATGTAGTACTCTGAAAAATTGCTGATTACCACCATCAAACAGACGGCGTAGATCTGTCGGTGTCGTTTTATAGTGTGCTTGTGCGAGCAGGGTATAAAAGGCTTTTTTCTCATCTAAACTCATTAGAGTTGAAGAGTAGTGGGGATCGTAGGATCTTACATTCTGCAAATCGGATGAAAGATCTTCATCTAGTAGCAAAAGCGTATTTACAAAGGCTTCAAGAGGATCATTTACTTTCCAGCGAAGTGGTTCGGTTAATTTCCAATGTTTTGCTTTGCGGTGAAGTTGAGGTAAGAATTTCAGTGAAAAACCTCTGCCCGTACCTTCATAATTATGCGTTGTTGTCGTTAAAACAATCTTGTCAAAATAGTGACAAAATTGATGCAAGAATGGTAAAGGCAGACTTGCCGCCTCATCAATAAAAAGCCATTGATGAGGCGAAATCGATTGTTCTTTTACTTTCTGCAATAACGTATCGGGAGAGAAAAATGTCACTTGTGCTTCGTCTGGAATTTTCCAGAAATTGGTCAATGCTGAGCGACTTCGAGCGGTAATTACGACACTGAATTTTTGTGCAATTTGCTCAGCTAATTTTCCAGCAAGGGTGGATTTTCCTCGTCCACGCGGTGCGGTGATCAGATGGATATCTTCACTTGCAAGCGGTAGATTTTGGAAAATGTTTTGCTGTTCTTTTGTTAAATTTGTAGCTGTCAGTTTGTAAAATGTCGTTCTGTTTTGAGCACTTGGTAAATCATTTAGCGTTAATGTATTTTTGACATAAAAATTAAAATGTTCTACTAATCTTTTAAAATGTTGGAAAAAAGTAGGGCAGGGGATAGCGCAATTTTCGTTCCAACGTAACGCATTGTAATCGGTGACGGTTTCGATTTTATTCCAATTTGGGCAAATTAAATATAAACAGCCTTGTTGTTCAATGGTACCCGCTAAAATGGCAAAAGCATCCAGATTGAAATGAAGAGAGTCTGTGCCTGTAAAATAAAAAGCGAAAGGGTGTTCTGAACCTAATAAGCCTTTGGCATTGGTAAAGGGAGTGAATTGATATTCTGTGTGTGTATTTGAAAAATGAGGTAAGAAAATCCCTTCTTGAATAATATTATTTCGATGCGTTGTAACGCTTCTTCTAAAATTATCGTATAGCCAAGAAGGAATTTGAGTAAGAATAACCAGTTTACGCATACAGCTTGCTAATTATTCTTCAATCGTTTTTTCAGAAAGATAAGGATCGTCAAAACCAAGTTTTTGCATAATCTCTGTTTCTAATCCTTCCATTTCTTCAACTTCCTCATCTACGATGTGATCATAGCCAAGTAAATGTAACGTACCATGTATTGCTAAGTGAGCCCAATGTGATTCAAGGCTAATTTGTTGCTCTTCGGCTTCACGTTCAACTACTTGGCGGCAGATGACTAAATCGCCTAATAAGGCAAGCTCTACTTCATCAGGTACTTCAAATGGGAAAGAGAGCACATTGGTTGGTTTATCTTTACCACGATAAGTGAGGTTCAAATGGTGGCTTTCTTCTTCATCTACGATGCGGATAGTCATTTCTGTTTCAGAGAAATTATCAGTTTGAGCTTCGAAAGCAAGGGCAGTTTGCACCCAGTGGGTAAATTGTTCAACAGTCGGTAAACCTTCTTGGTTTTCGCTGGCAATTTGCAGATCAATAAATGGGTTAGCCATCTTTATTTTCCTAATATTGTGAGAGAGAATTTTCGTTATTTTATCACTATTTGTAAAATTTCTTAAGGCAATTAGAGAAAACAGTAAAAATCAAGATTTTAGGCAGATGTGTAAGTCAGTTTTTTTCTTTTTTCTTTATAGAGGAGAGGTTATAAAAAACATATGGAGTATAGTTATTTTTATTACTTCTATAATATATTTAACATAATCTACATTATGCGAAATTAAATAAAGTGTGAAAAATATGTTAATTTATTGTTTATTTAACTCTTTAATCACATTTTACTAACCTAAATCAAATTTTTTGCATTTACGCTTTAATTCAGATTATGAAACGTGATATTCTATACTCTGTATTTCACGCATTGCGTGTCTTATCTATCTTTCTTAAAACGAAACCCTAACGAAACTAAGGTATTTGACATGTCTAAAAATTTAATTCTTATCCTTAACTGTGGTAGCTCATCTTTAAAATTCGCTATCTTAGATCCTAAAACAGGTGATGAAAAATTATCTGGTTTAGCAGAAGCATTCCATTTAGCAGATGCACGCATCAAATGGAAATTACACGGCGAAAAAGGTAACGCAGAATTAGGTGCAGGAGCTGCACACAGCGAAGCACTTTCTTTCATTGCAAACGAGTTATTATCAGAAGAATTAAAAGCAAGCATTGGTGCTATCGGTCACCGTATCGTTCATGGTGGTGAGAAATTCACTTCATCTGTTGTCATTAACGATGATGTAGTTAAAGGTATCGAAGATGCAATCCAATTCGCACCACTTCACAACCCTGCTCACCTAACCGGTATTAAAGAAGCATTCCGCATTTTCCCTGAATTAAAAGAGAAAAACGTTGCTGTATTCGATACAGCATTCCATCAAACTATGCCTGAAGAAGCATTCTTATATGCTCTTCCATAC
>NZ_JAHAHT010000115.1 GCF_018373095.1 Haemophilus parahaemolyticus
GTAGTTCTACCTGAATCCATTCCGAACTCAGAAGTAAAATGCCGTAATGCCGATGGTAGTGTGGGGTTTCCCCATGTGAGAGTAGGGCATCGCCAGATTTTATTTCCTTAGTTTTCTTAATAAAAGAGTATTAAGGAAATAAAGAATTTGATTGATAACTAGAGTGCAGTAGTTCTACCTGACTCCATTCCGAACTCAGAAGTAAAATGCTGTAACGCCGATGGTAGTGTGGGGTTTCCCTATGTGAGAGTAGGGCATTATCAATCATTAAAATTTGCGGAGCGGTAGTTCAGCTGGTTAGAATACCTGCCTGTCACGCAGGGGGTCGCGGGTTCGAGTCCCGTCCGTTCCGCCACTTATATTAAAAGCGAGTAAAATGCTCGCTTTAACTTTAGGGGCGTAGTTCAATTGGTAGAGCACCGGTCTCCAAAACCGGGTGTTGGGAGTTCGAGCCTCTCCGCCCCTGCCATATTAAATAAACCTATTAGAGTAATCTGATAGGTTTTTTTATTTGATTCCGATTCCTTATTCATTTCATTGGCCATTATTCTTTTAATCAATTATATGATTGCTCGGAGTATCTAATATGTTTTAGATGATTATTTTGATAAATTTAGTCATAGCTTTAACACTGATAATTTTTCTAAGCGGTTAAATTTGCATAATTATTTACAAAAATATCGGCAAATTTAACCGCCTTTTATTTCACTGGCGACAAAAACCGCTATAATGGCACCAATTTTTAACATTCATTTGAATACTCAAAAAGGAACATAATCAATGTTATATCCAAGCGAAGAATTTTTATACGCACCTATTGAATGGGTGGATCACAGTGAAGGTTACACCGACATTCGTTATCACAAATCAACCGATGGTATTGCAAAAATCACCATCAATCGCCCAGAAGTGCGTAACGCTTTCCGTCCACAAACGGTAAAAGAGATGATTCACGCATTTGCAGATGCTCGTTTTGATGAAAAAATCGGTGTAATCGTATTAACGGGAGAAGGCGAATACGCTTTCTGTGCGGGTGGTGACCAAAAAATTCGTGGTGACTACGGCGGCTATAAAGATGACAGCGGCGTGCATCATTTAAACGTATTGGAATTCCAACGTGATATCCGTACTTGCCCAAAACCAGTGGTGGCAATGGTAGCAGGTTATGCCGTAGGTGGCGGTCACGTGTTACATATGATGTGTGACTTAACCATCGCAGCGGATAACGCAAAATTCGGTCAAACGGGTCCGAAAGTAGGTTCATTCGATGGTGGCTGGGGAGCGAGTTATATGGCTCGCATCGTTGGTCAGAAAAAAGCACGCGAAATCTGGTTCTTATGCCGTATGTACGATGCGAAACAAGCACTAGATATGGGCTTAGTGAACACTGTTGTGCCTTATGCTGATTTAGAAAAAGAAACTGTGCGCTGGTGTCGCGAAATATTACAAAACAGTCCAATCGCATTACGTTGCTTGAAGGCAGCATTAAACGCAGACTGTGATGGTCAAGCGGGTCTTCAAGAGTTGGCGGGCAATGCAACAATGTTGTTTTATATGACAGAAGAAGGTCAAGAAGGCCGCAATGCGTTCAACGAAAAACGTGAACCTGATTTCAGCAAATTTAAACGCAATCCGTAATGGAGTTTCTCTCTAAAAGCGGTGATATTGAGTAAAAATTTACGATGTTTTTGGTAAACCTTTTGCAAAATCTCACCGCTTTTTCCTTTTGGTTTGAACTATGTCCACGCGTAAAAAAAAGCAAAAAAACAAACGCTCTTTCTGTTCTAGGGTGCTTACAACTAGCATTAAATTAGGTGTGGTTGGAGCGAGTTTTATGGCAGTTTATGCCGTGTATTTAGACGGTAAAATTCGCACTAAAATGAACGGGCAAGTTTGGCAATTGCCAGCTGAAGTTTATGCTCGCATTGAGAGCATCAAAATTGAGGAAAATCTCACGCTGGAGCAAACCAAAACTGCTTTGTTAGATAATGGCTATCGTCAAGTATCGCAAATTGTTGCTCCTGGCGATTTCAAACTTGAAGGCAATAATATTGTGGTGCTGCGCCGTGCCTTTCCATTTCCTGAAAGTCCTGAAGCACAACGTGTTTTGCGTTTACGTTTTCAAAACGACAAACTGACTTATATTGAAGATTTGGGGGCTCAGCGTTTAGTGGAAGAGTTTAGGCTGGATCCCAAATTGATTGCAATGTTACATTCAGAAAGTGATGAAGAACGCCAAGCGTTGAAATTGCAGCAATATCCGTATTTTCTCATCCAAGCCCTACTTTTAACCGAAGATAAACGCTTTTACCAGCACGATGGTATCAGCCCAATGGGGATTGCCCGTGCGTTGGTCGCGAACTATCAAGCAGGTAGAACAGTGCAGGGGGCGAGTACGCTCACGCAACAGTTGGTTAAAAACCTCTTTTTGAGCAGCGAAAAATCACTAAGCCGTAAGATTAACGAAGCACTGATGTCGCTGATTTTAGATGCTCGTTACGATAAAAACCGTATTCTTGAAACGTATCTAAACGAAATTTATTTAGGTCAGAACGGTAGTTATCAAGTGCATGGTTTTGCGTTGGCAAGTCAATTCTATTTTGGTCGCCCAATCCAAGAAATCACCCCGTCACAAATGGCACTGTTAGTTGGAATGGTGAAAGGTCCATCACTTTACAATCCATGGCGACACCCAGAGGCAGCACTTGAACGCCGAAATGTGGTGCTCAAATTGCTCCAAGAAAACCACGCAATTAGCCAAAGTGACTACGAATTTCTAGTCAAACAACCGCTAGGCGTGAAAGAGAAAGGTGCGATTTATCGCCAACAACCTGCCTTTATGCAAGCGTTGAATATGGACTTGAAAAATGAGTTTGGTGAAAACCGCTCGGCTTTGCTTTCTGGGGCAAAAATTTTTACCACTCTTGACCGTAAACAACAGCGTTCTGCGGAACAAGCGGTAATTAATGGCTTGGAAGATTTGGAAAATTCGGATAAGAAAATCAAAGATTTACAATCTGCGATTGTGGTGTCGGAATATCGTACGGGTAAAGTGCGAGCGATTGTAGGTGACCGTTTAACTCAATACGCAGGCTTTAACCGTGCGATTCAAACTAAGCGTCAGATCGGCTCGTTAGTGAAGCCTTCGATTTACGCAATTGCGTTGTCTGATCCTAAAAATTTCCGTCTCAATACACCCATTGATAACAAACCGATCACTATTCACGTGAAAGGCTCTGCCCCATGGTCGCCAAAAAACTATGACAAACGTTTTAGTGGCTCAGTAATGTTAATGGATGCACTGGTTCGCTCGCTCAACATCCCAACCGTGAATATTGGGATGAAGTTCGGTTTGCGAAAAATGATTGCGAAGCAAAAAGAAATGGGCTGGGATAAGGTTGATATTCCTGTTTATCCGTCAATGTTGCTCGGTGCTTACTCAATTTCACCGTATGACGTAACTAAATCCTACCAAGTAATTGCAAACAAGGGCTTGAAGGTATCTCTCACGACGATTGAATCTATCACAGGCTTTGATGGTAAACCACTCTATCAACGCAATATTGAAGATGTGAGCAAACAGGTGCTCCCTGAAGAGGCAGCGACACAAACGCTTTATGCGATGCAGCAGGTAGTGGAACGTGGAACAGCACGTAGCCTACAAAATGAGTTTGCCGACTTACGCTTGGCTGGTAAAACAGGGACAACCAACAATGCTCGCGATACTTGGTTTGTGGGGATTGATGGCGAAAATGTCGCGACGGTATGGCTAGGTAAAGATAACAATGCCGACACGCATTTAACGGGTTCAAGTGGGGCATTGTATGTTTATAAAGAGTATATCCGCCGTGCTTTACCGTTGAAATTTAGTTTGCCGAAAGTGAAAGATATTCAATGGGTAGGCATTAATAGCTATGGCAGTATTGCTTGTGAAAGCGGACGCCAAATTCCAATGTGGCGTGATCGCGGGCAGACTTATTGCTCTTCAGGTGGCCCAATTGTGGAGGCGAAAAAACCAACGGTGTTAGAAGCTCTCTCGCTTGAGAAATCTAAAACCGAGAATACCAAAGCAGAAGTATCGGAAGATAGGGCTCTTCCAGCCGATGAAATTGCCCCAACAGGAGAGTAACTTTACAAATGCAAGCGGTGGATTTTATCTACTATGCCTATTTATCAATAAAAGCAGTGGATCTTACTCTATTTCAAATCTTTTGCTAAATTCTTATTCAAATAATATTATAAAAAGTCAGTAAATCTAATGAGTCACTGACTTGTATTACCCAATTACAACCTTTCAATCGCCTTATACTGCTCTTGGATTTTTTCTAATCCAGATTGGTATTCCGCTTGTTTTTCGCGTTCTTTCGCAATCACTGCTTCAGGTGCTTTAGCCACAAAAGCTTCGTTGCTGAGTTTGTTTTTGATACGTTTAACTTCGTTTTGATATTTTTCAATCTCTTTGGTTAAACGGGCAAGCTCTGCTTCTTTATTGATAAAGCCAGCCATTGGCACAAGCAATTCAGTATTGCCAACGAGTTTCGCTACCGCAAGTGGTGCGGTTTCGTTTTCCGCTAACACTTGAACGTTGTCTAACTTCGCCATGGCTTTTAAAAGAGCGGTCTGTTTTTCAAGAATTTTTGCATTCTCTGCACTTAAATTACGGAATAACAGATCTAAGCCTTTGCTTGGTGCGATGTTGCTTTCTGCACGAATATTACGCACCGCAACGATCACTTCTTTTAACCACTCAATTTCAGCTTCTGATTCTGGATCAAAGCCGTTTTCTTCCACTTGTGGGAAAGGTTGCAACATAATGCTGTCAGCCGTAATGCCGACAAATCCTTTCACTTTTTGCCAAATTTCTTCAGTAATAAATGGAATAAGCGGATGTGCTAAACGTAATAATTTTTCTAACACGTGAACCAAGGTTTGGCTTGCTGCACGGATTTGTGCTGCGTTGCCGTTGGCAAATACTGGTTTAGTCAATTCTAAATACCAGTCGCAGAATTGGTTCCAGGTAAATTCATAAATCGCATTGGCACAAAGGTCAAAACGATATTGGCTTAATGAATTACGGAACGTTTCCACTGTGCGATTGAATTCCGATTGAATCCAACGATCCGCTAATGAGAATTCGATCTCGCCTTCACTTAAATCTAATTTTTCATTCGTTAAGACGAAACGGCTTGCATTCCACAATTTG
>NZ_JAHAHT010000116.1 GCF_018373095.1 Haemophilus parahaemolyticus
CGAACAGAAACATCAAGTGCGGACGTCGGTTCATCTGCCACAATCAGGCTTGGATTTAACGCCAAGGCACGAGCGATCGCCACACGTTGTTTTTGACCGCCAGATAAGCGTGTTGGCTCAACGGCTGCGGCAGAGCGTGGAAGCCCTACGCGTGAAAGCAGTTCATACACGCGTTTTTCGCGTTCGTGCGGTTGCAGAATATTATGGATATCCATCGGATCTTTCAAAATATCCAACACTTTCATCCGTGGGTTTAACGCGGTGGCTGGGTCTTGGAAAATCACAGAGACTTGGCGACCAAAACGTTTGCGCGCTTCTGAGCTACCATATTCCATTTGTAAGCCGTTAAATTTTACCGTGCCTGAAGTCGGTTTTAAAAGCCCGATCATCACATTCGCCAGGGTTGATTTACCGCAACCAGACTCACCCACTAAGCCGATGGTTTCGCCTGCTTTAATACCTAAAGAAACGTTATTCACGGCGGTGAATTTTTTGCGATTAAACAACGAGCCGTCGCGAGAAGGGAATTGCACCACAATGTTCTCTAAGTCGATGATGTTTTGTTCTTTGATTACTTTGATACTGCTCATCTTATGCCTCACTTGCGACTTTAGTTTCCGCTGCTTTGCCTGCTAAATGCGAAGCCCATAGGTGCTGTGCATCGCCTTCGATTGGCGTTAATACGAGTTTTTGGTTCGGGTCAGCTTCTGGGCGTAATGAACGGCTTGCGAAGCGGTCGCCAGTGGCGAAGTCGTATGGAGATGGTACGCTACCAGGAATTTGGTATAAGCGTTCCGCACGCACTTCTGTTGAAAGCACAGAACCTAATAAACCTTGGGTATATTCGTGGGTTGGATGTGCCAATAAGGATGATGTCGGCGCAGTTTCCACCACTTGACCTGCATACATTACCGTAATTGAGTGAGCTAATTGAGCGACTAAGGCTAAATCGTGGCTCACGAATACCATCGCAAAGCCAAGTTTTTCACGCAATTCGTTGAGCAATTTCACCACTTCTGCTTGAACAGTTACGTCTAATGCGGTGGTTGGTTCGTCTGCAATTAAGAGTTTCGGTTCACGGGTTAATGCCATTGCGATTACCACACGTTGGCGTTGTCCTCCAGATAATTCGTGCGGATAACGATTCAAGACTTTGCTTGGATCTAAGTGTACCCATTCCAACAATTTTTCAGCGGTGTGTTTGCTACCACGTTTAATCAGTTGGTTCATTTGATCTTTGATACGCATTGATGGGTTTAATGCACTCAAAGAATCTTGGTAAATCATCGCGATTTCCGTACCGCGTAGATCCGCTAAATGGTTTGAATTTAACAAGCTATGTTGTTTGCCACTGCGGTCGGTGAAAAGAATTTCGCCCGTGATTTTCGCAGTTTTCGGCAATAAGCCCATAATGGAGAACGCCGTAATTGATTTACCACAACCAGATTCGCCCACCAATCCCATCGTTTCACCTTCGTTTACAGTAAAGCTGATGTTATCCACAAGAGGAATGTCACCATAACGATTTGGGAAACGAATCGACAAGTTTTTCACTTGTAAAATTGGTTTCGCATTGCTGTTAAGTTGCATACGGTCAGTGCGAGTAACTTCTTTATCGTGTAAGCGTAAGAGATAGCGTTTCAGTGCCAAACCTTCGCCCAATGCTTCTTGCACGTCAGTTGATAAACGTTCATCTGATTTGTGTTCAGATTTTTTGCTTGCTTTCAAACGTGGGTTCACTAATGCATCAGTTAAGCCTTCTGCAAGAATGTTTAACGCTAATACGGTAAGTAAAATCATCACGCCCGCAAAGGTTGTTGCCCACCACGCACCGTTTAACACGATGTTCCGACCTTCCGACAATACATTACCCCAAGATGGATGAGGTGGTTGTACGCCTGCACCTAAGAAAGAGAGTGAAGCTTCAAACACAATCGCATCTGCTACCATTACGGTTGCGAAAACCAATACAGGTGCCGCAGTGTTGCGAACTACGTGTTTGAGTAAGATGTAAGTGCGGCTACCGCCAATTACACGCTCTGCACGTACATAGTCTTCATCCCATTGAGAGACCACGTTTGCACGCACTACACGAGCAAGTTGCGGTGTATAAACCACAGCGATGGTGAAGATAATCACTGGCACGGTGTTACCGAATGTAGCAAGTAATACAGCCGCTAATGCGATACCTGGAAATGCCATCAAGATATCCATCAATCGCATAATGATCTCATTACCCCAGCGGTCTGCGGTTGCGGCGGTTGCTCCGAGAATGCCCCCAAAGAGAATCGCACAGCCCACAGCACCTAAACCGATAAAGAGTGATGTTTGTGCACCATAAACAATACGAGAGAAAATATCGCGACCCAAGCGGTCTGTTCCGAATAAGAAATCACCACTTGGTGGACGCATACGGGCAATTGCCGCTAATGGATCGTGCGTTGCGACCACAGGTGCAAAAACTGCCACTAATGCCACTAAAACTAAGAAAACTAAAGCGATTTTTGAAGCGGGTGAGAGTGCTTTGAAACGTGCTCCGCCCATCGCTAAACGCTGTGCTAAACCTTGACGAAACATTATAGACTCCGAATTTTAGGGTTGATTAGAACATACAAGACATCCACGATGATATTCACAATCACGAATGTAAATGCGATAGTTAATACCACACCTTGCACCAAGTTTAAATCGTGGTTCACGATACCGTTGAAGATCAATTTACCCATACCCGGTAAGTCGAAGATTTGTTCGATAACCACTGCACCACCTAATAAATAGCCCACGCGTAAACCAAGCACAGTCACAGGCGTAATTAAGGCGTTGCGTAACACGTTATAGCGAATCACGGTCGAATATGGTACTCCGTTACCAATTGCAGTACGCACATAGTCTTTATCCATTTCTTCTACCATGGTAGTACGTACCACGCGGATTAAAGATGCACACACAGGCACGGCTAATGCAAGCGAAGGTAAGATCATTGATTGCACATAACCGCTTGGGTCTTCACTAAATGGCACAAAACCACCAGATGGTAACCAGTCAAGTTCAAGCGAGAACCATTGAATAAGTAAAATACCGAGCCAGAAAGATGGCGTTGCGACTGCCGCAACAGAGATTAAGCGAATCACTTGGTCTACCCAGCTGTCACGATAAAGAGCCGCTAACACACCAAGTGTAAATGAAACTACCGCAGCAAAAACCACACCAATTAAAGTAAGTTGGAGGGTAATTGGGAACGATTTTGCAATCATACCGCTAATTGGAAGCTCTGGCGGCATTGTCATCCCAAAATCAAAGAAGAATAAATTGCCGAGAAAGCGGAAATATTGAACAAAAAGTGGATCATTTAAGCCGTGGCTTTCACGATAAAGTTCTTTTGCCGCTTCTGATGCACTTTCACCCAATGCAACAGTCGCTGGATCGCCTGGAGTAAATTGAAGTACCACAAACACAAGTGCGGTTACCCCCAAAATCATCACGGGCAATGCCATCAATCGGCGGAAAAGTAAGCGAAGTATAATTTCCATGTTGTCCCCAGTTATCACTGCGAATATAGAGAATATATGGCAGAGTTGTGTTTAAGAATAGAATGTGGGTTGTTTATTTTCATCCCCCACAAGGGGAGAGAGTGAATTAACAACCCAACATTTTAAAGAGCGGTTAATTTTGCCGAATTATTTACGACCAACACCTAAGAAAGATACCCCTGTTGTTGCCAATGGTTGATAACCTTCAAGTTTACTTTCATCCCACGCAGATGGAAGTTTGCGGTGAACGATTGGATAAAGTGGTACTTCAGCTGCAATAAGATCGAACGCTTCTTTCCAAAGTTTGCGTGCTTCTTCGTGGTTTGCCGCACGTACAGCACCATCTAAGAAACCTTGAAGTTTCGCAAATTCAGGGGTGTTGTTCCAACGGAAACGGCGTTTTGGCCATACATCACCACGATACCACCAGCTTAGTAATAAGTCTAAGTCGTCACCGAATACAGATGGATCCCCTGGGGCGATACCCACACTAAATGAGCCAACATCTACGTTGTTTGCATAGAATGCTCCAGATTGTAAGTGTTGAAGTGTCACTTTCACGCCTGGAATTTTATTCCAAGATTCTAAAATTAACGGTGCACACTCTTTCACCCAGTCGTGGTCGGTTGAAAGTAATTCAAATTTAAGCTCAGTTAAACCCGCTTCTTTTAACAATGCTGCCGCTTTTTCTGGATTATATTCATATTGCGTTGCCGCTTTCATATAATCTGGGTGAGTGCTTTGTACATAGCAAGTTGAGGCTTCTGCATTGCCATCGAACACGAAGTCTACTAATTTTTGTCTGTCTAAACCGTAGTGTAACGCTTGACGTACTTTTGGATTGTCAAACGGTGCTTTTTCGCAGTTAAACATTAAGAATAACAAGCCGAATGATTGCACTGATTTAACGGTTTGTTTTTTCGATTTCAAGCGTGGAATGTCAAGATATGGCACACTTTCCATCGCTTGTGTACGTTTAGATTCTTGTGCAGTGACACGTGCTGCTGCATCAGATAACAAGAACCAAGACATTTTTTCCACTAATGCTGGGTATTTACCGTTATAAGGCTCATAAGCTTCAAAGACGATTTTGTCATCTTTTACCGCTGAAACGAATTTATATGGACCAGAACCGATTGGGTGAGCATCAAATTTGGATTGACCTACCGCTTCAATCACGTGTTTCGGTACAATTTTCACGATGGTTAAGCGTTTAGCAAATAACGCAAATGGATATTTGAGTTTGAACTCAACAGTTTTATCATCCACTGCTTTCACGCTCTCAACGAAATCAATAAACATTACGAATAAAGATTTATTCGCAGGATCCATAATACGATTGTATGAATATACCACATCTTCTACGGTAACTGGTTTACCATCATGGAAGGTTGCCCCTTCACGAATCGTTACACGCCAAGTGGTATCGTCAATTTGTTCTGGCTCTTTCGCTGCTAATGCAAGATAAGGCTCGCGAGTTGCAGGGTGCAAATCCACCAAGCCTTCAAAAATATGCAAGTTCGCTGCAAATGGTGAAGCACCACTTGATGTCATTGGGTCAAAACCTGTTGAAAGCGGGTATGCGATCCCTGCTTCAATGGTTTTACCTTTAATACCACTTGCCATTGCATTTGGCACGAATGTACCTAATGAACCACTAAATGCAAA
>NZ_JAHAHT010000006.1 GCF_018373095.1 Haemophilus parahaemolyticus
ATCTCTCAAGGTATCTGAAAACGAATTTGTGGATTTTATTTCCTGCGATACTATGGCATATCGGAAAATGTATAATAATAAAGCTGTTTAAAAAACTCTGCCGCCGTCATTGCTGCATTATTAAAGCGTTCGCCACTGGCAGTGCGACGACCGTTAAACTCATCTGCATAATAACTCGCCATACCAGACTGATAATGCGTGCGTGGCGTATCTTTATGCTTTTCTGCTAAAGAAAGTGCTTTCTTTGCATTTTTTTGTGCGGATTTCACCGCTTGTTTTTTGGCTTGTGCCTTTATCTGTTTTGACACAATCGCCGTTTTTGCGTGTTTAGTTGCTGCAACAGAATTCAATGTTCCGAATGTGAAGAATCCAGCTAACAACAGGGTTACAATTTTACTTAATCGCATAAGTATGTATTCCTCATTTTGATATCGTTTCGCTTGTAACGATGTTTGTATTGCCCATTTTCTAATAATTACTCATTGAGAAAATAGGGGCTGTTAATCTAATCGATAACTGACCTTGTCTATGCTTTTTGATACCGCAAAAAAGCAAAAGTTTAATGTTTGATTAAATTTATTCAAAAACAAAAGCCTAAGTTTCAAGATAATGTAAACTAAGTCTTTGTTTTTCTTACTATTTTAGCTTGTTATAGGGGTTGTCGCTGTGTGGTTTTTTACGATGTACATAACTTGACATCATCAATCCAAACGCAGCCATTAACGTCACATAAGACGTTCCACCATAGCTAAACAGCGGTAAGGGTACACCAACTACGGGCAAAATGCCACTCACCATTCCAATATTTACGAAAATATATACAAAAAAGAGCAATGCCGTACCACCCGAAAGAATGCGTCCAAACGCATTATCTGACTTCGCCCCAAGTATTAAACCACGTGCAATAATAAAAAGATAAATACCTAACAGAATCAACACCCCAATCATTCCGTGCTCCTCGCTCAACACCGCAAAAATAAAGTCGGTATGCGGCTCTGGCAGAAACTCCAACTGGGATTGCGTACCTTCCATCCACCCCTTACCATGCAAGCCACCCGAACCAATTGCAATTTTAGATTGAATAATATGGTAGCCTGCACCAAGCGGATCTTTCTCAGGGTCAATCAGCGTCATTACCCGCATTTTTTGATAATCGTGCATCAAAAAAAACCACATTATCGGAATAAAACCCGCCAAAAAGACCACACCCGCAAAAATCAATTTCCAGCTTAAGCCCGCGAGGAAAAGCACAAAAATCCCTGCCGCACAAACCAAAATAGAGGTTCCCAAGTCGGGCTGTGCTGCCACAAGCAGGGTTGGAAAAACAATAATCGCCAACGCAATCGCTGTGTCGCGGAAATTCGGGGGAAGTGGTCGATTACTCAAGAACGTCGCCACCATTAGTGGCACAGCCAATTTCGCAATTTCCGACGGCTGGAAACGGACAAATCCCAAGTTCAGCCAGCGTTGTGCTCCCTTACTGGTTTCCCCAAACACATCCACCATTACCAGCATTACGATAGTGACCGCATACAAATAGGGCGAAATTTGCTTATAGGTGCGAGGCGGGATCATCGCCATCACAAACATTATGCCCAATCCTAAAGACACCTGCACCACGCGGTTAGTGAACATTTTTTCGCTACCACCACTGGCACTATACAGCACTAACAAGCCATAGCCTGTAATCGCAAACAGCCCCAGTAAGAGCCATAAATCAAGCGAAAAAACTTTCCAAAAAACCTTTCTAAATCGGTTACTCATTCACATTTTCCTCAGTCATTTCTGACACAGGCGAAGCAAGAACAGGAGACACAAGCGGTGAATTTTGTGGCGGATGTTGCAAATTGCCCTCATTCTTCAACGTATGTGTTAAGGCAAAATCCATCACTTGACGCACTACAGGTGCTGCATTCGCGCCACCACCACCCGCATTTTCTAAAATGGCAGCAACCACTACTTTGGGATTATCGTAAGGCGCATAAGCAATAAACCACGCGTGGTCGTGCAGCTCTTTCTTCAAGATATTTTTGTCATATTTCCCGCCTTTCAGGTTAAATACCTGTGCTGTTCCCGATTTCCCCGCTGCACGGTAAAACGAACCGCCTGCTTTTTTACCCGTACCGTTACCTGCGTTAATTACGTTATACATACCCAGTTTCGCCACGTTCCAAAATCGTTCTGGCACGCCCGTAATATCCTCGTAAAGCAGCGGATCTTTATACGGCTCAACTGAATTCGCGTGAATCACCTCTTTCATTAAATGCGGCGTATTTACTCGCCCATTATTGACCAACACAGTCAAGGCTTTCGCCACTTGCAATGGCGTGGCAATCCAGTAGCCTTGCCCAATCCCAACAGGGATAGTATCGCCTTGCACCCACGGTTTTTTGTAGCGAGCCCGTTTCCAATCACGGGTTGGATAAACGCCAGCCGACTCCTCAAATAAGTCAATACCCGTTTTCTGACCAAAGCCAAATTTGGTCATCCACTCCGCCATTTTGTCGATCCCTGTGTCGTAGGCGAGTTGATAGAAAAAGGTATCTGAAGACTCGGTAATCGCCTTATTCACATTCGTTGAACCGTGCCCCGATTTCTTCCAGTCACGATAACGCTGAGTTGTGCCCGGTAAAATCCAAAAACCAGGGTCGAAAACGGTGGTATTTGGCGTGATTTTTCCTTCTGCTAAGCCCATTACTGCATAGAAGGGCTTAACCGTAGAGGCTGGCGGGTAAGTTCCTTGCGTTGCACGGCTGTAAAGCGGACGTGCAGGATCTTCCAACAAGGCTTTGTAATCTTTGCCCGAAATACCACCCACGAATAAGTTATTATCGTAGCTCGGGCTAGTCACCATCGCTAATACACTACTATCTCGAGCATCCAACACCACCACTGAGCCTTTCTGCTCTTTCAGCAAATCTTGAATATATTGTTGCAACTCAATGTCGATGGTTAAACGTAAAGAGCTGCCCGCCACGCCTTCTTGATCACGAAGCTTGCGGATTACCTTACCACGGTTGTTAATTTCAACCTCTTCAAAGCCTGCTTGCCCGTGCAGTTGCTCTTCATAATATTTCTCAATACCAAGTTTACCGATATCGTGTGAACCTGCATAATTACCGAATTTCCCGTCTTCTTGCAGCTTTTTCTTATCTTTTTCATTGATTTTCGCAACATATCCCAAAATATGGGTGAGCATTTCGCCATACGGATAATTCCGTTTGTAATACGCCTGCACATCTAAACTTGGAAAGCGATATTGGTTTACCGCAAAACGTGCTATCTGCTCCTCGTTCATATCCGATTTCAGCAAAATCGGTGTATAACGCGAAGTACGCTTTTTCTCTTTATGGAAGTTCTCAATATCATCATCTGTTAAGCCAACAATGCTTTTTAGCTCAACCAATGTTTGCTCTAAATCTTGCGTTTTCTCAGGCACAATAAACAGCCCAAAATAAGTAATATTTTCGGCAAGCACCTTCCCATTTCGGTCGTAAATCAGCCCCCGAGTTGGCGGCACGGGCAACAACTTAATACGGTTACCATTCGAGCGTGTTTGATAGTCTTCATAACTGCTAATTTGCAGATGGTAGAGGTTCGCGAGCAACACGCCCGTTAATGCCAACACGCCAATGAAAGCAATAACCGCACGGCGGATAAACAAATTACTCTCCGCTTGCCCGTTTCGCACCTTTTCATTCGGCTTTGGTGACATTAATTTTGCTAGTTTTCCAAACATATTTTGCTCAGATTGCAGAATTTCTTAAACATTTGACCGCTTGTAAAATTATTCCCGATGATACGGATGATTTGTCGTGAGCGACCAAGCTCGATATAAACTTTCCGCCACAATCACCCTCACCATTGGATGAGGCAAAGTCAGCGGAGAAAGCGACCAGCTCTGTTCTGCCGCTTGTTTACACTCTGGTGACAAACCTTCAGGCCCGCCAATCAACAAACATACATCTCGTCCATCGTTTTTCCAGACTTCTAACTGGCTGGCTAATTGCTCGGTTGTCCACGGTTTGCCAGGAATATCCAGAGTGACGACCTTTCCTTTGCCTGCGGCTGCCAACATCGCCTTGCCTTCTTGTTCCAAAATACGCTTAATGTCAGCATTCTTGCCCCGCTTGCCCGCAGGGATTTCAATTAGCTCAAACGGCATATCTTTCGGGAAACGGCGTTGATACTCTTCAAAGCCCGTTTTCACCCAATCAGGCATTTTCGTGCCGACCGCAATCAGTTGGATTTTCATCGCTTATGCCCAAAGTTTCTCAAGTTGATACATTTCACGGGCATCCGCTTGCAATAAATGCACAATTGCCTGACCGAAATCCACTACAATCCAATCGGCAACCGCTTTACCTTCATCACCAAACACTTCAAAGCCCGCTTGTTTTGCCTCTTGAGATAAACGATCTGCGGTTGAAGCCACGTGACGCACCGATGTACCTGTGGCAATAATCATTGCTTCGGTAATGCTCGATTTGCCCTTTACATCAATCGCCAGAATATCTTGTGCTTTTAAAGCATCTAAGGTTTTAGTTAAAAATTCGACTAAGTTTTGTTCCATGGTTTTTCCGTTGTTATTCTTTCGTTATTGTTCAAAAAGGTGGAAATTTTAGCATAGATTGAAAAGTATCGCTTTATAAGTTTTATATATAAAAAATGCCGTTCAAACCAACGTCTGAACGGCATTTAAGCTAAGAATTAAAGATTATTTTTGGATTTCACCGCGGGTGCCACCGAAGCCGATAGTTTTACCGCTAATATTGGCTCTACCTCCAATCTCTTCAGCATTTTTCCCAAAGAAGTTTAATAAATAATCCCCCTCATTGCCGTTTTGGCTAGCAGTAGCAGAAATGCCATTTCCATTAATGTTACCTTCTTCTAATTGAATTGAAGAATAATTTCCTAAATTATCAATAGAACCTGACCCTTTTTTATCTGCGAAATTCACTTTATATGATAAGTCACCAGTATAGCGTTCTGATACAAATGCCTTACCCGTATATGTTGCATTGCCTTCTGATGGAATGGCCTCAGCCTTAGTTTGCAAACCTTTAGCTGATACAGTCATTGAATCAATACGGTAAGATGTACCATTAATGGTTTGAGTTCCGTTTTGATAATCTCCCGTTACAATAGAGTATTGTTGATTATAAACGAGCGTACCTTTTTCATAATTATTTTGGGTAATACCTGTTGTAGAAAAAATTGTGTTTGCTTGACGCCCAATACTTGCTGCTACAACTTTATTTTTTTCTACATCATTATAATTACCTTTCGCCTGTTTAATGATTTCTGTATCTAAATTTGCTTGAACAGTTTGCTCGTCATTATTTAAATTATCGTTAGCGAATTTCTCTGTATCAATAATTCCCGCTTGAGTAGCAAGCTGAATTAATGTTTCTTTTTTAGCTCTGTTTTGTTTGATTGTTTGGATTTCTTGTTGTGCATTTTCCACAGCATTAGTTGATTCACTCCAGTTTGAATTCACCGTACTAATAACTTGATTTGTTTCACTTTCAGAAAGCCCTTCATTTGTAGCAAGCGTTTTTAAATAGTCAGATAAATAAACACTTCTTAAATAACTTTCACTTGTGCCACCACCCATTAACTGCTCTGGATTTTTTGAAAATCTTTCTGCATATTCATTCGCAATGTTATCGGGTAGCCCGATACTTTTTGCAATATCAAATAATTCTGTTTTTTTCAATGTTACTGCCTCTTCTGCTTTACGCACTTCTTCAGCTTTACGTGCTTCTTCAGCTTTACGTACTTCTTCTGCTTTGCGAGCTTCTTCCACTTTGCGTGCTTCTTCGGCTTTGCGTACTTCTTCGGCTTTGCGTGCTTCTTCAGCTTTACGTACTTCTTCGGCTTTGCTAGTTTTTTCAGCTTTCTTAGCATCAGTTACTTGCTGACGAGCTTGCTCATTTTGAGCGGTTGGTTGATTAGTGTTTGGTGTGTTTGAACTGCCACCACTACTTCCACAACCTGTTAATACGGCTAAAAGTGCTGCTGCAAGGGTTACATTTCTTAGTTTCATAGAGACCTCGATAAATAAAAGTAGGAGAAAAAATTTAAAAGAACTATAATTTGAATCGAAATTATGTACAACTAACCACCAGTTACGGCAACCGACCTTATTAGGGTCATTATTAAATTTGAGAGGATGGAGCATGAAAATTAATGAAAAGATCCGTCAGTTACGAGAACAACATCACTTATCACAAGAAAATATGGCAGAGAAATTAGGTATGTCAGTAACGGGGTACGCAAAAATTGAACGTGGGCTTGTGCGTTCTAATTTACCTCGTTTAGAGCAAATTTCTGAAGTATTTGATATGGATATTTGTGAATTACTCTCTTTTGGTGAAAGTGAAAAAGTTCATTTTAATAATTCTTCAAATGATTCTATAAATTCAAATAATGCAAACCATTTTTTATTTGCTGTAGGCGATGAAAATTTAGAAAAAATGATTCAACAATTGCAATTAATGTTAAAGCATAAGGATGAATTATTAACTAGCAAAGAGGCTCTATTAGCCCAGCAAGAAAAGGTGATTAAGGGACTAGAAAGAGAAATTGAATTATTAAGAAAATATAAAGCATAATTTTTTTATACAAGCGGTGGAATTTGTAAAATAAAATACAAATTCCACCGCTTGTTTCATTATTTTTTCACTCCCGTAATACGGCACCACTCTTCTTTTTCCACCACAGGATCGAGGTTGAAATCATGAGCATACGCTTCGCAAACCGATTCGGCTTGCGAGGCTAAAATACCTGACAAACCTAAATCTCCTTGCGGTTTCACCAATGTGATGATATTCGGTGCTAACTCCTTCAGCGGCCCTGCCAAAATGTTCGCTACCACCACATCGGCTTGTAAATCTGCTGGCTGATCTTTGGCTAAGAACAACTCTAGGCGATCCTCTACACCATTCGCTTCAGCATTGTTGGTCGAAGCCAAAATCGCTTGCGGATCGATATCGATACCAATCGCACGTTTCGCCCCCAATTTCAGTGCAGCAATAGCGAGAATGCCCGAACCACAGCCGAAATCAATCACCGTTTTACCCGTTAAATCTAAGCCATCTAGCCATTGCAAGCAGAGTGCTGTGGTTGGGTGCGTGCCTGTGCCGAACGCCAAACCTGGGTCTAACATCACGTTCACCGCATTCGGATCTGGCACTTCACGCCAGCTTGGGCAGATCCACAAGCGTTTACCGAACTGCATTGGGTGGAAATTATCCATCCACTCGCGTTCCCAATCTTTATCTTCAATTTGCTCGATTTTGTGTGCAAAATCTGGTGCGACCAAACGGCTGATAATCAACGCCTCGACAATCACACTCATATCGGTTTCCGCATCGAATAAACCGACTACATCAGTGTTGCCCCATAAACGGGTTTCGCCTGGAAGCGGCTCAAAAATCGGGGTATCTTGACTATCCATAAAAGTCACCGACACAGCCCCAATCTCGGTTAAAAAATCGCTGATTTGCTCAGCTTGTTTATCTGTACTATTTAAACGAATTTGTACCCACGCCATTTTGTGTTCCTTAAGATGAGAAAGGAAAATTTTGCCTCGTCTTTTATCCCTCTTTCTCCACAAGGAGAGAGAGTTCCTGAAGCATTTATATCCCTTAATAATAAAATGCTTATATTATAATGGACTTTCTGCCTAAACGATACGAACACATTACACCCAAAACTATTTTCGTGTATCATATTTCACTTCATTTTCACTCCAAAAAATCTTATGCAATCTACAACTCTTGAACTTTCTCGTGGAGAACGCATAAAAGCTGCTGCGAAAGCAGCATTGCCTTATAGTGCACCGATGATCGCAGGTTTTCTCTTTTTAGGTATCGCCTACGGGGTTTATATGAAAGCAATCGGCTTTGGTGTGTTATATCCTATGCTGATGGCACTCCTCATCTACGCAGGCTCGGTCGAATTTATCGCCGCAGGTGCGTTAATCGCCTCCTTTTCGCCGTTAAGCGTATTTCTAATTGCTTTGATGGTGAGCGGTCGCCAGATTTTCTACGCCATCTCAATGCTGGAAAAATACGGTGCACATCTTGGCAAAAAACGGTGGTATTTGATTAGCGGGCTGGTCGATGAATCCTTCTCGCTCAACTATATGGCACAAATCCCTGCAGGCATCGACAAAGGCTGGTATATGTTCTTCGTGACTTTCTACTTACATTTATATTGGGTCATCGGTGCAACACTCGGTAACCTATTCGGCGGTATGTTGCCTGTGAATTTAGCAGGCGTAGAATTTGCGATGACCGCTCTATTCTTAGTCATTTTTGCGGAAAATTGGCTGAAAGAAAAATCGCACGAAAGCTCGTTGCTCGGCTTAGGTATCGCGTTTGTATCGCTGATTGTGGTTGGGAAAGAACATTTCTTAATCCCAACATTGATTGGTATTTGGGTAATTTTAACCCTACGTCGCCCGCAACTAGCAAGAAAACTTGAAACGGTAAAATTGGGGGAGAGCAAATGACTGTTACCAAACACATCATTACCATCGGACTTTGCGTTTTAGCGGTGCAAATCACCCGCTTGGTGCCGTTTTGGGTTTTCCCCGCCAACCGCCCGATTCCCGAATATATCCGCTACCTCGGCAAAGTGCTGCCTGCTGCAATGTTTGGAATGTTAGTGATTTACTGCTACAAAAATATTGATATTTTCGCAGGACACCGTGGCTTGCCCGACTTTATCGCAGGAGCATTAGTATTGGTGCTACACTTCTGGAAGAAGAATATGTTTCTCTCCATTTCCGTCGGCACACTGTTTTATATGGTGTTAGTGCAGCAGGTCTTTGTTTAATCGTACATCCCAACAACATCCTTTACATTTTTTGCTAAAATACGCCCAATTTGTTGCAATAAGAGAACAGAATGGAATTTTTTATCCCGAAATCGGAGGCGATTTTTGAGGAAGAGATCAAAAAAAGCCGATTTATAACCTACCTTCGCCACACGGAAGGAATGGAGCAATCCAAGGCATTTTTAGCGGAGATAAAAGCCTTGCATCCGTCTGCTCGCCATTGGTGTTGGGCAACGGTAGCAGGAATGCCTACAGACTCGCAACAATACGGTTTTTCGGACGATGGCGAGCCTTCTGGCACAGCAGGAAAGCCGATGTTAAGTTATTTGCTTGGTTCAGGCTTGGGCGAAATTACTGCTGTGGTAGTGCGTTATTATGGTGGTATTTTACTGGGTACAGGCGGGTTAGTTAAGGCTTATGGTAATGGTGTGCAACAGGCACTGCAGAAACTTGAAACAGCTCGTAAAGTATTGCGAGAAAATTACCGCTTGCAGTGTGAATATGAACAATTTAATACGATCAGTCACTTGTTGCAAGATTGGGATATTGAGATACTTGAACAGCAATTTAGTGAGAAAATCGTACTTCGTTGGGCGGTAAATCCTGCTCAAGTTGAGCAAATTCAAGACTCGCTTACGCAACGTTTTGCGGGGCGGTTAGTGTTAGAGAAAGAAGAGTAATAAGGTGCAGTTTTTAACGATTATTCGCATTGTTGGCGTGTTAGTAATGAGCTTTTCGCTCACGATGTTGTTGCCTGCGGTAGTTGCCTTGATTTACGGCGATGGCGGTGGACGTGAGTTCTTAGAATCCTTTGTGCTTACGTTTGCAGTAGGGGCAACGCTTTGGTGGTTCTGTCGAGATTACAAAGATCAATTACGCTCCCGCGAGGGATTCCTGATTGTAGTGCTATTCTGGATCGTATTGGGCAGCCTTGGGGCTGTGCCGTTTATCCTGTTAGAACACCCAGATTTGAATTTCAGTGAGTCGATTTTTGAATCTTTTTCAGGGCTTACCACCACAGGAGCAACTGTCATCACTGGGCTAGATGATTTACCGAAAGCGATTTTATTCTACCGCCAATTTTTGCAATGGCTAGGTGGAATGGGAATTATCGTGCTTGCGGTTGCAATTATTCCGATGATGGGATCGGGTAAACTCTATCGAGCAGAAATGACTGGTCCTTTTAAAGATGAGAAAATGCAGCCGCGAATTGCGGAAACAGCAAAAATGCTGTGGCAAATCTATTTTTTGATTACTATTTTGTGCGGTTTAGCCTATTGGCTAGCAGGGATGACTCCTTTTGATGCTATTTCTCACAGTTTTGCAAACATTTCCATTGGTGGATTTTCTACCCACGATGCAAGTATTGGCTACTTTAATAGTACCACGATTAACTACATTACAGTATTTTTCCTACTAATTTCTTCGTGTAACTTCGCTCTGCATATTACGCTGTTTAGCCAGTTGAAAGATCCGAAAGAGAAACGCAAAATCACTGTATTGCAACGCCTTTATTGGCGTGATTATGAATTCCGTTCGTTTATATTTATCCAAATTGCTTTGTTTGTGATTTGTGTGTTGGTGTTGAGCTTACACCAATATTTTACTCACACCAACATTACGCTTGATCAAGTATTATTTGAATCGGTATCCGTTTCTACCACTGGAGGTTTTGGCGTAACCGATTTTACCCAATGGCCGTCGTTTTTACCTATGCTGCTGATTCTATCTACCTTTATCGGTGGCTGTGCGGGTTCAACGGGTGGCGGTTTGAAAGTTATTCGCGTGTTGTTGCTTTATTTACAAATGAACCGAGAAATACATCGCTTCGTTCATCCGAATGCGATTAAGCCAATTAAACTCGGTAAATCGGTGCTTTCTAACCGTATTGAAGAGGGAATTTGGGCATTTTTCTCCGCTTATATTTTCGTCTTTATTCTTTGTTGGCTGATGGCGATTTTTTGCGGAATGCAGTCTTTTGATGCTTTTAATGCGGTATTAGGCTGCTTGAACAATGGGTTTGCATTAGGCAGTGTAAGTCAAGTCCCCGATAGTGCCAAATGGGTAATGACTTTTGCGATGGTGTGTGGACGGTTGGAAGTGTTCACTTTACTTGTGATTTTAAGCCCTGTTTTTTGGAAAGATTAATAATGAAAACCCTAATTTTATATTTTACGACCGATGGTCAAACCAAAAAGATTGCCGACAAACTTGCCGAGCAAATCAGCCACGAAGTGGAAGTGATTTCCCTGCAAGATCAAGCGGTCGATTTTGCTGAAAAATTAGCAAATGCCAACCAGATTGTGATTGGAGCATCAATTCGCTATGGTCATTTTAATCCGCTGGTGTATCAGTTTGTGGCTGAACACCAAGTGGTGTTAAATCAGAAGAAATCTGCATTTTTCAGTGTAAATTTAACCGCTCGTAAACCAAACCGCAAAACGGCAGAGAGCAACACTTACGTGCGAAAATTCCTTGCTAAAATTGCATGGCAGCCAAACCATGTGGAAGTGATTGCTGGTGCGTTGCTTTACCCACGTTATAAATTCTTTGATCGCGTGATGATTCAGTTCATTATGAAGCTGACTAAAGGCGAAACAGATGCTAGCAAAGAGTATGAATTTACCGATTGGGCTCAGGTGGAACAGTTCGGGAAGCTGTTGGATTTGGGTGTAAAATAATGCAGATCCGACCGCTTTTTTGCCTAATCCTTTTGAACCTTTAGTTATTTTGGATTATTATCTAAGCAGTATTTCCCTATACAAGAGTATTCATAATGAACAAACTCCATTATTTTTTCTCTACAGTGGCGATTTTTTTGAGCTTTTCGGCTTATGCAGAGGAGGTTGAAAATAGTTGGGTGGATCAACAACATTCAAACTTTAAAAGAACTTTGCATAAATGGTCAAATAGTATTAATGATTGGCTAGATGAGACTGATCCTAATCAACCTGCATCAGCAGGGCTACGTGTAATGATGGATATGGAGTGGAATCGGTACAATGGATTTAGTTATAAACCTCGTTTGCGAGGTAAAATCAAGTTACCTATTTTAAAAAAACATTTGAAAGTGGTATTTGGGGATGAGGATATTGATAACCAATCCCGTGATAAGCTAAAAGTTGGGCAAAACTACGATAATTTAGAACGGAATCGTAATTATGATTCTCGCCAAACAAGAAATGATAATGCGTCTATCGCTTTACGTTGGTCAAATGGAGCAAAATCATTGGGCATTAAAACCGATTTTGATATCGGTCTACGCTCAATAGGCGATCTATTTGGGCGTTTAAGAATAAGTAAAAAGAAAGAGTGGACGGAACAATTTAGCACTCGCCTTGAGCAAATCTACCGCTATGGTTCAAAAAGTCGCCACTATCTTAGAACTAACTTTGAGAATAAATATCAAGATAGTGAGAATACCTTTATTATGAATCACACATTCTTACAATATATTCATAATAAGGATGAAGAAACGGGATGGGGCAATAGTTTGTATCGCCAACACGCTTTTATCGGTGATAAAACATTAAGCTATGGGGTAGTTGTTGGTGGTTTTTTTGATAAAAATCGTTCTAGATTAAACGCTTGGGGACCTTTTGTGACATATCGTCAACCTATTCTCCGAAAATGGATTTTTATTCAACCTGAACTCAGCTTCTATAATAATAAAGATAATCAGCGTAAGCATTATCCTAATGCATTTGTTCGATTGGAAGCTATTTTTTAAGACATATATAAAAATCGGTCAAACGACACTAAATCTGTTTGACCGATTTTTTATTATTACAGAATAAACCGACTCAAATCCTCATTTTCCACCACATCATTTAATGCAGTTGAAACGTAATTTTCATCGATCACAATTTTTTCGCCACTGCGTTCATTTGCATCAAATGAAATACCGTCCATTAAGCGTTCTAATACCGTGTGTAAACGACGGGCGCCGATGTTTTCGGTTTTTTCATTCACGCGGAAAGCGGATTCGGCAATTTTGCTAATACCATCTTGGGTAAATTCTACTTCTACCCCTTCGGTTTTCATTAACTCACGATATTGGAGAGTCAGCGAAGCATTTGGCTCAGTTAAGATACGTTCAAAATCATCTTTGGTAAGCGATTTGAGTTCTACACGAATTGGTAAACGACCTTGCAATTCTGGCAATAAATCTGATGGGCGAGCCACTTGGAATGCACCTGAACAGATAAAGAGAATATGGTCGGTTTTCACCATGCCATGCTTAGTGTTTACCGTTGAGCCTTCGATAATTGGCAGTAAATCACGTTGAACCCCTTCACGAGAGACATCACCACCAGAGTGTTCACCTTTTTTGCAGATTTTATCGATCTCATCAATAAATACGATACCGTGTTGTTCAACTGCTTCAATCGCTTGTTGTTTCAACTCTTCAGGATTGACTAATTTTGCCGCTTCTTCATCTAACATCACTTTTAACGCATCTTTAATTTTCATTTTGCGTTTTTTCGTTTTGTTTGGCGACATCCCTTCAAATAGAGATTGCAGCTGAGAAGTCATATCTTCCATACCTGGTGGCGTCATAATTTCCACACTCACTTGTGCGGCTACATCAATTTCGATCTCTTTGTCATCAAGCTGACCTTCACGTAATTTTTTACGGAAAATTTGGCGAGTTGACGTGTTATCAGATTCTTGTACGTTACCCCACTGATCTTTCGCTGGTGGTAACAATACATCTAAAATGCGATCTTCTGCTGCATCTTGTGCACGCATACGGTTTTTCTCTACCGCTTGCGATTTCACTAATTTGACTGCAACATCAGTTAAGTCTTTAATAATCGACTCCACTTCTTTACCCACGTAACCCACTTCGGTAAATTTCGTGGCTTCGACTTTAATAAATGGCGCATTAGCTAATTTTGCTAAACGGCGAGCAATTTCAGTTTTACCCACGCCTGTTGGTCCAATCATTAAAATGTTTTTTGGTGTTACTTCTTGGCGTAGCTCTTCTGGTAACTGCATACGGCGCCAGCGATTACGTAATGCGATTGCCACCGCACGTTTAGCTTCTGTTTGTCCGATAATATGTGCGTCTAATTCTGAGACGATTTCACGAGGGGTCATTGACATAATTTATTCCTTGAAAAACGCCCCTATTTACTTATGAGGGGCTGGGGAAGATTTGTTACAAGCGGTGATTTTTTCGCTAATTTTTGTAAAGGGAAGATCGTTTCAAATCTCCCCTAACCCCTCTTTTCTAAAGAGGGGGACTTTTTTACACTTCTTCGATAACGTGATTGTGATTTGAGTAAATATCAATATCGCCCGCAATTTTCAGTGCCTCGGCAACGATTTCTTTTGCGGTCAGATTATTTTCTGTTCTTAATAAGGCTAATGCTGCCGATTTGGCATAGTTACCGCCAGAACCGATAGCTAATACATCAAATTCTGGCTCAATCACATCACCAGAGCCCGACACGAGCAAAAATTCACTTTCATTTGCCACAATCATCATCGCTTCTAATTTGCGAAGTGAACGTTCTGTGCGCCACTCTTTTGCCAATTCAACGGCAGATTTCACTAAATGCCCTTGGTGCAGTTCTAATTTTTTCTCAAACAAATCACGCAAAATAAATGCATCAGCTGTTGAACCTGCAAAGCCCGTAACGACTTTATCTTTGTATAAACGGCGAACTTTACGCACAGTGCCTTTTTCTACACAGTTGCCTAATGTTGCCTGACCATCACCACCGATCGCCACTTTGCCATCTTTACGAACACATACAATCGTTGTCATTGTTGATCCTTTATTTTTGGTAAAAAACTCCCCACTAGATTGGGGAGGATTGACCGCTTTTCAATAGCAAGCGGTGAGATTTTCATAGCGTTTTGCGGAAAACTTGCAACTTAGTTAATTTCTTCTATCTCATAAAACTCCAACGGCAATCCATCAGGATCTCTAAAAAACGTAAAACGTTTGCCCGTGAGTTCGTCCACGCGAACAGGTTCACATTCAGTTGCAAAACTTGCCAAGAATGCAACCGCTTGTTCTACGTTTTTTACCCGAAATGCCAAGTGCCGTAAGCCACAGGCTTCAGGCGTGGTAGGACGAGCGGGCGGATTGGGGAAGCTGAATAGTTCAATCTGCGACCCATCGGCAAATTTTAAATCGAGCTTGTAGCTTTGACGTTCGGCTCGGTAGGTTTCTTCAATAATTTTCGCACCTAAAATAGTGGTGTAAAAATACTTAGATTTTTCGTAATTGCTGGCAATGATGGCAACATGGTGGAAGCCTAAAATCGGTGTTGTCATTTGTAAACCTTTTGAGAAATTTAACCGCTTGCAGTATCATCTTTCCCTTTCCATTTTTCAAGTTCCTATTTTCATGAATAATTCCTCAATTTCCGCTTTTACTGCTCAATCGAACCTTAACGCTCCTTTTGCCCGCAAGGCGTTGGCGTGGTTTGCGGTGTATGGACGGAAACATCTGCCGTGGCAGAAAAATAAGACGCTTTATAAGGTTTGGCTGTCGGAAGTGATGTTGCAACAAACGCAGGTGGCAACCGTCATTCCTTATTTTGAGCGGTTTGTCGAGCGTTTTCCGACGGTAATAGACTTGGCGAATGCCCATATTGATGAGGTATTGCACCTTTGGACGGGCTTGGGCTATTACGCTCGGGCACGTAATTTACACAAGGCAGCACAAACGATTCGCGATCAATTCGGGGGTGAATTTCCTACCCAATTTGACGATGTATTGGCGTTATCTGGCGTAGGCAGAAGCACGGCAGGGGCAGTGCTTTCTTCGGTGTTAAATGCACCTTACCCGATTTTGGATGGCAATGTGAAACGGGTGTTATCGCGTTATTTCGCAGTTGAAGGCTGGAGCGGTGAAAAGGCGGTGGAAAATCAGCTGTGGGATTTAACTGCACAAATTACGCCAACCGAGCAAGTAGCGGATTTTAATCAAGCAATGATGGATTTAGGGGCGATGATTTGCACCCGAACTAAGCCGAAATGTTCACTTTGTCCGTTGGCGGAGGATTGCCAAGCGAATCAGTTAGAGGCGTGGGAAAAATTTCCTGCCAAGAAACCGAAGAAAATTTTACCCGAACGACAAGCCTATTTTCTGGTATTGAAGCAAGGTACTCGTATTTTGTTGGAACAGAGGGAAGCGAAAGGTTTATGGGGCGGGTTGTATGTTTTTCCACAGTTTGAGAATGAAGCAAGTTTCAAACGGTTTATTTCTGATAAAAATTTGCAAATTAGCCGTCATTTACACGCGTTTCGCCACACGTTCAGCCATTTTCACTTAGATATTACCCCTGTTTTGGTAGCGTTGGATGAGCAAAAGAAAGAAGAAAATCGACCGCTTGGTATTGTAGAAAATGAGGGAAATTCCCGCTATTTTGTATCTTCAAAGGCGAATTATTGGTATGATCTGACCCAACCGAATGAAATAGGCTTAGCAACGCCCGTGAAGCGGATTTTAGATGAATTATCTCAAGAGAATAAGGATTGATTATGGCACGCACCGTATTTTGTGAATATTTAAAACAAGAGGCTGAAGGCTTAGATTTTCAACTTTACCCAGGTGAGTTAGGTAAACGTATTTTTGATTCAATTAGCAAACAAGCGTGGAGCGAGTGGATCAAAAAACAAACAATGTTAGTGAACGAGAAAAAACTGAGTATGATGAACCCTGAGCACCGCAAATTGCTTGAAACCGAGATGGTAAACTTCTTGTTTGAAGGTAAAGAGGTGGTGATCGACGGTTATAAACCAGTTGAGTAAGGCAGTTGCGATGAAAAAACATACGAAATATTTGCCGCTGTTGGCGTTGATTCCGTTTTTGATTTCGTGTGGCAGTAGCCCGACAAAACATACTAAACGCCACGGAAGCAAATATCATAACTATGATTTTAAAGATACCAATGGCTTGGATATTTTAACGGGGCAGTTCTCGCATAATATTGATGATATTTGGGGAAGCCAAGAGTTGTTGATCGCAACAAAAAAAGATTACGTGAAATATACTGACCAATATTACACCCGTAGTCATATTTCGTTTGAAGACGGGATGATTACGATTGAAACGTTGGCAGATCAAGCACGCTTGAAAAATGCGATCGTGCATACGCTATTGATGGGCGGAGACCCGAAAGGAATTGACTTATTCGCTTCTGGCGATACGCCGATTAGTGCGAATCCGTTCCTTGCAGGGCAGGTGAAAGACCAATATGGGCGTTTTGTCACCAATGCAGTGATTGCGAATGACTTTGCCAATTACCTTGTGCAATACGCGACGACACGTCGTTTGAAAAATGGACGTAATGTTGCGGTGGTGCAAATCAAGATGGTGGAAGGGCATATTGAAATTCGTGCTCGCAAATATTTACCGCTGGTGCGGAAAATGGCAAAACACTACGGCATTGAACCGAGTTTAATTTTGGGGATTATGGAAGTAGAATCCGCATTCAACCCGTATGCGGTGAGTTATGCGAATGCAATTGGTTTGATGCAAGTTGTTCCACACACGGCGGGGCGTGATATTTTTGCTCGCAAAGGATTTGGCGGACAGCCAGATCGTACTTATTTATATAACCCAGAGCAAAACATTGATGCGGGCGCAATGTACCTCACCATTTTGCATGATGAGTATTTGGACGGGATTACTAACCCACTTTCAATGCGTTATGCGATGATTTCCGCCTATAACAGTGGAGCAGGTGCAGTATTAAAAGTGTTTGATTACGATAAGTATGAAGCAATTGATCGTATTAACGAGCTTTCGCCAGACGCTGTTTACCGTATTTTAACCACGGCTCACCCATCAGCACAGGCGAGAAATTACTTGAAGAAAGTATCTAAAGCCCGTGAAAAATATCGTTCGGTTCGTTAAATTGATGTTAAAAAACACAATTAGCACAAAAAAAGGTCGAATAAACAAAAAATTAAAATTTTCCTGAAAAAACGTTTGACGGGGTCTGAAAAAAACTGCATAATGCACCCCGTTAACGACGAGTTGCCTCGATAGCTCAGTCGGTAGAGCAGGGGATTGAAAATCCCCGTGTCGGTGGTTCGATTCCGCCTCGAGGCACCATCTTTTCCTCCTTAGTTCAGTCGGTAGAACGGTGGACTGTTAATCCATATGTCGCAGGTTCGAGTCCCGCAGGAGGAGCCATATTAAGAAGCCCTGATGAGAAATCATCAGGGTTTTTGCTTTTCTAGTATCCTATCTAGTATCCTACCATTTATATTTAACGTGAAATTCCCCAAGTGAAGGGATTTTTTGTATAATGCACCAATCTATTTTTTCGTTTAATTCATATTTTGCAAAGAATTAACTCCCCTCTTTAGCAAAGAGGGGCAGGGGGAGATTTTGGCAGAAGATAAAACGAAGCTCATACGAGAAACCAACATCGTAATCAAATCTCCCCTAACTCCTCTTTTCTAAAGAGGGGGATTAATTTGCAAACAAAAAAACAAAAGAGAACAAAAATGTTTGAACACCTGTCCGATAGACTTTCCAAAACGCTCAAAAACATCACTGGTAAAGGGCGTTTAACCGAAGATAACATTAAAGATACTCTCCGCGAAGTGCGTATGGCATTGCTTGAAGCAGATGTTTCCTTGCCTGTTGTGCGTGAGTTTATCAATAAAGTTAAAGAGCGTGCAATTGGCGAAGAGGTCAATAAAAGTTTAACGCCAGGGCAAGAGTTCCTCAAAATTGTACGTGCTGAGCTTGAGCAAGCAATGGGCGAAGCAAATGAAGGGCTGAATCTTGCTACCCAACCGCCAGCAGTCATCTTAATGGCAGGTTTACAAGGTGCGGGTAAAACCACCTCGGTAGGTAAATTAGCCAAATTCCTTAAAGAACGTGAAAAGAAAAAAGTGCTTGTGGTTTCTGCCGACGTTTACCGTCCAGCCGCGATCAAACAGCTTCAAACGTTGGCGGATGCGTTAAAAGTGGATTTCTTTCCAACCGAAACCACGCAAAAGCCTGTTGAAATTGCAGAAGCGGCATTAAAATACGCAAAACTTAACTTCTTTGATGTATTGATTGTCGATACCGCTGGTCGCTTGCACGTAGACAGCGAGATGATGGATGAAATCAAACAGCTTCACGCCACACTCAACCCGATTGAAACGCTCTTCACCGTGGATGCAATGACGGGTCAAGATGCTGCAAACACCGCTAAAGCGTTTAATGAAGCCTTGCCATTAACGGGCGTGATTTTAACTAAAGTGGATGGTGATGCTCGTGGTGGTGCGGCATTGTCTATCCGTCAAATCACAGGCAAGCCAATCAAATTCCTTGGTGTGGGTGAGAAAACAGATGCATTAGAGCCATTCCATCCAGACCGCGTGGCTTCTCGTATTCTTGGTATGGGTGATGTGCTGTCACTTATCGAAGATTTACAACGCAGTGTAGACCAAGAAAAAGCAGAAAAAATTGCTCAAAAATTCAAAAAAGGTGATGAATTTACCCTTGATGATTTCCGCGATCAGCTTGTCGAAATGAAAAAAATGGGCGGCATGATGTCGATGCTTGAAAAATTACCAGGGGCGAAAAACTTACCTGATCACGTAAAAAATCAAGTAGATGACAAAATGTTCATCAAAATGGAAGCGATCATCAACTCAATGACGCTCAAAGAGCGTGCAAACCCAGACATAATCAAAGGTTCACGCCGTCGCCGTATTGCATTAGGTTCAGGCACACAGGTGCAAGACGTGAATAAACTTCTCAAGCAATTCGATGAAATGCAACGTATGATGAAAAAAATGCGTAAAGGCGGAATGGCAAAAATGATGCGTGGTATGAAAGGGATGATGGGTGGTGGCTTAGGTGGTCTAGGTGCACTCGGTGGCATGTTTAAGCGTTAATTTTTAGAGCATATTTATGAAAAAATTTATTCTCCTTGCAATGTTAGCAAGTTTTTTAACCGCTTGTGGGGTAAAAGGTTCACTTTATTTTCCTGAAAAAGCAGCTGGACAACCACAACAAACACAAAATCAGTAACAAGCGGTTAAATTCTTTAATTTTTTTACAAAACAAACACAACGGAACACCAATGAACCATTTTGAATATAAAAATCAACAACTTTTTGCCGAAGATGTGGCAATTGCTGACATCATTAGCGAACACGGTACACCTGCTTATATCTATTCTCGTGCAACGCTTGAACGCCATTGGCACGCTTTTGACAACGCTTTTGGCTCGCACCCGCACTTAATCTGCTTTGCCGTAAAATCAAATTCCAACATCGCACTTTTAAACGTGATGGCAAAATTAGGTTCGGGCTTTGATATTGTTTCTCAAGGCGAATTAGAACGCGTGCTTGCCGCAGGGGGCGAGGCGTCAAAAGTGGTGTTCTCTGGCGTGGCAAAATCGCACACTGAAATTGAGCGTGCATTGGACGTGGGCATTCGTTGCTTCAATGTGGAGTCGATTCCTGAATTGCACCGCATTAATGAAGTAGCAGGCAAAATAGGTAAAATCGCCCCAATTTCTCTGCGTGTTAATCCAGACGTGGACGCCAAAACTCACCCTTATATTTCCACAGGCTTGAAAGAGAATAAATTTGGCGTGAGCGTACAACAAGCACGTGAAGTTTACCGCTTAGCGAAAACCTTGCCGAACGTGAAAATTACGGGAATGGACTGCCACATTGGCTCACAACTGACCGAATTACAGCCGTTCTTAGATGCGACCGACCGTTTAATCGTGTTGATGGAACAGCTCAAAGAAGATGGCATCGAACTACATCACCTAGACTTAGGTGGTGGCTTGGGCGTACCTTATAACGGTGAAGAACCACCACATCCAACCGAATACACGGAAGCGTTGCTTGTAAAATTAAAAAATTACCCAAACTTGGAAATTATTTTAGAGCCAGGGCGTGCGATCAGTGCAAACGCGGGGATTTTAGTGACCAAAGTGGAATATCTGAAATCAAACGAAGACCGCAATTTTGCGATTGTGGATACGGGTATGAATGATATGATCCGCCCAGCCCTTTACGAAGCCTATATGCAAATTACCGAAGTAAATCAATCGCTTGATCGCGAAAAGGCAGTTTATGATGTGGTAGGTCCTATTTGTGAAACGTCTGATTTCTTAGGCAAAGGCAGAGAATTAGCGATTGCCGAAGGCGATTTAATCGCAATGCGTTCAGCAGGGGCGTATGGGGCAACTATGTCTTCCACCTATAATTCCCGCCCACAAGCGGTCGAAATTTTGGTAGACGGTGCAAAAGCCCACTTGATTAAAGCTAGGGCAGATTTTGCAGACTTGTGGAGATTGGAAAAGTTGATTTAAGATAAATATAAAAAAGTCGGCGAAAATGCCGACTTTTTATTTAATATGTGATTAAAAACTTGCAACAATACGATCTAACTCTGCTTTTGCAGATTGTTGTGCTTTTTCGACCGCTTCAGAACCGTAACCAATCCCTTCCGTATAAGCAATTTCTTTCATTGATTGAACTAAATACAACAAGCGGTTAAAATTACTACAGAATTTACTAGTTTGTGTGGCATTCTTATGCCTAAGGATGAAAAATGAAAGTCGCCGTGTATAGCACCAAAAACTATGATCGCAAATATTTAACCGTTGCAAATGAGAAATTTGGATCAGAATTTGAGTTAGAGTTTTTCGATTTTATGCTCAATTGTAAAACCGCAAAAATGGCAGAGGGGGTGGATGCAGTCTGCATTTTTGTGAATGATGATGCAAGCCGTCCTGTCTTGGAAAAATTAGCGAAGTTAGGCATTAAAACTGTCGCTTTACGTTGTGCAGGATTTAACAACGTGGATTTACAAGCCGCACAAGAATTTGGCATTCAAGTAGTACGTGTGCCTGCTTATTCGCCTGAGGCGATTGCCGAGCATGCGGTAGGCTTGATGCTAACTTTAAATCGTCGTATTCACAAAGCTTACCAACGTACGCGTGATGCAAATTTCTCGTTGGAAGGTTTAACGGGATTTAATATGCATGGCAAAACTGCGGGCGTAATTGGCACAGGTAAAATTGGGATTGCTACGATGCGAATTTTAAAAGGTTTTGGGATGAATATTCTGGCTTTCGACCCGTTCCATAATCCTATCGTAGAGGAATTAGGCGGAAAATATGTGTCATTAGATGAGCTATATAAAAATTCAGATGTGATTACCTTGCATTGCCCAGCCACCGCAGAAAATCACTATATGCTGAATGAAGCTGCGTTTAATAAAATGAAAGATGGCGTAATGATCATAAATACCAGCCGTGGTGGTTTGATTGATAGCCAAGCGGCGATTGAGGCATTAAAACGCCAAAAAATCGGGGCATTGGGAATGGATGTTTATGAAAATGAACGTGAGTTATTCTTTGAAGATAAATCCAATGATGTGATTACCGATGATGTGTTCCGCCGCCTCTCCTCTTGCCACAATGTGTTGTTCACAGGGCATCAAGCATTCTTAACTGAAGAGGCGTTAGTCAATATTTCGGAAGTGACGCTTTCTAATATTTTAGATATTGCCAATAATGGGGAATGTGTGAATGCGGTGAAAACCCATTAAACTGAATTTATAAAGATTTAGGGCTGATTGAATCACAATCAGCCCTTTTTAATTTTTTAAATCATAGTATCTAAAAATAAGCATACAATACTGTATATTTGTATATTTGTATATTTGTATATTATACCATTAAGAATTGGTATAGAATATGACCAAATCTCCTTTTATTTACTTATTTGAGGTCTCTATGAAATTAAAAAATGTAACGCTTGCAGCAGCACTTTTAGCCGTATTAACTGGTTGTGGAAGCAATGGGAGTGGCAACAATAATGCTACACCAAATTCGGAAGTACATAACAATCAAGCTACTCAAGCACAGTTAGCAAAACAACGAGCAGAACTTGAACAACTCAAACTCCAGCTTGCACAAGCTCAAACCACTCAAAAACAAGCAGAAGAAAAGCTAAATTCAGCGAATCAAGCTTCTCAAAAAGAAGTAGATGTCGCACAGCAAAATTTAGCAACAGCACAACAAAACGTAACCAATATTCAAATCCAAATTGAGAACAGCAATAACGCTCAAGCTAAACTACAAGAGCAATTAAACCAAGCTCAACAAGAAGTTGAAAATGCAAAAACAGCTAAACAACACGCAGAAAAAATATTAGAAGAAAAACAACAAGCTGTTTCGGAAGCTCAAACCGCATTAAAAAATGCAGGTAACCGTGTTACTGCTGCTAAAAAAACTTTAGAAACTCTCCAAACTAATCCGCAAATGGCTACTCAAGCTGATTTTAACCAGAAACTTACTGAGGCTCAAAAAGCATTAAATGAAGCCAATGCAGCAAAACAAGCGGTAGAAAAACAGTTAACAGACCGAAACAATGAAATTATAAATATTCAGAAAAATTTAACCGCTAGTAATGATAAATTAGCTAAAGCAACGCAAGGTTTAAATGATGCTCAAGATAAAATTGTAAAAGCTGAACAAGAAAAACAAGCGTTACAAGCAAAATTAGATCAAGCAACTCAAGCTCAATCAACCGCAGAGAAAGCCTATAATGCAACCTTAAAAGGTCGCGATGAAGCACTTAACCAAATTCGTGCAGATTTAGAAGCTAAACAGAAAGAATTAGCCACAAAAGAACAAGCATTAACAGATGCAAAACAGCAGTTAGCTACAGCTCAAGAGACTGCTAAACAAGATGAAGCCAGCAAAGCAATTCTTGAAGAGCAATTAAAAGCAGCAAATACAAATCTTGAAATGGCTAAGAAAACAAAAGCCAATACAGAAAAAGCATTCCAACAACAACTTGCAAACAAAGACAACGAGCTTGTAAAAGCACGTGAAAATTTAACCGCTAGCAATGATAAATTAGCCAAAGCAGAGCAAGATTTAAAAGCGGCACAGGCCAGTATTCAAGCTGGTAATGCAAGCAAAATAGCCCTTGAAAATCAGCTTAATGAGGCGAAGCAAAATTTAGAAGCAGCATTAGAGGCTAAACAAAAAGCAGAAAAAGCATTAGCAGATAAGAATGCATTAGAACAACCGCTTGATAAAGCGAGAACATTAGAATTCGCATTAAATGGTGGGTTAAATAACCAAGATGCACAGGACTTCTCGGAAAGATATAAAGATAAGTCAAAATCTGAGTTACAAGAAATTTTAAATGGCTGGCATAAACAGATCAGATTGTTGAATTTAGCTCGCGATCGGGCTGGTTATTTGGGTTTTTATGATAATGAATCAAGAGAAAAATTTGCTAAAGAATTTGCCAAAGAAAACAAAGATAAAACTGTTGATGAAGCAAATGACGTACTTAATGAAAAATTAAAACAACATAATGCTGAATTAGAAAAAGAACGTTTAGAACATAAGAAACAAGTTAATGCTTTAGTTGATATTGCTAAGGAACAAGGGTTGTCTGATTCAGATGCAGCTAACTTTGCAAATCGCAACCAAAATTTATCACCTGATGAATTTAAATCTCAGCTTCAAGCGAAGATGGCAGAATTAGTAAACCAAGCTAAAGCAGTTGGTTTAGATGAGAATGTTGCAAATCAATTTGCAAAAGAAAACGTTAATAATTCAGGTGATAGTTTAGAGTATAATCTTAATCAATTAAAAGTACATTTATTTACGGAATTAGCAAATAATAGTGGTTTATCTCAAAGTAATGTTTACAATCTTATTCATATGAATAGCAACACATTACTTTCAACAGATGATTTTAAAAAATTAATAAAAGCATCTGTATTCATTACGAAAGGTACTGAGAATTATTCTTTAGGGGACAATGAAGTTGCTTTTATAAAAAAATATTTAAGTTTATCTGATGCTGAAATAGAAGCTAAGATTCAGAAAAGAAATGAGCTTAGAGATTTATTAGATGGATACTATAGTGATATTATTAATAAAGACTCCAATTTCTCTTCAGAAATAGGAAATTTCTTAAACAACAATGCAGAAAAGTCTCAAGAAGAACAATTTGCAGCAATCGCAAAAATATTTAAGAAAAATTATATTACTAATTCAGATAATTATCCTAAAAATCAAATTTTAAATATTCCATTGACAACTAGTGAACACCTCAATATTCATTATGAGAACAGTGGAAAAGTTTATAATCAGACTTATTCTATTACTTTAATGAATTATTCAAAAGAGACTAGAGACGAATATGATCCAATACCAACAGAGAGATTTACCATTCATAATACAGGATTGCAAACCAAAGAGGATGGTTTACCGACTGAGGGTCGTGCCACCTATACAGGTAAAGCATTTAACCTTGAGAACAATGGAGATTTAACTTATAACGTAAATTTCTCAGAGCGAAAAGGTTCAGGTACTATTACAGGTTTCCAAAAATATGGAACTATTACGCTAGAAGAAGCCCCACTAAAAGTAAGACAACTTAGTAAACAAGTGGGTATTCAGTATGGGCGAGCAACACCTGAAAAAAATGCGACAACAAGCATTACTCACGAAACATATAATCTTGATTTTTATGGACCTAAAGCTGAGGAAATTGGAGGTTCTGTCTATTTTGGTGATTATAGTGGTTCGGATACTAATGTCATCGGCTTCGGCGGCACCCGTGGCGAAATTCAAAAATAACTGATCTGTAGGGGCAATTACATTCGCCCTGATATTCCACCGATATTTTAGAGCAAATGCGATTTACCCCTACAATAAAATGCCGTTTAAAGTGGATTTAAACGGCATTTATTCTTCATCATACCCCAACAAGGTAACTTATCATAACTGCAAGTATATGGTTCATTTTTAATTGCAAACCTATAATTCATCATTTCTTTTCTCATCTGTAATATCATGAAAAAACTCGCAAACTTTCTTATTTTTCTACCGCTTGCAACACAGGCGGAGACATTTCACGTGCCTCAACCTGTTTTCTTTGAGAATAATACTTTACCAAAACAGGCAGAGCTACAAATAAAAACGCAGTCTAAAGCAGAGAATGTACCCACATCTTCATTTGCTCTTGCTGATGCAGACAGCACAAAAACCAAGCTCGAGAAGTTGATTAACTATGGTGTAGTACAGCAGCAATGGCATTTGTTGAAGCAGCTGCTACCGTTGTATCAACAGCAAACGAATTATGATGAAACACTTTATCATTACGCAATGGGAGCGATGTTGCGGGCAGAAAAAGAATACCCACAGGCAATTTCGCTTTATCAGCAGATTTTAGCCGAGAAGCCAGCGTTAGCTTATCCGCGGTTTGATTTGGGTGTGATGTTGTTTGAAAATAAGCAATATCGCCAAGCAAAAGCGGAGTTGGAACGTGCGAAGCCTGAACTTTCACCACAAATGCAGCAACTTGCCGAACGTTATATTCAGGCGATGGCAGAGCGGCAAAGCTGGCAGCCTGATATGGAGCTGCAATATACCCAAACGGATAACGTGAACAATGCTTCTTCTCAGCAAGATATTGTGTTAGGCGGCTTGCGATTTAAAAAAGATGCGGAGTCTCTGCCACAAAAAGCCCACGGCTTCCGTTATGGTGTGGGCGTGAACCGTGAATTGAATGTGGGCAGCAACCATTTTGTTACCACAAATGGTCGCTTTAGTGGCGTGCATTATTGGGATAACCAAGATTACAGCGAAAAATCACTTTATGCTTCGCTTGGCTATCGTTACCGTTCGGCATTGCAAGCGGTCGGATTTTCCCCATTTTTTGAACAGAACTGGCTCGGTTCACCACGTTATAGCAAAAATTACGGGGCAGTTGCAGATTTCCGCCGAGAATTGACCGCTTACTGGACAATTTCAGGATCTTTTTCGCATACTCAAAAACGCTATGCCGATGCTTCTGTCGCTCGTCGTCATAATGGTTATCTGAACGGTGTTTCACTTTCGTTAAGTTATCAAGCCAAGCCGAATTGGTTGCTATTTGGTGGCGTGGAAGGCAGTGTTGATCGTAGCAAAGATAAAGCGGAATCTTCGCTTCGCCGTGGGGTGAATATTGGTTCGGTGTGGGAAATGAAGGATTTTGTGAGCCGCGTGAGCGTGCGTTATGTAAAACGTGATTTCCAAGCGGAAAATTTCTATTTCCCAATGAAAAAACGCCAAGATAAAGAATACAGTTTTAACGCCACCATTTGGCATAACAAACTACAATGGCAAGGGTTTGTACCGAAGCTAAATTATCGTTATCGTAAAATTGATAGCAATATTCCTGCGTTCTATTCCAGAAAAAGTGGCGAGTGGTTTGTATCGGTAGAGAAAGATTTTTAGCCCCCTTTTGAAACAATAAGCGGTGAAATTTGCAATTTCTTTTACAAATTTCACCGCTTGAACCATTCGCAGATTAGAGTTTGATAAACCCATCATAAATATGCGTTGCATCACCTGTCATATAAAGCGGGTGACCAACGCCCTCCCATTCAATCCAAAGTGAGCCACCAGGTAAATCCACCTGCACTTTGCTATCTAATACGCCTTGCATAATGCCGACGGCAACCGCACCACACGCACCGCTGCCGCAGGCTTGCGTTTCGCCCGCACCACGTTCGAAAACACGGAGTTTGATATGATTGCGGTTGAGCACTTGCATAAAGCCAATGTTAGCTCGTTCTGGGAAGCGTTCGTGGTTTTCAAGTAGTGGACCGAGTTGTAATACAGGGGCAGTATCAATATTTTCGACTTGTAATACACAATGTGGGTTGCCCATAGACACAACGCCGCAGAGCACAGTTTGTAGGTCGGTACGGAGAATGTAGTTTTTCTCGAATTTATTGGCAGTAAACGGCACTTGTGCGGGTTCCCAAATCGGTTCCCCCATATTTACACGCACTTTGCCATTATCTTTCAGGCTTAAGATCATTTTGCCTTTAGCAGTACTGACGTGAATATTAGGCTTGTTAGTTAAGCCTTTTAATGTCACGAAACGGGCAAAACAGCGTGCACCGTTGCCACATTGGGAAACTTCGCTGCCATCGGCGTTAAAAATGCGATAGTGAAAGTCTAATTCAGGGTCGTAAGGGGGTTCAACTAATAGAAGTTGGTCGAAGCCGATGCCACGATGACGGTCGGAAAGTTGGCGGATGATGTCGGGGGTGAGAAACACGTTTTGCGTGACGCCATCGATCACCATAAAATCGTTACCCAAACCGTGCATTTTTGAAAACTGCATATTTTTTCCTATTTTTTGATTTTAATTAAAATCTAATCATTAAGATTAAATTTTTTTATGCTATATTATTTAGCGATTTTTAATCAGTTATAACCTCAAATTATGAGGATTTTTCTCTAAATTACAACGGAGTTTTTCAAATGTCTACAATGTTTCTTGTGCAATTCGCCATTGTGTTGCTCTGTATCTTAGTCGGTGCACGCGTGGGCGGGATTGGTTTGGGTGTGTTTGGTGGCTTGGGGCTTGCCATTCTTTCCTTCGGTTTTGGATTAAAACCAGCTGGTTTGCCGATTGATGTAATGTTTATGATTATGGCGGTAGTTTCTGCTGCCGCTGCAATGCAAGCTGCAGGCGGTTTGGATTATATGATCAAAATTGCAACCAACATTTTACGACGTAATCCGAAACATATTACGTTTATCGCACCATTAGTTACGTGGACGTTTACTGTATTGGCTGGAACAGGACATGTTGCATATTCGGTTCTTCCTGTGATTGCTGAGGTAAGTCGTCATAGCGGCATTCGCCCAGAACGCCCTCTTTCAATGGCAGTAATTGCTTCTCAATTTGCCATTGTTGCAAGCCCAATTGCAGCAGCTGTTGTGGCGGTTGTTGCATTCCTTGAGCCACAAGGCATTCACTTAGGTGATGTGTTGATGGTGACGATTCCATCTACTCTTGCAGGTATTTTATTGGCGTGCGTATTTGTGAACAAAATGGGCAAAGAGCTCAAAGATGATCCAGAATATCAACGCCGTTTGAAAGATCCAAAATATGCAGATACCTTTAACTCAACCACAAGTTCTACGGAAATTGAAGTGAGCAAAACGGCAAAAGTGTCAGTTTCACTCTTCTTATTCGGTGCATTGCTTGTCGTGTTAATGGGGGCTGTGCCTTCACTCCGCCCAGTTTTTGATGGCAAACCAATGGGAATGGCACACACTATCGAAATCATTATGCTTTCAATTGGTGCATTAATTATCTTCACTTGTAAACCAGATAGTACCGAAATTACTAAAGGCTCCGTTTTCCATGCAGGTATGCGTGCGGTGATTGCGATCTTCGGTATTGCGTGGTTGGGCGACACCTTAATGCAAGCACATATAGATGAAGTAAAAGATTTAGTGAAAGGTTTAGTCGAAACTGCACCATGGGCATTTGCTTTCGCACTTTTCGTCCTTTCCGTATTAGTCAACAGCCAAGGGGCAACAGTGGCAACATTATTCCCGCTTGGTATCGCATTAGGCATCCCTGCACCTGTTTTAATTGGGGTATTTGTAGCAGTAAATGGCTACTTCTTCGTGCCTAACTATGGCCCAATTATTGCATCAATTGACTTTGATACCACAGGTACAACCAAAATCGGTAAATACATTTTCAATCATAGCTTTATGCTTCCAGGTTTATTAAGTATGGCATTCTGCTTAGTATTTGGCTTAGCATTGTCTAATGTATTACTCTAAGTATGTTTGGGCATGGGAAACATGCCCAATGTTATTTACATCAATAAAACCGCTTTCAAGCGGTTTTGTTTTATCTCAGATTTACAAATTACTCTATAAAATCAACCGCTTACCGCCGTTCTAGTAAGAATAATTCCCATCACAGTCAATAAAATTCCACCGACCAAATGCAATCCTAACGTTAAACTAAATTCCAACCATTTTCCTGTTAAGACTTTTTCGCTTAATTCGGCAGAAAAGCTGGAAAAAGTGGTGAAACTACCAAGGAATCCCGTGATAATCAGTAATTTCTGCTGATCGTGCAGCGATAATCCCATTGCAATCCCAATCAACAAACAGCCCGCCCAGTTGGCAATAAGTGTGCCGAAAGCGAAACTGGTAAAAATCGGGTTAAGCCATAAACTGAGCAGCCAGCGGGCGATAGCACCCGCTACAGCGCCGACGGAAATCAGTAATACATTCATCATTGCGTTACACCAAAAACAGATGAGGAACGAGGTTCATTACGCCTACCGTTGCAATTGAAAGTAGCAAGCGAGAAGCCCCAAAAATAAAGCCGCGATTCGTACCATTGTCGAATTTCACCAGCAAATTTGCCATTGCCGTGAGAGCATAAACTTCAATGACGGTGAAAATGACTAAGTAAAGATAAGCAGTGTAAATTGACAAATAATGTAAAGTCAAAAACCAAGGAGCGACAATCCCGACCGCTAAAATGGGGGCAACCCAAGCGGTCTGTTTTGGAGTAAGGTTAATTTTACGTGAAAAAGTGCTTTGTAAAAGCACAGTCAATAAACCATTCACAAATAGTGCAATGGGCGAATGTTCGGGCAAGCCGAGTTTGTTGTCGAACAAAAACGGGAAAATCACGAAAAACGAGGTTGCTATCGAAAGCGGGATAAAAAGCATCAAATGCACAAAGAGAAAATCTTTGGTCATAATGTCACGGATTTGCGAAAAGCGAAATTTCACCAATTTTTGCACCGCTTGTATTTGTGAAAATGGCTTAATCATCAGCACAAATAAAATCGCTTCAATCGCAAAGCACGCCCAAATGAGAGCATTGATGTGATCGTACTTAATAAAAGGAATCACCAAAAGCGGGGCACCCATTGAGGACATTGATGTAACTTTGAGATATTTGCCTTGTAGACGTGTTTTCTCAGCATATTCATCGCCCGCAATTGCGAGTAAACAGGCTTTGGCGTTCGTACCGAATAAGCAACTCCCTAGACCAAAACAGGTGGTGGCAAGCAGCAATAAAAAATAGTGATCAGCCGAGAGGAAAAAGATGTAAGCAAGCACATCTAAAAAGCAGCCAAGCAACATCATTTTGGCAAGCCCGAAGCGATCGCCCCAGATACCTGCAAAAATGGCAAGTGCTTGGTTGCAGAAAAAGAGCAACGAGAGCGAAAAAGCGATTTCGCTGTTGCTTAGTCCTTTTTTCTGAAGGTAGATAAAAAAGACCATTTGCATTGAGAAAAACGCCAATGTGGAGAAAAATCGGCGGATAAGCAGAAGTTTTTGTAGGTACAGCATAAATTAAGATTAGTAGTGCGGCGGTGGCGTTTCTTCTTCACGCGAAGCCACGTTGCTTGCCGAGATGCCTTTGAATTTTTCCGCTAAATGGCGAACTTGGGTTTGGAGTTTATCAAGGGCAAATTGTTGATCGATCAAAGCTTGATTTAATTCTTCGATCGTTATTTCTTGAAAGGCAACTTTGGTTTCAAGTTCTTCAATTCTGTTAAATAATTCAAGATTTGAGGGCATTTTTAATAAAAAAGGTTGTCATAAAAAGAAATACACTTTACCCTATCGGGCTATATCTTACCAATCTTTTATGAGGAATATAGGATGTTAAACAAAAAATTTACTTTAGTTGCAACATTAATGGCAACATTGGTTGCAGGTTCTGTGATGGCAGAGCAAAAAGCGGATAAAAAATTCGTGGATGATTCATCATATGCAGTCGGTGTGTTGATGGGTAAAAATATCGAAGGGATTGTGGAATCTCAAAAAGAGGTATTCACTTATAACCAAGATAAAATCTTAGCAGGTGTGCAAGATACCTTGAAAAAAACAGGTAAATTGACCGATGAAGATTTACAACAACAATTAAAATCGCTTGATAGCTATCTCTCTTCACAAGAGCAAAAAATTCAAGCGGAAAAATCAAAAGCAACGATTGAGGAAGGCGATAAATTCCGTGCAGAATATGCAAAAACAGTAGGCGTGAAAAAAACGGATTCTGGCTTATTATATAAAATTGAAAAAGCAGGTGAAGGTGCAAGCCCAAGCAAAACGGATATGGTAAAAGTGCACTATAAAGGCACATTACCAGATGGCACTGTGTTTGACAGCTCATACGACCGTAACGCACCTGTAGAATTCCAATTAGATCAACTGATTCCAGGTTGGATCGAAGCAATCCCAATGTTGAAAAAAGGTGGCAAAATGGAAATCGTTGTACCACCTGCATTAGGCTACGGCGAACGTTCAGCGGGTAAAATCCCAGCGAATTCAACCTTAAAATTTGAGATTGAATTGTTAGATTTTAAACCAGCTAAATAATTAGGTAATGTGTAGGGTGGGCTTTTAGCCCACCATTTTTATTTGCATATCAACAGTTAATCGGTGGGATAAATCCCCACTCTACAATCAAATGAGTACCTTCACTCCCTATACTGACGAAGATCACGCTATTCTCGCTTCTTACTTCCCCGTGATTGACGGCATTGCTGCCCTTCTAGGAGGACATTGCGAAATCGTGTTACATTCGCTCGAATTTCTCGAACATTCCGCCATTTACGTGGTAAACGGACACAACACCGACCGTAAAATCGGCTCGCCATTAACCGACAAAGCGCTACGCTCGTTACATAATATGCAAACCGACAGCGTCTCCAAACCGTATTTCACACGTGGTAAAGGCGGGGGCGTATTGATGAAATCGGTCACCATCGCTATTCGAAATCGCAAACAGCACGTGATAGGATTTATTTGCATCAATATGAACTTGGATGTGCCAACCTCGCAGTTCCTAAACGCCTTCTTCCCACCGCACGAGGAAAGCGACACTTCAGTCAATTTCGCTAGCTCAGTCGAAGATCTGGTTGCTCAAACCATCGACCGTACTATTGAAGAGGTAATGAGCGATCGCATGGTTGCCAACAACAATAAAAATCGTCAAATCGTGGTATCGCTGTTTGAAAAAGGGATTTTTGATATTAAAGAGGCAATCAACCAAGTCGCAGAGCGGTTGGATATTTCCCGTCACACGGTTTACCTTTACATCCGTCAAATTAAGCAAGGTGCAGAAGAGAAAGGAAGCGAATAATGCAGTATGTTTTAGCAGTTAAAGGCGAAGTGTATGGCTCACAAGCGGCGTATTTAGCCTATCAATTTGCAGAGCAGTTATTAGCTAGTGGACACGAAATACGCCAGATTTTCTTTTTCCAAAACGGTGTAAGCAACGCGAATATGTTGGTCAATCCCGCAAGCGATGAAGTGAACTTAGTGGAACATTGGAAAAAATTGGCAGAAAACCACCGCTTGTCGTTGCATCTCTGCATCTCTGCTGCACAACGCCGCGGCATTGTTGAAGAGAACCTCGCCGAGCCTTTTATTCTGGCAGGCTTGGGCGAATTTAGCCAAGCCGTGCTCAAAGCCGATAGATTACTGACCTTTTAAAATGAAATATAAATTAGCGATTTTATTTACCCAACCACCTTTTGGCACAAGCATTAGCCGTGAAGGGTTGGATGCCTTGCTTGCCGCCAGTGCATTTTGCGAGGAAGAACAGCTTGCGATCTGTTTCCTTAACGATGGCGTATTCAATTTGATTGCCCACCAACAGCCTGAATTGTTGCTTCAAAAAGATCATATTGCCACTTTCAAACTGATTGAGCTTTACGATTTGACGGAATGTTTTATCTGCAAAGAAAGCCTTGTCGAACGCGGATTAGATAATGCAGAGCTTGTACTTAAAGAAGCTCAAAAAGTAAGCAAAAACAGACTGTTTGAAGTGTTACATCAAGCTGAAAAAGTGCTGACGTTTTAACAGTGAGGAGATAAATGCTTTATACACTATCCAGAGCCCAATACGACAAGCAAGAACTTTCCACCTTGCTTGCCCAACTACAACCGACCGACGCCCTACTTTTATGGCAAGATGGCGTGTTGCAAGCGGTTAAAAATCCGCAACTTTTTGCAAATCGCGAGAACGTATTTGCTCTCACCCAAGATCTGCAAGCCAGAAATCTAACCGTAACTATGGAAACTATTTCCCTTGAGCAAGCGGTGAGATTGACCGAGGAGTTTTATTCGCAGGTAGGGTTATAAAAACAAATAACAAAATAAAGCCATGGACACAGTAATTCACCACAACAAAAAACCGACCAAGCGGTCGGTTTTCTTTTTTGTTTTGCCAATTTTGAATTAGCCGTGTTGTTTTTCCACTTGGTTGAACTCAAGCTCAACAGGGGTTGCACGACCAAAGATTGACACAGACACTTTAATACGTCCTTTTTCGTAATCCACTTCTTCCACTGTACCAGTAAAGTCTGCGAATGGACCTTCCGTAACACGTACACTTTCGCCTGGGAAGTATTCGTTACGATGACGTGGTTTTTCTGCCGTTTCTTGTACGCGGTTAAGAATGCGGTCTGCTTCTTTTCTTGAAATTGGTGCGGGTTTATCTGCAGTACCGCCAATAAAACCCATCACACGTGGCACGCTACGAACTAACTGCCAAGTGTAATCGTTCATTTCCATTTCCACTAATACATAACCAGGGAAGAATTTACGTTCTGTTTTACGGCGTTTGCCGCCCACATTTTCGATAATTTCTTCAGTTGGCACTAACACTTCACCAAACTGATCTTCCATTTTATGTAATTTGATGTATTCACGTAAGGTTACCGCAACACGATTTTCAAATCCTGAAAATGCTTGGAGTACATACCAACGTTTTTTACTTGCTTCTGTTGTTGTTTCTACTTCACTCATTTTGCTTAGCCTTATAGATTAGTAATAAAATTAATTAATGCCACGATAATAGTATCAAAGCCCCATAATACTAATGAAACTACGATACACATTGCAATCACGATAAATGTAGTTTGTGTTGCTTCTGGGCGAGTTGGCCAAATAATTTTGCGTAATTCGGTGCGAGATTCTTTCATAAAACCGATCGCTTTTTGACCTTGGTTAGTTATTGCTGCAACAGCAACCGCACCAACCACTAAAACCACTAATAATAACACTCGAACAACCAGTGCAAAGTGTGAGGCAAAATAAGTATTACCAATCGCCGCCACCGCTAAAAGCACAATTGCCACAATCCATAATGTCGTATTTAAGCCCTTGCTTTTTACCCCTGCTTTTTCAATCTGTTCAGGAGCTTTTGTTTTTTTCTCAGTAGCCATATGAACCCTAAAATTTGTGTAGAAAATAGACGTCTAATTTTTTAAAGCGAGAGATTGTAGCATTTTTCTTAATTTTTAACACGATCTTTTGTAAAAAATATATACGCTCTCTGGAAAAGGTTAAGCAAGCACATAACCGCCATTTACCGATTTCACCACACCTAACAATTCCAAATTTAGGAGTTCAACCAACAACATCGACACATCCATCTCCACTGCTTTGGCAATTTCATCAATCGCTATCGGTTCAAGACTAATCTGTTCGAAAATCTGCTGCTGGCAAGCGGTCATTTCTGGCAAAGTCTTTGCAACTGGCACGGCTGCCGATTTTGTAAAACGTGGCACCAAATCCACCGCTTGCGTTTCACCTTCAAACAACTCTGCTTGCACAGATTCTCTTTGCAGCTGATATTGTACTGCTTGCAAAATGTCTTCTATACTTTCCGTCAATAATGCCCCTTCTTTAATGAGCTTATGGCAACCCGCAGAATAAGAATTTTGCACTGCATTTGGTAGAGCAAATACCTCCCGACCTTGCTCCAAAGCATAACGGGCAGTAATGAGCGATCCGCTGTTAATTGTTGCTTCCACCACTAATGTGCCTAACGAAAGCCCGCTGATAATGCGATTTCGTCGCGGGAAATTCTCAGCAATTGGAGGCTGATTAGGGAAAAATTCCGACACTAATGCCCCGCCAGCCTCAATTATCTGCTCGGCTAATTTTTTGTGTCGTGCTGGGTAAACCTGTGCCAAGCCAGAGCCAAGTACAGCAATTGTGGTGCCATTTTCTGCTACCGCCCGCTGATGACAAAAGCCGTCAATACCAATCGCCAACCCGCTTGTGACCGCAAAGCCATTTTTAACTAATTCCGAGGCAAAATAGCCTGCCCAATATTCGCCATAATGGGAAAAATCACGGCTTCCCACCATCGCAATTTGCGGTAAGCTCAAACTTTCTACCGAACCTTTCACGAATAATACGGACGGAGCGGTGCTGATTTGGCGTAGCAAAAAGGGATAATCATCATCAAACAAGGTCAGAATGCGGTTGTCCTCCTGCTCTGCCCACGAAAGTGCCGCATTAATCCACGCCTGATCTGGCTGAAACCAACGTTGGATTTGCTTTTCGTTCCAACCCATTTGGCGAAGTTGCTGTTTGTCGAATTGGCAAAATTGGTCAAAATCGATTTCCGCCAACAGGCGAGCGATTTTTTGAGCACCGATTTGTGGCACTTGCAATAATTTGAGCAGAGAAACTAGATGCATTCCGAAATAAAGCCTAGAAAAAAAGGAAAATTTCCCTAATCATAAGAAAAATGCTAAAATAGCCAACTAAATCTTTTAAAATTTTCGAGCGAGATCACAAAAATGGCAGTATTAGAGGTCGTTTTATACCCAGATGAGCGACTTGCGACGGTGTGCGAACCCGTGGCAAAAGTCGATGCAGAATTAAACCAATTTATCGACGATATGTTTGAGACGATGTACGAACACGAAGGCATCGGGCTTGCCGCACCGCAAGTAGGCGTATTAAATCGTGTAATTACCATCGACATTGAGGGCGATAAAACCAACCAGGTGGTGTTAATCAACCCAGAAATTTTGGAAAGCGAAGGCGAAACGGGCATTGAGGAAGGCTGTTTGTCTATTCCAGGGCACCGTGCGTTAGTGCCACGCAAAGAAAAAGTGAAGGTGAAAGCATTAAACCGCCAAGGTGAAGAGGTGATTTACGATGCCGATGGCTTATTTGCGATTTGCATTCAACATGAAATCGATCACCTCAACGGTGTGCTGTTCGTGGATCACATTTCCGCACTCAAACGCCAACGCATTAAAGAAAAAATGCAAAAGCTGAAAAAGCAAATTGCGAGAGCGAAGTAAGTTTTTTTGAGACGATTCCTAAGCTTGTCGAGGGATAAGTCAAAAATGGAAAGCAAATCAGCAACAAATTTTAACTGTTTCTGCTGTTGAAATTTTAGACGTAAATAAAAACCACCATTTATGATCTGACCCCAAAAAGTTAGACTGTTATTTAAAGGACTGTTTTCGATATTGTATCGGACTCAGTCCTTTTAATTTTAATTGGATTCGTTCTTCATT
>NZ_JAHAHT010000117.1 GCF_018373095.1 Haemophilus parahaemolyticus
AACCACAACACACGGCGAACGCTGGATTGAAGGGCGTGAAAGCGATCAGCAAGCGGCTAACAAATGGAAATAGCATTTTAGTGGTGGCTGTTTTGTTTTTAATAATCAATTTTACTTTATTTTTATAATTTTACGATAGCCAAAGAAAAACAAATGGCGTTGTTGTAACGCATAAAAAAAGCCGATAGACATATCGGCTTTTTATTATTTTTTACTTGCCTTGTAGGTTAATCTACAGCATCATTATTTTGCTTTCGCAGGTGGTAGGACACAGGAGCGAAAGCGAGTGTGGAGCTTGCTCTCCACGTTTTAATGAAGAGGATAAGAACTATGATTATCTTAGTTATCCTAGTTATTTTAGCGTTAGTGATGTTTAGCAAAAACATCTAGCTAAAATGGCTTGCTAGGGAGCTGCAACTCCCTAGATCTTCACTACAAACTATTATGAGGTTTCATTATGGCGTTGTCAAGACGAGAAATTCAAGCAAAAAGTGATGCTAAACGGGGCGTAAAAATCAAAGGGTTTAAACTTCCGATTGAAATCATTGAAGAGATTGAGGAATTAAGCAAAGTGCTTAATATTCCGCAAAATCAACTGATTATTAAAGCCTTTAAAGAATTTAAATCAAGAAATCAATAATCGTTAATAATTCGTTCTTATGTTGTCTATTATTCCATTTTCTACTTGTCTAAAAACAACATAAAATCTGCCACTGTATGGAACGAGCCGAAAACTAGAATAATATCCTGCTCTTCTACTTGTTCAAATAAAATAGGAGCGATTTCCTCCACATTTTTGTGCACACAAGCAGTCGTCTTTGGTAAACAATTTACTAATTTATCGTAAACAGCTTGACCACTCTGCCCCCGCCAGCAATCTAAGCCGACACAATGCCATTCGTCAATAATGCCTGCTAATGGCTGAACAATACCCGAAAGTTCTTTGTCTTCCAAACAGCTGAAAATCGCAAAGATTTTTGCTTTTTTGACCGCTTGCAAGCGTTCGACAAGATAGCGTGCAGCGTGAGGATTATGCCCCACATCAATAATTACTTGTGCTTTTGGTTTTTGCCCTGAGAAATGAGCAAAATCTACGGCTTGCAATTGTTGAAAACGCCCTGTCATTTGAGCTTCTTGCAAAGTCTCACGAATAATTTGCTCGCTCACATTAAATGGCGTTTTCAGTAAAGTAGCAATTGCCGTGCCTGCATTTGGAATAGGAATTAATGGCATTGGCAATGCATTAAACTGCGTTGTTTGTGATTGCCAATAAAACGCTTCATTCTTAACCTCATACTGCCAATCGACATTGCGTTGGAATTTTTGAGCATTCAGATCTTGTGCGATCACTAAGATTGATTGAGGGCAATCAGGTTCACCAATAATCACAGGAATATTCGCACGGAAAATACCTGCTTTTTCGCGTCCAATATCTTCGCGGTTATCGCCTAAAAAGGCAACGTGATCGATATCAATGGAAGTAATGACCGCAAGATTTGGATCAACAATGTTTGTTGCATCTAATCGACCGCCTAGCCCTACTTCTAAAATTACGACATCCAACTTGGCATCTTTAAAAAGTTTCAACGCCGAGAGTGTGCTAAACTCAAAATAGGTTAAAGAAGCGGTCTTGTTCTGGTCGATTTCTGCAAAACTATCAATATGAGCTTGGTCGTCTAATAACTGCCCATTAATTCGCACGCGTTCGTTGTATCGAATGAGATGAGGAGACGAATATACGCCCACTTTCAAGCCAAGTTTCATCAAAGCGACTTCCAAGAAACGGCAAGTCGAGCCTTTTCCATTCGTACCTGCTACAGTAATGACATAAGGGGCAGGATGAAGTAAATCTAAATTTGAAGCGACCGATTTAATACGTTCCAAGCCCATATCAATCGCTTTAAAATGCCCGTGTTCTAAATAATTTAACCACGTTTGCAGATTATCTGCACGGGTTGGTGTTTGTGAGTTCATTTCATTTATTCCATAAAGAAAAATCCCTGTAAAACAGGGATTTATATCATTTCCTATTTGCTACTCTTCAATAATCAATTCCGCCGTTTTAAACGGTGTAGGTTGATGTGTCAATTTAGCACAAATTCGTGCCAGAGTATCACGCATCTCTTTTCTGTGTACGATCATATCAATCGCACCATGTTTCAGTAGAAATTCTGCACGTTGGAAACCTTCAGGCAATTTTTCACGAACAGTTTGCTCAATAACGCGAGGGCCAGCAAAGCCAATTAACGCTTTCGGTTCAGCAATGTTTAAATCACCTAACATCGCTAAACTGGCTGATACACCACCCAAAGTTGGATCAGTTAATACAGAAATAAACAGTACCCCCTGCTCTTTCATTTTAGCTAAAATCGCACTGGTTTTCGCCATTTGCATTAACGAGAATAATGCCTCTTGCATACGTGCACCGCCCGATGCGGAGAAACAGATAAATGGGATACGTTCTGCCAATGCTTTTTCTGCAGCTTGCACAAATTTTGCACCCACTACAGAACCCATAGAACCGCCCATAAACTCAAAGTTAAAAGAAGCTGTTACCACTGGCATTCCGTGTAACGTACCTGCTAACACGATAAACGAGTCTTTTTCGCCTGTCTCTTTTTGTGCAGCAGATAAACGATCTTTATATTTTTTAAGATCTTTAAACTTCAACACATCTTGCGGTTCAAGCTCTGCTGCGATTTCTTGTGCAGAACCTTCATCTAATAAATTCAGTAAACGTGTACGAGCGTTAATACGCATATGATGATCGCATTTCGGGCAAACTTGCATATTGCGTTTTAATTCTTCGCTATAAAGCACCTGATCACAACTTGTACATTTTGTCCAAACGCCTTCTGGCACTTTCGACTTCCCTGTATTTGAAGAAGAGTCACGCCCCAAAATTCTATCTAACCAGCTCATTTTTAAACCTTCTATTGTTATGTTTAAAATAAAAAAATCGGCTTATTAAAGCATAAAATGCGATTTTTTGAAAGAATAAGATGTTTTATCACTAGACGTCAAACCAGCCATATTCTCATAATTGTCAAATAACAACATTGTAGCTTTTCTTTAAATATCCATCCGTAATTTTATGTCGAGATGATGTGAGTTTGAATATAAAGCATATATACCACTGCCCTACAATGAGTTTTTGTTCTCATACAGTATTTTAAGAAATAGTTTGGGTTCTGTTGAGTGTCGAAAAAAAACACAAACAAACTCCTTAATTTAAAATCTCTCTTGCAAAAAAAACGAATGTTCAGTAATATATAAATATTCGCAATTCATTAGCGTCAGAATTTAGAGAAATATCAATGTTAAATATTCTTACAGTCATTTACCTTGTTATTGCAATTGCATTAGTTGGTTTTATCTTAATGCAGCAAGGTAAAGGAGCAGACGCAGGAGCATCATTTGGTGCTGGTGCAGCAGGAACTGTATTTGGTTCAACTGGTTCTGCAAATTTTTTATCAAGAACAACAGCAGTATTAGCAACAATTTTCTTTGCTATTAGCTTAATTATTGGCAACATCAACACCCATCAAGCTAGACCAACAAGTCAATTTGATGATTTAAGTGATGTAAAACAAAATATTACACAACCAGCGGAAGTTAAAACACAAAATAACGACATTCCACAATAAAATATAACTTTGCTCTGATGGTGGAATTGGTAGACACGCTATCTTGAGGGGGTAGTGTCCATAGGATGTGCGAGTTCGAGTCTCGCTCAGAGCACCATAATATAATCTGAATAAGTTTCAGAAAGTATAACAAGGCTAGAATTCACAAGGTTCTAGCCTTTTTTATTGTCCTATTCAGTCTTTAGCCGTAGAATGTAATCAAGTACACGATGTACTTGATTTCTTGGCGATCAAGTACATCGCTATTTCATCAAGTACAAGGAATAACTTATGGGATTATCCGCATCTCTCGTTGAAAAAACAAAACCAAAAGCAATTGACCAATGGCTATCTGATGGAGATGGCTTATACCTTGTTGTAACTCCCAAAGGCTCTAAAATTTGGAAGTTAAAATACAGCAAACCATACAGCAAAAAACGCACCAACATCACTATTGGCACCTATCCTGCATACAGCCTAAAAGACGCACGTGATTTATGTGCCGAATATCAAGTACTGCTGGCAAGAAATATCGATCCGCAAGAACACATCAAACAACACACACAACAAGAAATTCAACGTCGAGAAACGACATTTTCTGTCATTGCAGAACAATGGAAAGCAAGCAAAACCAACATCAAACCTAGCACACTTGAAAAATATTGGCGAATTGTCGAACTCTATCTACTCCCACAATTAGGCAGCTTGCCCATTACCGACATCACACCACGCATTGTCAAACCCGTGCTAGATATTCCTTACCAACAAGGCAAGGCAGAAATGTTCCGCAAAAGCATCAAATTGCTCAATGCCATCTTAAACTACGCCGTCAATTTACTTTTCGCCCTTGATGCCAATCCTTGCCTTAAAATCACCACTGCGTTTGAAAGCTTAGGACGAGGCACTAACCCCAACATCCATTTCGACGACTTACCAGAATTTCTCAACGATCTCTTAAACTCCAACGTTGATTTACTCACCCGCTACCTCGTGTTATGGCAACTACTCACAATGACCCGACCAACAGAAGCCGCCGAAACCCAATGGCACGAAATCGACGAACAAAAAGCACTCTGGACCATACCGCCCGAACGAATGAAAAATAAAGCAGAGCACCGCATCTTTCTTTCTACACAAGCATTGCGACTGCTCCAAAAAATCAAACAATTTAAGATAGATACCAACCCTTATTTATTCGTGAGCTACCGAGCCAAAACAGGGCATCTCAACG
>NZ_JAHAHT010000118.1 GCF_018373095.1 Haemophilus parahaemolyticus
TCTGGGTAGACAAGAACAGCCACACGTCCATGCCGCAGCTGTTTGCAGTGGGAGAGACAAGCTGTAACGGTGTGCACGGAGCGAACCGTCTGGCAAGCATGAAGAGAAGAAAAAACGTAAACATAAAGGCTTACCAACAGGTTCGCGTAATGTTGATACTGCTGAACAGAAAAAAGCTGTGGTAAAAGAGGCTAAAGATCCACGTATTGGTAGCAAGAAGAAAATTCCATTGATGGTTGAATTTGTTAATAAACCAGAAAAAGGTCAATTCATTAAACCTGTGTTGCCTGAAGAGGTTAAACCAGTTTTATCGCCAGAATTGGAATTAGAACAGCTCGAAAATAACGAATGCTTGCATCAATTATTGGATGAGTTAGATGCAGGTAAAGTGCTTTCTGCAGAAGATCAGAAATTTGTGGATGAGTGCTTAGATCGCATTGATGAATTGATGGAAATCTTAGGTATTCAAGATGAAGAGATGGATGAAGGTGATGCTTTATTACGTCAATTTGAAACCATCAATCTTAATCAATTTAAATAGTAAGCAGTAAATTGAGCATTGATATGATTAGATTTTTTCTCATTATTTTAGCTGTACTGATTTTACTTTCAATGGTGGGCTATGCCGTCTATTTGTGGGTGAAAGTGAAAAATCAGCAGGCTTTAGAGCGAGAGCTCAGAAAGCAAGCCGAAGAAGAGCAAAAAGTGCGTTTTGAACGCATTTTTGAAAGCGTGGAAGTGATTGCCCATGCGGTAAGAACGGAACAATGCGATCCTTCAGAAGGCGTGCTGCGTTTAAAACCATTGCTTGATGTATTAGGGCATAAATTATTGAACTATCCTGCAATGTGGGCACTTTATGAGCTGGTGCAGGATATGGCGATTTTAGATGAACGTAAAGCATTGAAACGCAATGAGCGGATGCGTCAAGATCTTGCCCGCGAAGCAAAAGAAGCGGAGCTTTTTGAGCAGATCCAAGTAGAATGTGGTCAACTGATCAAAGCAATTAAAACCTTAAAAAAGGCACAATAATGTCAGAAATTATTTGGGATTTAAACCTTATTCAAAAATATAACCAATCTGGTCCGCGTTATACGTCATATCCGACCGCATTGGAGTTTAGCGAAAATTACACTAACGAAGATTTTAAAGCGGCAGCAGAGCGTTATCCTGAACGTCCGCTTTCACTTTATGTGCACATTCCGTTTTGCCATAAACTTTGCTATTTTTGTGCGTGTAATAAAGTCATTACCCGTCATCGTCATAAAGTCGATCTCTATTTAGATTACCTTGAAAAAGAGATTAAAACCCGTGCATCACTTTTTAAAAACCGTAAAGTGACCCAAATTCACTGGGGTGGCGGTACACCAACTTATTTAGATGAAAAGCAATCTGCTCGCTTAATGAATCTGCTTAGAACGCATTTTGATGTGCAAGCAGATGCGGAAATTAGTATCGAAATGGATCCGCGTGAAATTGAGCTGAATATGCTTGATCATCTTCGCCATATTGGTTTTAATCGCATTAGTATGGGCATTCAGGATTTCGATAAAGAAGTACAAAAGCTTGTCAACCGCGAGCAAGATGAAGAATTTATTTTTGCCTTAATGAAACGTGCGAAAGAGCTTGGTTTTGTTTCAACTAATGTAGATTTGATCTACGGTTTACCAAAACAGAATGTAGAAAGTTTTATGTATACGTTAAAACGTGTCGTGGAGCTCAATCCAGATCGTATGAGCGTGTTTAACTATGCCCACTTGCCAAGCCGTTTTGCAGCACAGATCAAAATTAAAGATGATATGTTGCCACCACCAGAAACAAAACTGACAATTTTACAAAATTCAATTCAGTTCTTAGGCGAAAATGGCTATAAATTTATCGGGATGGATCACTTTGCTAAACCTGATGATGAACTGGCGATTGCTCAAGCCAATGGCGTATTGCACCGTAATTTCCAAGGCTACACAACGCAAGAAGAGTGCGATTTATTAGGTATGGGAGTATCTGCGATCAGTTTGCTTGGAGATACTTACGCACAAAACCAAAAAGAGTTAAAACAATATTATGCTGATGTAGAAGAAACAGGTATTGCGTTAAGCAAAGGGTTAGCCTTAACTAAAGATGATTGCATTCGTCGTGATGTTATCAAGGCACTCATTTGTAATTTTAAACTCGAATTTGACCGCTTAGAGCAAGCCTATGGTATTGATTTTAATACCTATTTTGCTGAAGATTTAACTTATTTACAGCCATTGGCTAAAGATGGTCTACTTGAGCTTAATGAAAAAAGCATCTTAGTTTCACCAAGAGGTCGTTTGTTAATTCGTAATATTTGTTTATGCTTTGATGTGTATTCAAGACAGCTTGCAAAAAGACAACAGTTTTCCAGAATTATTTAAGAGAAACGAGAATGAAACAACGTTACAATCTTCTCTCTCTTGCGGTCGTGGCAGCTTGTTATAGTCAAACTGCAACAGCAGATTTAAGGGAGCAATGTTTATTAGGCGTTCCGCGCTTTCAAGGTGAAGAGGTTAAGGGCGATTCAAACCAAGCACCTGTCTATATTGAGGCAGATAATGCGTTAATGAACCAGCCGACGGATGCAACTTACACAGGTAATGTGAGCATTAAGCAAGGGAATCGCTCGCTTTTTGCTAATGAAGTGCGCGTGGAACAGCAAGGTAAGCAAGCTCGTAAAGCGTTTTTAAAAGGCTCTTATCAATATCGTGATAACCTCATTCAAGCAGAAGGTCGTGATGCTGCAGTAGATTTAACGAGCAAGGCGGCGGAGCTTTTCAATACAAGTTATCAATTAGTGGGTAGACAAGGACGAGGTACGTCGGAAAGTGGTCATTTTAATGACCAAACTCGTACATTGAAAAACGCCTCTTTTACCTCGTGTTTAGTGAATGATAAATCTTGGTCAATTGAAGCGAACGAGATGATTCAGCACGTACAAGATGAGTATGCTGAAATGTGGCATGCTCGTTTTAAAGTGATGGGCGTACCTGTTTTTTATTCTCCTTATTTACAATTTCCTATTGGTGATCGTCGTCGCTCAGGTTTATTGATTCCAAATTTTGAACGCTCAAGCAAAAATGGTTTTACCTATTCACAGCCATTTTATTGGAACATTGCACCGAATATGGATGCCACTTTTACGCCAACTTATTATTCTCGTCGTGGGTGGCAAATTAGCCCTGAATTTCGCTATTTAACGAAATTAGGCGAGGGGTTGATGGCAAGTGAATATATAACGAAAGATCGTTTGATTAGTTATCAGCCAACAGATGGTAGCCACAAACGCTATTTATTACATTGGCGTCATAATATGAGCTTTTTAAGCGACTGGCGTTTGAATGTGAATTATACTAAAGTGAGTGATACTGGTTATTTCTCTGACTTTGATTCAAGCTATGGGAGTAGTACGGATGGCTACGCTACCCAGCAATTTAGATTAGGTTACTATCAACCAAACTATAATCTATCAATTTCAGGTAAGAAATTCCAAACTTTTGATAATTTAAGCATCGGTCCATATCGCGTATTGCCACAAATTGATTTCAATTATTATCAAAATGATGCGTTAAAAGGTATTGCTGATTTTCATTTATTCTCGCAAGCTGCTCGTTTTGATAATGATAGCAAACTAATGCCAAAAGCGTGGCGTTTCCACGTAGAACCAACATTAAACGCACCACTTACCAATCGCTATGGCAGTTTAAATCTGGAAACTAAACTTTATGCAACTCACTATATCCAACAGAAGGGAAGCGCTCTAGCAGCTGAAGAGGTAAAAAAGAGAGTTAACCGTATAATTCCACAGATTAAGTTAGATTTCAAAACGGTACTTGAGGCAGATAAGCAGTTCTTTAAAGGTTTTAACCAAACGTTTGAACCACGTACTCAATATATTTATCGTCCATATCGCAATCAAGCAGATATTGGTTCAAAATTGCACCAAAGTGTTGGGTTAGGTTATGATTCCGCCTTATTGCAAACCGATTATTTCTCGCTGTTTAATGATCGCCGTTATAGCGGTTTAGATCGAATTTCTTCTGCAAATCTGGTGACAGCAGGTGGAACAACACGATTCTTTAGCGATAAAACAGGGGCAGAAGTGTTTAATTTCAGTGCAGGGCAAACCTATTATTTAAGCCCTTCAAAGATTGATAATACTTCTATTAATAGTAAGGCGAATCGCTCTTCTTCATGGGCGTTTGAATCTAACTGGAAATTTCATCGTAAATGGAATTGGCATGGTAGTTATCAATATGATACACGCTTAAATGAAACTTCATTGGCGAATATGTCACTACAATATAAGCCGAATGAGAGTAAATTATTTCAACTAAATTACCGCTTTGCGAGTCGAGCTTATATTGATCAAAATTTAAGTTCAAATAACTATGGGCAAGATATTAAACAGCTTGGTGGGGTTGTTGCGTGGGAATTAACTGATAATATTGCTGCAATGTTTAGTCATTACAAAGATCTTGCACTGAAAAAGCCTGTCGAAACTCAATTCTCAATGAACTATAACACTTGCTGTTGGACCGCAAATATCTATGTTGCTCGTAAATTAGTGGCAACGCCATCGAATGCAACAAGTGATACGATCAATGACTTATTTTACGACAATAAATTTGGCGTAAACTTTGAACTTCGTTTCGGTTCTTATGGTAGTGGCGTAAGCCGAATGTTAAAACGAGGTTTAATGCCTTATGTTGAGCCTTATAGCATCAATTAAATG
>NZ_JAHAHT010000119.1 GCF_018373095.1 Haemophilus parahaemolyticus
AACAAAAAAGTCTTGTTCTATAGAAATTGGTTTTGTTCCCGAAAATTCTTCTATCTGAATACTACTTTTTAACTCTTTGTATTTACTTTCGACTCCCCAATGCTCGTTTGAGTGAATGGCAGCAAAAATGGCTTGAATGGAAAGCTCTTAATAATTGATGATGAACTTAAATTGCCAACATTTTACTCAACAACAATGTCGCTCTTGCCAATGGCTTGAAAAGGACAAATTTGAGCAAATTTTGCTAAAAGAAGAGGAGCTCAAGCGGTTGATTTCACCTTTTATTTTGCAAAATCAGACAGAAATTCTACCGCCTGTAATGTCGGAGATTTCACACTTTCGTAATAAAGCCAAAATGGTCGTCAGTGGCAGCGTAGAACGTCCGATTTTAGGCTTACTGAAAGATCAGAATGATTCACAAAGTGGAGTGGATTTAACTGACTGCCCTTTGTATGCTAAAGGAATTGAAACACTTTTCCCAATGTTAAAAGATTTTATCGGTCGAGCGGGATTAGTGCCTTATAACATTGCAAAGAAAAAAGGCGAGCTGAAATATATCCTCATTACGCAAAGCCAGGCTAATCAATCGGTTATGTTGCGTTTTGTGCTTCGCTCAACACAAAAACAACCGCTTGTAGAGCGTGAATTACCCGCATTGTTAGCGAAGCTACCTGAAAATTCGGTAGTGAGCTTAAATATCCAACCGCAACACGCTGCGATTTTAGAAGGCGAAACGGAAATTTTCCTGACAGAGCAGACGACAATTGAAGAAAATTTTAACGGTATTCCGCTCTTTATTCGTCCGCAAGGCTTCTTCCAAACGAATCCGCTTGTTGCTAGTCAGCTATATAAAACCGCTCAAGAATGGATAAAAGATTTATCTATTCAGCACTTTTGGGATCTGTTTTGTGGAGTAGGAGGATTTGGGCTACATTGTGCTTACGCATTACAAGCAAAAAATCCAACCGTTTCACTCACGGGGATTGAGATTTCTGCCTCTGCCATTGCTAGTGCAACAAAATCTGCTGAAAAGTTAGGGCTTGATAATGTCTCTTTTGCATCACTGGATTCAGCGCAATTTGCTATTCATTCTGATAAAGTACGAAGTCAGCCCGATTTAGTGATTGTAAATCCACCAAGGCGAGGAATTGGGCAGGCATTGAGTGAATATTTAAACGAGCTTGTGCCGCCATATTTAATTTATTCCAGCTGTAATGCTCAAACAATGGCAAAAGATTTTGAGGCATTAACGAACTATGCATTATGCAAGGTACAACTCTTTGATATGTTTCCGCATACTGCCCATTATGAGGTTTTAACCTTATTGGCTAGAAAATAGAATTTTATCTCACTCTTTTGCGGTAGGCTTACCGAAAAAGCGGAAAAGTTGCTATAATATTGTTGATTTATAGTATTAGATCAAATTACCTGCAAATAAAATGAACTAAATCATCTTTTTGCAAGACAAATTCAGCAAATCTCTTTACTATATCCCTATTCTTTTTTCATTATCTCAATTAGAGGAATATCATCAATGGCTAAAATTGTAAAAGTAATTGGTCGTGAAATCATCGACTCTCGCGGTAACCCAACAGTTGAAGCTGAAGTTCACTTAGAAGGTGGCTTCGTCGGTCTTGCAGCAGCTCCATCTGGTGCATCAACTGGTTCTCGCGAAGCATTAGAGTTACGTGATGGCGATAAATCACGTTTCTTAGGTAAAGGCGTATTAAAAGCGGTTTCAGCAGTAAACAATGAAATTGCGAACGCTATCGTTGGTAAAGATGGTTCTGCACAAGCTGAAATCGACCAAATTATGATCGACTTAGATGGTACAGAAAACAAATCTAAATTTGGTGCAAACGCAATCTTAGCCGTTTCATTAGCAACGGCTAAAGCAGCAGCAGCATCTAAAGGTTTACCACTTTACGCTTACATTGCAGAATTAAATGGCACGCCTGGCGTATATTCAATGCCATTACCAATGATGAACATCATCAATGGCGGGGAACACGCAGATAACAACGTGGACATCCAAGAATTTATGATTCAACCAGTCGGTGCAAAAACGTTACGTGAAGCATTACGCATCGGTGCTGAAGTATTCCATAATCTTGCGAAAGTATTAAAATCTAAAGGTTTAAATACCGCAGTGGGTGATGAAGGTGGTTTCGCTCCAAACTTAGCTTCTAACGCAGATGCTTTAGCATGTATCAAAGAAGCAGTTGAAAAAGCAGGTTACATTTTAGGTAAAGATGTTACTTTAGCGATGGACTGTGCATCTTCTGAGTTCTACAACAAAGAAACAGGCAACTACGAGTTAAAAGGCGAAGGAAAAACCTTCACTTCTCAAGAGTTCACTCACTACCTTGAAGGCTTAACAAAAGAGTATCCAATCGTTTCTATCGAAGATGGTCAAGATGAATCAGACTGGGATGGTTTCGCATACCAAACTCAAGTATTAGGCGACAAAATCCAATTAGTGGGTGATGACTTATTCGTAACTAACACTAAAATCTTAAAAGAAGGTATCGAAAAAGGTATCGCAAACTCAATCTTAATTAAATTCAACCAAATCGGTTCATTAACTGAAACGTTAGCCGCAATCAAAATGGCGAAAGATGCAGGTTACACCGCGGTTATCTCACACCGTTCTGGCGAAACGGAAGATGCAACTATCGCAGACTTAGCGGTAGGTACAGCAGCAGGTCAAATCAAAACAGGTTCGATGAGCCGTTCAGACCGTATTGCGAAATACAACCAATTAATCCGTATTGAAGAAGCATTAGAACGTGCAGGTACGCCAGCACCATTCTTAGGTTTAAAAGCGGTGAAAGGTCAAGCATAATTTTTGCGATGATTAAAGCGGATTAGCTTTATAAGAATGCCACAGATTTCTGTGGCATTTTTTCTATCTTTTTTTGCTATGGTAAGGAAAACAAAATGTTATATTCCGTATTAACTGATCAAATATTATTAGGCGAAGGCTATCATAATGGGGCTCACTCCACCCAACACGAACATTTAGTCGTTATGTTTGAAGATGATGGCGAAACAGGCTATTTTTACGCAATGGATTTACACCAAGCCGAGCAACCGATTGTTGATAGTTTGTTCGTCTACAACGTCAGTGATATTGAGCAAAATAGCCTAAAAGAACCACGCCGATTAGAAATCTGTTGGTCTGAAGAGGGCTATCAAGCCTTTTTATTGATTAACGGCTACCCGCACGCCGTGTTTGATTTTCAGCAATTGGTTGGCTACAACCATACAAAATTCCCGCAACCAGATTTATGTAGTATGTGGGTGCATAAAGAAACTAGCAATGAGCTTGTTGAGAAATGGTTAGCGTAATATAAAAGGGGCTAATGATTATATTAACTTTTTAAATTAACATTCTAATGCTTGTTTAATCAATGGTTCAAAAAAGGAATAATCTACCAAAAATGAGTCGTGCCCAAAATTGGAATTGAGCTCGTGATAGGTTAAATTCACGCCTGCTTCTTGCAATTGCTGGCGGCTTTTTTGCACCTCTCGCAATTTAAATAGCTGATCGCTAGTAATAGCAATCAAGGTGTAATTCGCCTTAATTTTAGCTAAGGCAGTTTGTAAATTGGGATAGTTAAATGCGGGATCGTAAAGATCTAAAGCACGCAATAAACGTAGATAGCTATTCGCATCAAAACGATCTAAAAATTTTATACCTTGATAGCTTAAATAAGATTCTACTTGGAAATAGTCTCCCCAAATTTGTCCTTGCTGCTTAGTCTCTCTCCCGAAGGCTTTTGCTAACTGAACATCAGTTCGATAAGTCAGCATGCCTAACATTCGAGCAATTTTCAAACCATTATCTGGTGCAAGCCCTTCGTAATAATCACCACCGTTAAAGTATGGATCGTTGATAATCGCTTGACGCATCACATGGTTAAAACCAATAGCTTCGGCACTCATTGAAAGAGAGGAACAAAGATTAATGATATGATCAATAAAATCGGGATAGTCAATCGCCCATTGGGTTGCTTGCATTCCGCCGAAAGAACCTCCTACTACAGCATGTAAGTGTGGAATGTCTAATGCATCAACCAAGGCTTTTTGAACTTTTACAATATCTTGCACTAAAATGAGAGGAAATTGGCTGCCGTAGGGCTTATTAGTGTTCGGATTGATAGAAGATGGGCCTGTTGTACCTTTACAGCCACCGAGAACGTTCGAGCAAATAAAAAAGTATTTATTAGTATCAAACGCAAGGTTCGGACCGATAAAATCTTGCCACCAGCCTTTGTCCACGCCATAAAGAGCGGGTTCAGCATCGCCTGTGAGAGCGTGGCAGAGTAAGATTGCATTGCTTTTTTCTGCATTTAATGTGCCATAGGTTTGATATGCCACCTGAATAGGTGAAAGCTCGCTACCGAGTGCTAATGAAAGAGGTTTATCCTTAAATAATGTAATACTTTGTGCCATATGACCTTGATTTGTAAAATAAAGCAGAATTTTACCGCTTACGATCCGAAATATGAGTAAGGTAGCGAGAGCAAGGTAGTTTGTCAAGAAATTTTAGCCGTCTAAACGTCTAGAA
>NZ_JAHAHT010000120.1 GCF_018373095.1 Haemophilus parahaemolyticus
ACCAAAAACGTGTATTATTGCTTGATAACTTATCACAATATATCACCGATGAAATGAGCGTAGCGGAAATTCGTGCGATTATTGCCAATATGCGTGATGACTACGAAAACCGTGTGGACGACTATATGATCCGCAATGCAGAACTGTCAAAACAACGACGAGAAATTCGCCAGAAAATGGCAGCACATAAACATGCTCCCGTAGAGAAAGTATAGTCAATAAGAGTATATCCTTAATATGTAATAATTGCATAAAATCTCCATTCATAAAATGGGGATTTTTTCTATATACCTTAATGTATAATATGCAGAATTTATGTGAATTAGATCACAAAAAGTAGATGATTTTTTTGAGTTTTGAAATAAACTTGATTACAATCACGAATAATCAAAAATAATCTTAATTTAATCAAAATGAACGGGAGAATGATGATGGCTGAGCGTAAAGTTTTAGCAAATGCGATTCGTGTATTAAGTATGGACGCCGTCCAAAAAGCTAATTCTGGTCACCCTGGTGCACCAATGGGTATGGCTGATATTGCAGAAGTGTTATGGCGTGATTTTTTAAAGCATAATCCAAACAATCCAAAATGGGCTGATCGCGACCGCTTTGTGCTGTCAAATGGTCACGGTTCAATGTTAATTTATAGCCTTTTACACTTAACAGGCTATGACCTTTCTATTGAAGATTTAAAACAATTCCGTCAATTACATTCAAAAACGCCAGGTCACCCAGAATATGGCTATGCACCAGGTGTTGAAACTACCACAGGTCCGCTTGGTCAAGGGATTACCAATGCGGTAGGTATGGCGATTGCAGAGAAAACTTTAGCAGCACAATTTAACCGTGAAGGTCACGAAATTGTGAATCACTATACTTACGCATTTTTAGGTGATGGCTGCTTAATGGAAGGTGTTTCTCACGAAGCATGTTCATTAGCAGGTACGCTTGGTTTAGGCAAATTGATTGCGTTCTATGATGACAATAATATCTCTATTGATGGTCATGTAGATGGCTGGTTTAGCGATGACACAGCACAACGTTTCGAAGCGTATGGCTGGCAAGTAATCCGTAATGTTGATGGTCACGATCCTGAGCAAATTAAATTTGCGATTGAAAATGCACAAGCCGAGAAAGAACGTCCAACATTAATTATCTGTAAAACCATTATCGGTTACGGTTCACCAAATAAATGTAACTCGCACGACTGCCACGGAGCACCATTAGGTGAAGCAGAAATTAAAGCAGCACGCGAATTTTTAAACTGGGAATATGAGCCGTTTGTCATTCCAGCAGACATTTATGCAGCGTGGGATGCAAAAGCAAAAGGTGCTGAAGAAGAACAATCTTGGGATGCAAAATTCACAGCATATTCAACCGCTTATCCAGAATTGGCAACAGAATTTAAACGCCGTATGAGTGGTGAATTACCAGCAAATTGGGAAGCAGAAAGCCAAGCATTTATCGAAAAATTACAGGCAAATCCTGCAAACATTGCAAGCCGTAAAGCCTCACAAAATGCGATTGAAGCTTACGCTCACGTGTTACCAGAGTTTTTAGGTGGTTCGGCAGATTTAGCTAGCTCAAACTTAACGTTATGGTCTGGCTCTAAACCTATTCGTGCAGATCACAACGTAGATGGTAACTACATCAACTACGGCGTACGTGAGTTTGGTATGTCTGCGATTATGAATGGTATTGCTTTACACGGTGGTTTCATTCCTTACGGGGCGACTTTCTTAATGTTCTATGAGTATGCTCACAACGCTGTGCGTATGGCAGCATTGATGAAACAACGCGTGTTATTCGTTTATACGCACGACTCAATCGGTTTAGGTGAAGATGGTCCAACTCACCAACCAGTTGAGCAGACTGCGGCATTACGCTACATTCCAAATCTTGAAACGTGGCGTCCAGCTGACCAAGTAGAATCTGCAATTGCGTGGAAAGCTGCCGTTGAACGTCATGATGGCCCAAGTGCGTTAATATTCACTCGTCAAAATCTTCAACAACAAAATCGCACTGCAGAGCAATTAGCGAATGTAGCACGTGGTGGTTATGTGTTAAAAGATGCAGCAGGTACGCCAGATTTAATCCTAATCGCAACAGGTTCTGAAGTTGAATTAGCGGTGAAAGCGGCGGAAGTGTTAGAAGCTGAAGGTAAAAAAGTACGCGTGGTTTCAATGCCAAGCACCAACGTGTTTGATAAGCAAAATGATGCTTACCGTGAATCGGTATTACCTCGTTCAGTGACTAAACGTGTAGCAATCGAAGCTCAATTATCAGATTTCTGGTATAAATATGTTGGCTTTGAAGGACGTATCGTAGGTATGAATAGCTTTGGTGAATCTGCCCCTGCAGGTGAATTGTTCAAACTATTTGGCTTCACTGTTGAAAATGTAGTAGCGAAAGCGAAAGAGATTTTATAATCGCATAATAATTAAAAAGCTGGTGAGAGTATGGTTCCTCACCAGCTTTTTTTATCTTATCATTTTTTATTTTAAGCGGCTTTGTTTGTCGTCTACAATATTTATTGTAGCTTAAGCGAAAAAGATTTATCTATTATTGCCCTGAAATCTCAATAAATTGACCGCTTGATTATGATAAGATACCTCACATTTTTACAGTATTAAAAAAGGAAAAGTATGAGCAAACAAGGCAAACCTTTTATTCTGCATAGTCCATTCAAACCCTCTGGCGATCAGCCTTCGGCGATTGCCAAATTAACCGAAGGGCTAAATGATGGCTTAGCACATCAAACCCTGTTAGGGGTAACAGGTTCGGGTAAAACCTTTACCATTGCCAACGTGATTGCCCAGTTGAACCGCCCCGCAATGTTACTTGCACCGAATAAAACCCTTGCCGCTCAACTTTATGCGGAAATGAAAGCCTTTTTCCCCGAAAATGCGGTGGAATATTTCGTTTCTTACTACGATTATTACCAGCCAGAAGCCTATGTGCCGAGTAGTGATACCTTTATTGAGAAAGATGCTTCGATCAACGAACAGATCGAGCAGATGCGACTTTCTGCTACTAAATCTTTCCTTGAACGTCGCGATACTATTGTAGTGGCTTCCGTTTCCGCTATTTACGGCTTGGGAGATGTAGGGGCTTATATGCAAATGATGTTGCATCTGCAAGTAGGCGATATTATCGACCAACGTACCATTCTTTCCCGCCTCGCTGAGTTGCAATATACCCGCAATGACCAAGCGTTCCAGCGTTCTACCTTCCGTGTGCGCGGTGAGGTGATTGATATTTTCCCTGCGGAATCAGACGAAGTCGCTTTACGCGTGGAGCTGTTTGACGACGAGATTGAAAATCTTTCCCTGTTCGATCCGCTCACGGGGCATAGTTTAGGTCGTGTGCCGCGTTACACCATCTACCCGAAAACGCACTATGTAACGCCTCGAGAACGCATTTTAGAAGCAATTGAGCAGATCAAAGAAGAGTTAGTGGAACGTCGTGAATACTTCATCAAAGAGAATAAATTGCTGGAAGAGCAGCGCATTACCCAGCGCACCCAGTTTGATATCGAAATGATGAATGAACTCGGTTATTGCTCGGGTATTGAAAACTACTCCCGCTATCTCTCGGGTAGAAAAGAGGGCGAACCACCACCAACCTTATTTGATTATATGCCAGCAGATGGTATTTTGGTGATTGATGAATCGCACGTTACTGTGCCACAAATTGGCGGTATGTATCGTGGCGACCGAGCACGAAAAGAAACGCTCGTGCAATACGGTTTTCGTCTACCTTCAGCACTGGATAACCGCCCGCTCAAATTTGAAGAGTTTGAACAGCTCTCTCCACAAACTATTTATGTTTCTGCGACTCCTGGGGCTTATGAATTAGAGAAAAATCCTGATGTGGTGGATCAAGTGGTACGCCCAACGGGCTTGCTTGATCCGATCATCGAAGTACGCCCAGTAGCAACCCAAGTAGACGATTTACTTTCCGAAATTCATAAGCGAGTGGCAGTGGAGGAGCGAGTTTTGGTTACCACACTCACCAAAAAAATGGCAGAAGATTTAACCGATTATTTGGACGAACACGGCGTACGTGTGCGTTATTTGCATAGCGACATCGACACCGTCGAGCGGGTGGAAATTATCCACGATTTGCGAATGGGGATGTTCGATGTGCTAGTTGGGATCAACTTATTACGAGAAGGCTTGGATATGCCAGAAGTCTCGCTGGTGGCGATTTTAGATGCTGACAAAGAGGGCTTCTTGCGTTCCGAACGTTCGCTTATCCAAACCATCGGACGTGCCGCACGTAACCTCAACGGCAAGGCGATTCTTTACGGTGATCGCATCACCAATTCAATGCAAAAAGCGATTACCGAAACCGAACGCCGCCGAGAGAAACAGATGAAATACAACGAAGAGCGTGGCATCATCCCACAAGCGTTAAACAAAAAAGTGGGCGAATTGCTCGACATTGGTCAAACTGATAAACCAAAACGTGGCAAAAAATCTGCAAAAGTTTCCGAAAATTCCACCGCTTCCTACACACCAAAATCGCGTAAGGAATTGGAAAAAGAACTTAAACA
>NZ_JAHAHT010000001.1 GCF_018373095.1 Haemophilus parahaemolyticus
TTCACGACTTGTTGTTTGAAAAGTTGATTGTATTTAGTCATAAAAAAATCTGCACCTGAATCAGTTAGAAGTTTAGTCTAACTTTTGGGGTGCAGATCAAAATCCTGTACGGTTTTTTTGTTTTTGACTTCTTCAAGCGGTTAAAAAATTCTCAAAATTGGTAAGAAGTTTGATCCTAAATAAATAGTTTGAGTTTGATCACAAATTTTATGAGAAGTTTATGCTAAACTTGCTCTGTTTTTGTTTGTAACTAGATAGAGGTATCTATGGATTTTCTGATGAACTTAGGGGAAGGGACCCAGTTTGCAATTCAACTTGTGATTGTGTTGATCTGTTTGTTCTATGGAGCGAAAAAGGGAGGCATTGCACTTGGGATGCTTGGAGGAATTGGATTGATCGTTTTGGTATTTGGGTTTGGGATTGAACCAGGTAAACCAGCGATTGATGTAATGCTCACTATTCTTGCGGTGGTGGTAACCTCTGCAACCCTTCAAGCCAGCGGTGGTTTGGATGTAATGTTGCAAATTGCAGAAAAAATGCTGCGTAAAAACCCGAAATATGTGAGTATTCTTGCACCGTTTGTAACCTGTACGTTAACCATTCTTTGCGGTACAGGGCACGTGGTTTATACGATGTTGCCGATTATTTACGACATTGCGATTAAAAACGATATTCGCCCAGAGCGTCCGATGGCGGCAAGTTCAATTGCGTCTCAGTTAGGGATTATTGCTTCACCGGTATCAGTTGCAGTGGTGACTTTGACAGCGTTTTTAGTGAATTCAAAAACACCTCTCGCAGGTTTTGATGGTTATTTAGATTTATTGAAAATTACTGTGCCTTCAACCCTTTGCGGTGTGTTAGCGATAGGTATTTTCAGTTGGTTCCGTGGTAAAGACTTAGACAAAGACCCTGTGTTCCAAGAAAAAATCAAAAATCCAGAGTTCAAAAAATATGTGTATGGCGATTCTGCTTCACTTTTAGATAAAAAATTACCGCAATCAAGCTGGAATGCGATGTGGATTTTCTTCGGTGCGATTGTGGTTGTGGCGGTATTAGGTTATTTCAAAGAATTACGTCCTTCTTTTGATAAAACCGTGCCAGCTCAAGTGGTAGAGATTGTGGTTGATAATAAACCAGTTCAAAGCATCAACGTAAAAGAGGGTAAAATTGTCGCACAAGCGAAAGACGGCACCGTATTACTTGATGTGAAAGATAATAAAGCGAAAGCAAAAACCACTTTTGATAATGTGCAAGTATTAGATGAAAAAGGTAACGTGAAACAAACCATTGTTGCAGAAGAAGGCAAAGTGGTTGTTACTGTAAAAGATAAAGTGGAAAGCATTGAAAATGCGACCATCGTTTTGAAAGATACGATGAAAAAATCTTCACCACTTGGTATGGTGAATGTGATTCAGATCTTTATGTTGCTTGCAGGTGCATTGATTGTAATTTTCACCAAAATGGATGCGGGCAAAATCAGTAAAAATGAGATTTTCCGTTCAGGTATGATTGCCCTTGTTGCGGTGTTTGGTATCTCTTGGATGGCTGAAACAATGTTTGCGGTGCATACGCCAATGATGAAATCTGCATTAGGTGATATCGTACGTGCTCATCCTTGGACTTATGCGGTCATGTTGTTATTGATTTCTAAATTTGTAAATTCACAAGCTGCGGCATTGGTGGCATTCGTTCCACTTGCGTTAAATATCGGGGTTGAACCAGGTGTTATTTTGGCGTTCGCAAGTGCGTGTTACGGCTACTATATTTTACCAACTTACCCAAGTGATTTGGCGGCGATTCAATTTGACCGTTCAGGCACAACACATATCGGTAAATTTGTAATTAACCACAGTTTCATTCTACCAGGGTTAATTGGAGTGTTTACCGCTTGTGTATTTGGTTACCTTTTTGCAGGTATTTATGGCTATCTATAAATAGATAAGCATTTCCATACGCCACGTGAAATCCAGCGTGGCGTTTTTTTGTCTGAAATTTTTGACCATTTTTTAGATTATTGCTTTACAAATAAACAAGTTCAGACTATAATTTTGCTCTCATTTTGCACGGTAACGTGTAAAAACTGATGGTGCTTGCCTCATCAAGCCCCATCGAAGACTGTAGGAGTGCTTGGCACTTAATTATCCTACATAGATGGTGAACAGACAGAATTTCTCTGCTTCTGGACACCTTAGGCTCAAGAAGAAACGCGTAAGCGGTGAAATTTTTGAGGTTTTTTGTAATTCTGCTATGTAAATAGTAGAGTGTATCAGGAGCTAAAACCAATGGCATTAAATCTTCAAGACAAACAAGCAATTGTTGCTGAAGTAAATGAAGCTGCCAAAGGTGCCCTTTCAGCTGTTGTTGCGGATTCTCGTGGCGTAACAGTTGAGAAAATGACTGAGTTACGTAAAAATGCACGTGAAGCAGGTGTAACTATGCGCGTAGTACGTAATACTTTATTACGTCGTGCGGTAGAAGGCACTGAATTCGAATGCTTAAAAGATGCGTTTACTGGTCCAACTCTTATTGCTTTCTCAAATGAACACCCAGGTGCTGCAGCACGTTTGTTCACTGAGTTTGCAAAAGCAAACAAAGAGTTCGAAATTAAAGGTGCAGCCTTTGAAGGTAAAACACAAGATGTTGAATTCTTAGCAACATTACCAACTTACGAAGAAGCAATTGCACGTTTAATGGGCACAATGAAAGAAGCTGCGGCAGGCAAACTTGCTCGCACTCTTGCGGCATTACGCGACAAATTACAAGCAGAAGCGGCTTAATTTTCCGCCGTTTTCTCAAATCGTTTAACTTATTTACTTTAGGAATTGATTGTTATGTCATTAACTAACGAACAAATCATCGAAGCTATTGCTTCTAAATCAGTATCAGAAATCGTTGAATTAATCACAGCGATGGAAGAAAAATTCGGTGTTTCAGCAGCGGCAGCAGTAGCAGCAGCTCCAGCAGCAGGTGCAGCAGCGGCAGAAGAAAAAACTGAATTCGACGTAGTTCTTACTAATGCAGGTGCAAACAAAGTTGCTGTAATCAAAGCAGTACGTGGTGCAACTGGTTTAGGCTTAAAAGAAGCTAAAGACTTAGTAGAATCTGCTCCAGCTAACTTAAAAGAAGGCATTTCTAAAGCGGAAGCTGAAGCACTTAAAAAAGAATTAGAAGAAGCTGGTGCACAAGTAGAAATCAAATAATTTTGATTTTAACTTTTAACCTATCTTCAGGTTCAAGAGAAAGCCAATGGTTATGCCGTTGGCTTTTTCGTTTTAATCGTAACTTATCATATAACCCTTATCTTAACCGTTCTCAAGTTAACTATTTTCCTTTAACCCCCTCCCTTTCCTCTTCGTTTAAACAGCCTTAGATATTGATTCCAAGCTACATAGTACTATGTAGTCATTCTTCCTTGACAGGAAGAATGACCTTCTATTCTGAATAACTTTAACTTCTAGGAGTTAATATGAAAAAACTTTCTCTACTTTCATTAGGTCTTCTTCTCTCTATTCCTGCAATTTCTTTCGCTGAAACTGATAGTGATGCATTATTAGAACAAGAAATCCTCTCTGGCAAGGCTGCTAGTACTCAAACTAATATGGATTTAAATAAAGATTTAAACAACGCTACATCTGGTTTAGGGCGTTTCCGTTTTGGTGTATCCGTTGGTGGTGGATATTATAAAAGTGCTTCAGTCGATAATTATCCTAATATGAGTGGTTTAGCGGTTGAGTTAGGTCTTTATACTTTGGTGAACCCAATTCGTGATTGGGCTGATATTGAACTTGGAGTTAGAGGTTTATATGTTTTTCCTCACGATAAGAAGTCGGAAAATCAGAGAACAAGAATGGTGGAAGAAAAATCATACAGTGGCTTAGCTTCAGGTAGTGCATATGCAGGGTTAGTATTCCGTTTTCCAGGCGCTTCCTCTGCGATTGCAACAGGGGTATATCAAGATTTTGTTGCAAAATCGCAATTTTCTGAAAAACAAATTGTAGGTACAAATTTAAAAGATTCATTGAAATATAAACCAGGTCAGGGAGCTTATATAGAATATCAATGGACAGGTAAAGACAATCTGATTCCATTTGCTCGCTTTACTTATGGTACTTATAAATCTGAATACCAAACAGGGACACAAGTGCAAACTAATAGAGAAAAACTCTATGGACTCGTGTTGGGTGCAAAATTCTAATCTAATGCTATGCTTGTATAAAGATAACTTTATGCAAGCATTTTTTAGGAGCGAAAAAATGAAAAACTTTAAGAAAATATCACTTATGTTGACTGCGTTGTTTGCTCTGCCTACTGCTCATGCTTATCAGTGTAAAATTGATTTACAAAGTAATTATAGTGGTAGCAGTGTCTATATAAATAGTAATGGTGACACTTATGCAACTTTTGATTATGATGATGGGCGATATGATACGATGGAATATGTTTATGATCTTAAAAATTGTAAGAAAGTGTCTGATGGTGTGAAACAAAAGTCGAATATTTCTTCAGTATTAAGTCAAAATGGATTTCGTGAAATTGATCGTGATGAGGATATTTCTCCTTGGCTTACACATTATTATAGTTTAAATAAACAACGAGATGATTTTGTTTTTCGTGTTGATGATTTAGGGAGTCAAGAAAAACAAGGTTTAAGAGATTTATTTACTTATTCATTAGATAAAAGCCATTCTTTCACTTCGGCTGCAACAGCTGTTCTTAATACAAAATATGCCAAAACGAAACAATTTGGCTCAGTCATTGCTAGTCGTTATCTACAATCTCAGAATTTTGCTCGCTATGCCTCAAATATTGAACAAAAATTAATAAATTCTCCATTAAGTTTGAAAAATGATAATGATTTTAAACTTTTTTCTGCGATTCCATTTAAGTTAGTTGCTCAAAACACTGCTAAAAACGTATTTAAAATTACGCTTGAACCTGTATATCCATTGAATTTAAGTAAAGTGCCAACAATTGAAATGGCAGCAGATTGTCGGAATGTCGCGACAGGAAGTAGTTATAGTCGGACAGTTAGTGGCGGTTTTTTTGATTCAAATAATTATGAACAAACCGTTGTAGATAAAACGGAACGTTGTACTTTAAATGGTTATTCATCAAGTAAAAATTTAGAGGCTGGTTTAGAATCAACCGCAAAAATGCTTGGGCTCAGTACTGATATTTCTCTTCGTAATAATGAGTTAGGCACAAATAATAAAACTGATGTGTTAGATTCAAAAACTATTTCACAATCTCCTAGTAATAAAGCGTTTGCTCAATGTTTAACTAAGAGAGAGATATGTAAGTGGGAATGTAAGAGTGGGAGAGATGGGGATGCGTGTAGAAAATCATGCGATATGATACATGTTTGTGCTTATTAGCTAAATACGGTTATTTTCAGCGTGGGTAATCCTTTACCCACGTTTTTAGCTTTTGAATTTATTTGAAATAAAATATAGGAGGCAATTTTCTTTTAGTAAGTGGCAAATAAAGTTGTATTAGCTATAGAAAAAATGTATAATTGTCAGGCTATTTCCTTTTAAGGGATAGTGTCGTCCCGAAAGGGTGTTTTTTTTATTTAACGGAGCACTAATATGATCCAAGAACAGACTATGCTGGATGTTGCTGATAACTCAGGGGCTCGTAGCGTAATGTGTATCAAGGTTCTAGGTGGATCGCACCGTCGTTACGCTGCTATTGGCGATATCATCAAAGTTACTGTAAAAGAAGCAATTCCACGCGGTAAAGTGAAAAAAGGTGATGTGTTAAAAGCAGTTGTTGTGCGCACCAAGAAGGGTGTTCGTCGCCCAGATGGCTCAGTTATTCGTTTCGATGGCAATGCTTGTGTAATTTTAAATAATAACACTGAGCAACCAATCGGTACTCGTATTTTTGGACCTGTGACTCGTGAACTTCGTTCTGAAAAATTCATGAAGATCATTTCTTTAGCTCCAGAAGTACTGTAAGGGGAATGTAATGGCTGCTAAAATCCGTCAAAATGATGAAGTAATTGTTCTTGCTGGTAAAGACAAGGGCAAACGTGGTAAGGTAACTCAAGTGTTACCAAATGGTAAAGTTGTTGTTGAAGGTATCAACATCATCACTAAACACGAAAAACCAGTTCCTGCTTTAGGTAAAGCTGGTGGTTTAGTGAAAAAAGAAGCTGCAATCGATGGTTCAAACGTTGCAATCTTCAACCCGAAAACAAACAAAGCTGACCGTGTAGGTTTTAGATTCGAAGATGGTAAAAAAGTACGTTTCTTCAAATCTAATAATGAAATTATTTAATTAAAACTGGAGTAATGCGATGGCGAAACTGCATGATTACTACAGAGATACAGTAGTGAATGAATTAAAAGCAAAATTCAACTACTCATCTGTCATGCAAGTCCCACGAATCGAAAAGATTACCCTGAATATGGGTGTGGGTGAAGCATTGACCGACAAAAAACTTTTAGATAACGCAGTAGCAGATCTAACAGCAATCAGCGGTCAAAAACCTTTAATTACTAAAGCTCGTAAATCAGTTGCTGGCTTTAAAATCCGTCAGGGATATCCAATCGGATGTAAGGTAACTCTTCGCGGTGAACGCATGTGGGAGTTCTTTGAAAGATTGATTTCTATCGCTGTTCCACGTATCCGTGACTTCCGTGGTTTAAATGCGAAGTCTTTTGATGGTCGTGGTAATTACAGTATGGGTGTTCGTGAACAAATTATTTTCCCTGAAATCGACTACGATAAAGTAGATCGTGTACGTGGTTTAGATATTACTATTACCACAACAGCGAAAAATGACGAAGAAGGTCAAGCTTTATTAGCGGCTTTCAATTTCCCATTCCGTAAATAAGGTAGGTTATCGTGGCAAAACAATCAATGATTGCACGTGATGTAAAACGTGCGAAATTAGCTGATAAATTCTACGCAAAACGTGAAGAATTAAAGAAAATTATCTCATCTGAATCTGCTTCAGATGAAGAGCGTTGGGCAGCAGTCTTGAAGTTACAAACACTTCCACGTGATTCAAGCCCAATCCGTCAGCGTAATCGTTGCCGCCAAACTGGTCGTCCACACGGTGTACTTCGTAAGTTTGGTTTAAGCCGTATTAAGGTTCGTGAAGCTGCTATGCGCGGTGAAATTCCTGGCCTTAAGAAAGCAAGCTGGTAATAACCTCTTTTAGTTTGGAATCATGGGAGTAAATACATGAGCATGCAAGATCCAATCGCAGATATGCTGACCCGTATTCGTAACGGTCAAGCTGCGAATAAAGTTGCAATCAGTATGCCTTCATCTAAGTTAAAAGTTGCTATTGCAAGCGTTTTAGCTGAAGAAGGTTATGTTGAGAGCTTCAAAGTTGTTGAAGGTTCAAAACCTGAGTTGGAAATCACTTTAAAATATTTCCAAAACAAACCAGTAGTAGAAAGTATCCAACGCGTAAGCCGTCCTGGTCTTCGTATTTACAAACGTAAAGACGAATTACCAAAAGTAATGGGTGGTTTAGGTATCGCAGTTGTTTCTACATCGAAAGGTGTTATGACCGACCGTGCTGCACGTCAAGCAGGTCTCGGCGGTGAAATCATCTGTTACGTAGCATAATAGAGAGGTAGGAAAAATGTCTCGTGTTGCAAAAGCACCTGTTAATGTTCCTGCCGGTGTTCAAGTTACTTTGAACGGTCAGCTATTAACAGTTAAAGGTAAAAACGGCGAGTTATCTCGCGAAATTCATAATGCAGTTGAAGTAAAATACGAAGCTGATACATTAACATTCGCACCACGCGAAGGTCTTGCAGGTGCAGATGCGCAGGCAGGTACAGCTCGTGCATTAGTTAATGCTATGGTTATCGGTGTTACTGAAGGCTTTACGAAGAAATTACAATTAGTTGGTGTTGGTTATAGAGCACAAATGAAAGGTAACTCAGTTGCTTTAAGTTTAGGTTTCTCACACCCAATTGAACACGCGTTGCCAGCTGGTGTAACTGGTGAATGTCCATCACAAACTGAGATCGTTCTCAAAAGTGCAGACAAACAGTTAATTGGCCAAGTAGCAGCAGATATTCGTGCATATCGCCGTCCAGAGCCTTATAAAGGCAAAGGTGTACGTTACGCTGATGAAGTTGTACGTACTAAAGAAGCGAAGAAAAAGTAAAGTAAGGTAACACTATGGATAAGAAAGTAGCTCGTATCCGTCGTGCAACCCGTGCACGTCATTTAATGAGAGAGCAAGGTGCAACACGTTTAGTTGTGCATCGCACACCTCGCCATATTTATGCGCAGGTAATTGCACCTAATGGCTCAGAAGTTTTAGCAGCAGCTTCAACTGTTGAAAAAGAAATTAAAGAGCAAGTTAAATACACTGGTAATAAAGACGCAGCTGCAGTAGTTGGTAAATTAGTTGCAGAACGTGCTTTAGCTAAAGGTGTTCAAGCGGTTGCATTTGATCGTTCAGGTTTCAAATACCACGGTCGTGTGCAAGCATTAGCAGACGCTGCTCGTGAAGCTGGTCTACAGTTCTAATAGAGGAATTTGAGATGTCAAACATCGAAAAACAAGCTGGTGAACTGCAAGAGAAGCTAATCGCGGTTAACCGTGTATCAAAAACCGTTAAAGGTGGTCGTATCATGAGTTTCACTGCTTTAACAGTAGTGGGCGATGGTAATGGTCGTGTAGGTTTTGGTTACGGTAAAGCACGTGAAGTTCCAGCAGCGATCCAAAAGGCGATGGAAAAAGCTCGTCGCAATATGATCAATGTAGCTTTAAACGAAGGTACATTACAACACCCTGTTAAAGGTTCACATACAGGTTCACGCGTATTCATGCAACCAGCAAGCGAAGGTACTGGTATCATCGCAGGTGGTGCAATGCGTGCAGTGTTAGAAGTTGCGGGTGTTCGTAACGTTCTTTCTAAAGCATACGGTTCAACTAACCCAATTAACGTTGTTCGTGCAACAATTGATGCACTTGAGAACATGAAATCACCTGAAATGGTTGCTGCAAAACGTGGCAAAACAGTTGAAGAAATTTTGGGGTAATTGAATATGGCAAAAATTAAAGTAACTCAAACTCGTAGCTCTATTGCTCGTTTACCGAAACATAAAGCAACGTTAAAAGGCTTAGGTCTTCGTCATATTCGTCATACCGTAGAACTTGAAGATACTCCAGCAGTACGCGGTATGATCAATCAAGTTTCTTATATGGTTAAAGTGGAGGAGTAATAGAATGCGTTTAAATACTCTTTCTCCAGCTGAAGGTGCTAAGCACAATGCTAAACGTTTAGGTCGTGGTATTGGTTCTGGTTTAGGTAAAACTGGTGGTCGTGGTCACAAAGGTCAAAAATCTCGTACAGGCGGCGGTGTTCGTCGTGGTTTCGAGGGTGGTCAAATGCCTTTATACCGTCGTTTACCAAAATTTGGTTTTACTTCATTAAAATCATTCCGCGTTGCTGAAATTCGTTTAAACGACTTAGCGAAAGTAGATGGCGAAGTTGTAACTTTAGAAGCGTTAAAAGCGGCTAACGTAATCACTAAAGATATCTTATCTGCAAAAGTAATCTTAGCAGGTAAAATTGAAAAAGCGGTTAAAGTTAAAGGCTTAGGTGTAACTAAAGGTGCTAAAGCTGCTATCGAAGCTGCTGGTGGTTCTATCGAGGAATAATAAATGGCAAAGCAACCAGGGTACCAAGGTAGTACACAAAAAGGAACTGGCGAGCTTAAATCAAGATTATTATTTGTTTTAGGTGCGTTAATCGTATTCCGTATCGGTTCTTTTATACCTGTTCCTGGCATTGATGCTTCTGTTTTATCTGAGTTAGTTCGACAACAACAAGGCACCATCATTGATATGTTTAATATGTTCTCTGGTGGTGCATTAAGCAGAGCTTCTATATTTGCATTAGGTATTATGCCTTACATCTCTGCGTCAATTATTATCCAATTATTGACAGCAATTCACCCACCTTTAGCTGAATTGAAAAAAGAAGGCGAAGCTGGGCGTCGTAAAATTAGCAAATATACACGCTATGCAACTTTGTTATTAGCATTTATTCAGTCTATTGGTATCTCAATTGCCCTTCCTAATATGTTGTCAGGATTAGTACCTAATCCGAACATGTTATTCTATATCACAGCCGTAATTAGTTTAGTAACAGGAACAATGTTCTTAATGTGGCTAGGTGAGCAAATTACAGAGCGTGGTATTGGTAATGGTATTTCTTTAATTATCTTTGCAGGTATCGTTGCGGGTCTTCCAGCAACAATCGGTCAAACAATTGAAGAAGCAAGACAAGGCGAGATTTCATTTCTTGTTTTACTACTAATAGCAATTATCGCATTTGCAGTAACATATTTTGTTGTCTTTGTTGAACGTGGACAAAGAAGAATTGTGGTAAACTATGCAAGTCGCCAACAAGGTAGAATGATGGCACCTGCAAGATCATCTCATTTACCATTAAAAGTAAATATGGCAGGTGTAATCCCTGCAATCTTTGCCTCTAGTATCATTTTATTCCCTGCAAGTATTACGCAGTGGTTTGGTCAAAGTAGCGAAGGTTTTGAATGGTTATTTGATTTATCTCAATTACTACAGCCAGGACAGCCGTTATACATTGTATTATTTACGATGGCTGTAATTTTCTTTGCTTTCTTTTATACAGGAATGCAGTATAATCCACGAGATACAGCGGATAATCTTAAGAAATCAGGTGCGTTTGTACCAGGTTATAGACCAGGCGAACAAACATCGCGTTATATTGATAGAGTAATGACTCGTTTAACTTTAATTGGTGCGTTGTATATTACCTTTGTTTGTTTGGTTCCTTATATCATTACATCATTATGGAAAGTGCCATTTCAATTAGGCGGTACTTCATTATTAATCGTAGTGGTAGTTATTATGGATTTCATCGCACAGGTTCAAAGTCATATGATGTCTTTACAATATGATTCTGTGTTGAAGAAAGCCAATTTGAAAGGCTTAGGGCAATAGCCCTTAAAAAAGGATAAGCAATGAAAGTTCGTGCTTCAGTTAAAAGAATGTGCCGTAACTGTAAAGTTGTTAAACGTGAAGGTGTTGTTCGCGTAATTTGTAGCGATCCTAAACACAAACAACGTCAAGGTTAATCGTATATTTCTTGCAAAGAACCCGCTGAGCAGGTATACTGCTCAGCTCATTCGTCCTGATATGCTGTTTGAGTATCCTGAAACGGGCTTTTCAAGATCAGCATATCAATAAACTTTAAATAATAGGAGTGCATAGTGGCCCGTATTGCAGGCATTAACATTCCTGATCAAAAACACACTGTAATCGCATTAACTGCAATTTACGGTATCGGTAAAACTCGTGCTAAAGCTATTTGTGCTGCAGCGGGTATTGCTGAAGATGTAAAGATCAGAGAATTGTCTGAAGAGCAGATTGAAAAACTGCGTGAAGAAGTTGGTAAATTTACTGTCGAAGGTGATTTACGTCGTGAAGTAACTTTAAGCATCAAACGTCTTTTAGACCTAGGTTGCTACCGTGGTTTACGTCATCGTCGTAGTTTACCAGTACGTGGTCAACGTACTAAGACTAATGCGCGTACTCGTAAGGGTCCACGCAAACCGATCAAAAAATAGTCGGAGTAGATAATAATGGCTAAAACACCAGTTCGCGCACGTAAGCGCGTTAAAAAACAGATTGCAGATGGCGTAGCTCATATCCACGCATCTTTCAATAACACAATCGTAACCATCACTGACCGTCAAGGTAACGCATTAGCATGGGCTACTGCTGGTGGTTCAGGTTTCCGTGGTTCTCGTAAATCAACTCCATTCGCTGCTCAAGTTGCTGCAGAGCGTTGTGCAGAAATGGTTAAAGAATTTGGTTTAAAGAATTTGGAAGTTATGGTTAAAGGTCCGGGTCCAGGTCGTGAATCAACAATCCGTGCATTAAATGCAGCAGGTTTTCGTATCACGAACATTACAGATGTGACTCCGATTCCTCATAACGGTTGTCGTCCACCGAAAAAACGTCGCGTATAATTGACGTTAGAATAATTGGAGAAAGAAAATGGCAAGATATTTGGGTCCTAAGCTCAAGCTAAGCCGTCGTGAAGGTACTGATTTGTTCTTAAAATCAGGCGTTCGTGCGATTGAATCAAAATGTAGAAATAGACTTGATGTAGCACCAGGTCAACACGGTGCTCGTAAGCCACGTTTATCTGACTATGGTAGTCAGTTACGTGAAAAACAAAAAGTTCGCCGCATCTATGGTATTTTAGAGCGTCAATTCCGTAACTATTACAAAGAAGCTAACCGCTTAAAAGGTAATACGGGTGAGAACTTATTAGTATTATTAGAAGGTCGTTTAGACAACGTAGTTTACCGTATGGGTTTTGCAGCTACTCGTGCTGAAGCACGTCAATTAGTAAGCCACAAATCTATCGTAGTAAATGGTCGTGTAGTAAATATTCCTTCATTCCAAGTTTCTGTTGATGATGTAGTTGCTGTTCGTGAAAAATCTAAAAAACAAGCACGTATTAAAGCATCATTAGAATTAGCTACTCAACGTGAAAAACCAACTTGGTTAGAAGTTGATGCAACTAAAATGGAAGGTGTATTTAAACGTACCCCTGAACGCTCTGATTTATCAGCAGACATCAATGAACATCTGATCGTTGAGCTTTACTCTAAATAATAGTTAATTTACTTAACACATATTATTTAATTATCAGTAAGCTTATAAACAAAGAGAGGATAAAATGCAGGGTTCTGTGACAGAATTTTTAAAGCCGCACTTAGTGAATATTGAACAAATTAGTTTAACTCACGCAAAAGTGACCCTAGAGCCGTTAGAACGTGGTTTTGGCCATACATTAGGTAACGCACTCCGTCGCATTTTACTTTCGTCAATGCCAGGCTGTGCCGTAACTGAAGTTGAAATTGATGGTGTATTACATGAATACAGCAGCAAGGAAGGCGTACAAGAAGATATTCTTGAAGTATTATTAAACCTTAAAGGTCTAGCGGTAAAAGTGCAAAACAAAGATGATATTGTTTTGACACTAACTAAATCTGGAATTGGCCCTGTGACTGCAGGCGACATTACACATGATGGTGATGTTGAAATTGTAAATCCTAACCATATTATTTGTCATTTGACAGATAAAAATGCGACCATCAATATGCGTATTCGTGTACAACGTGGTCGTGGTTATGTACCAGCATCAGCTCGTGTACATGCTCAAGACGATGATCGTCCTATCGGTCGTTTACTTGTAGATGCACGTTTCAGCCCAATTGATCGCATTGCTTATAATGTAGAAGCGGCTCGTGTTGAACAACGTACGGACTTAGATAAACTCGTTATTGAGATGGAAACAAATGGCACAATCGATCCAGAAGAAGCCATCCGTCGTGCTGCAACGATCTTAGCTGAACAGTTAGACGCATTTGTTGATTTACGTGATGTTCGTCAACCAGAAGTGAAAGAAGAGAAACCAGAGTTTGATCCGATTTTACTCCGTCCAGTTGATGATCTTGAATTAACAGTTCGTTCTGCTAACTGTTTGAAAGCAGAGACAATTCACTATATCGGTGATTTAGTACAACGTACAGAAGTTGAGTTATTAAAAACGCCTAATCTTGGTAAGAAATCACTTACAGAGATTAAAGATGTTCTCGCTTCTCGTGGCTTATCACTGGGTATGCGCCTTGAAAATTGGCCACCAGCAAGCATTGCTGAAGACTAATTTCGGGTCAATAGATTTTCTAAGAAGGAATAGGTTATGCGCCATCGTAAGAGTGGACGTCAATTAAACCGTAACAGCAGCCATCGCCAAGCGATGTTCCGTAATATGGCAAGTTCTTTAGTTGAACACGAAATCATCAAAACAACATTGCCTAAAGCTAAAGAGTTACGTCGTGTAGTTGAACCATTAATTACTTTAGCAAAAGAAGACAGCGTTGCAAACCGTCGTTTAGCTTTTGCTCGTACACGCAACATCGAAACAGTTGCTAAATTATTCAATGAATTAGGTCCACGTTTTGCACAACGTGCGGGTGGTTATACTCGCATCTTAAAATGTGGTTTCCGTGCAGGCGACAATGCTCCAATGGCATACATTGAGCTTGTAGATCGTCCTGAAGTTTCAGCTGAAGCTGCGGAATAATTTAAACTCAGATTGAGTTAGCTTTTTTGAGGTTGATTTTGGTATTCCAAAATCAACTTTTTTATTATGGTGAGATCGTATTTTTAGAAAAGTGCGATTTTACCCAGTAATATCAAAATGTAAGTAAATTTTTCTGCAGAAAATTGCCCATTTTTAACCGCTTGTATCATGTTAAGTTTAAATTCAGGTGAGTAATTTCGCTTCTTATCTAGCATAGCTAACTCATTGATTCTACTAATTAAATTGGCTAACCCAATATTGCAATGTTCTGCTGGCAAGTTGAAAATGTTTACGGGTAAGTGAATGATTTTTACTATTTTGAAGAAAAATTCAATGACTTGTTATTTAAAAAGAGTGTTGTATTCGGTCATAAAAAATCTGTACTTTAGTCAGTTGGTTGTTTAGTCCAACTTTTGAAACAGAGCAAAAAGGTTTACCTTTATCCGACGTCCAAATCGTGAGTGCTTATAAGGGCTATGATTAGGATAATTTAAGCAAGTTCAATCGTGTAAAATATTTACAAAATTGAACCGCTTTGATAATATCAGCTTTTTTGTTACACAAACCAGCCTGTTGTTGTGACGGATTTCTCATCCATCAATTTGACAAAGCCGTAAATCACACGGAAAAGATACCAAATTCCCACCGCAAAAAGTACCAAAATGCCAATGCCGATAAAGCTAAGGATAAATCCTATCACCGTACCCGCGACTGAGCCCCAGAAGGTTCGAATCAGAAAGGTAAGATGGTTATGGTAAAGTGAATTTGGCAACATATCTTGTCGTTTGGTATAAGCCAAAATCACACCTGCGATAGCAGGTAAACCGCCGAAAATAGCACCTGCTCCAAATAGCACATATGTGATAATCATCATAGTGCGTTGATTTGGATTGTGAGGTGGTTGCAATAATGGCTCGTTCATCATCATTCCTATTTGTAAAAAAATCTGATTATTTGACCGCTTGTCTATTTACTGATTTTCCAAATTGATTTCCAATCAAGAACGCAATCAAGCCTAAAACAAGCGATGGCACAATGGCGTGGAAGCTGAAAATGCTGATTTTAAAGGTTGAGATAATCACATAGCTGATTAAGCCGACCAACATTGAACTCATTGCACCTGTTGCATTCGCTTTGTCCCAATAAAGCCCGAGTACGATTACCCATAAGAAGGTTGCCTCTAAACCGCCGAGTGAGAGTAAGTTCAGCCAAATTAGCATATCTGGTGGATTAAGAGCGGCAAACACGAGCAAGAAAGTAAAGGTGAGCGTGGTGAGCGTTGAGAACAGTTTGAGTTTACTCTCGTTATGCACTGCACTTGGTTTTACCGCAAGGTATAAATCTTTAATCAATGTTGAGGAAGATTGAATAAGTAGTGAGTCGATGGAAGACATAATGGCTGCCATCGGTGCGGCAAGGAAAATGCCTGCTACGACAGGTGGTAATACTTGTATCATTAACATTGGAATCACTTGATCGGGAATCTTTAAATCTGGCACAACTGCACGTCCAATCACGCCAGTTAAGTGCATTCCAAGCATTAAAAGAGAGACGACTAATGTACCTATAACTAATGCTCGATGGAGAGATTGGCTATCTTTATATGCCATACTTCTAACCGCAAGCGGTGGTAAGCCAATCAAACCAAAGCAAACAAGTACCCAGAACGACGTCATAAAAGTGAAGTCAAGCGGACGTTCATCAATACCATATGGAGCAAGTAGCTGCGGGTTGATGTTGTTCAAAGTCTCCATTGCATTTTCTAGCCCGTTAGCAGCATAAATTACGCCACCAAGAAGGAAAAATGTACCGATAAGCATGACTAGACCTTGCACAGTATCGGTCATTACCACAGCACGGAATCCTCCGATGAAGGTATAAATGCCAACGGTAACTGCAAAAATCATCACTGCTAGCTTGTAGTCCATTCCCAGCGTGGTTTCAAGCAAGCGACCTGCTCCGATAAATTGTACCGTCATCATCGCAAAGAAAGAGAGTAATAATGCAAGACTTGCGATCCACACGACGAAGCGATTTTTGTAACGTGCAAATAGTAAATCGTTAATGGTAACTGCTTTATGTTTGCGAGCGAGTTGGGCGAATTTTTTGCCAAGTACGCCTAATGCGAGCAATACAGCGGGTACTTGGATCATTGCAAGTAATACCCAGCCTAATCCATATTTGTAAGCCGCTCCTGGACCACCAATAAAAGAACTCGCCCCCACGTAGGTAGCTGCGGTAGTCATTGCCAATACAAAGCCAGACATTGAGCGATTGCCTACATAATATTCAGATAAGAAACTGCCGCCTTGACGTTGGCGATAAGCATAATATGCCACGCCAAACACAAACAAAAGATAGGCAATCAGTGGGATAACCATTTCCATATTCATCGCTTATTCCTCCACGTTGCTGTCTAAGTCAATATTTTGATACACCTTTTTCACCACGATGTACACCAACAGGGTAAACAGAAGCGGTAGAAAAACGCAAGAAAGTTCGAACCAAATCGGTAAGCCTAGAATGCCTAATTTCACAGGGAAAAAGTAGGCTAAAATAATCCAGCCGAACATATAGAGTATGGTTAAGCCCAAAGCCCATTGAGCCTCTCTCGTCAGTTGTTTTGTTTGCATAAAAACTCCTTTTGTGCTTTTGTTGTAGTATAAAAAATCCCACAAACGTGGGAATTAATCAGTATTGCCAATTCTCAGGATCAATGCCAAGCTCACGCATTTTTTCTTTTGCTTGCTCTGGAATCTCATCGCTGCGTTCTTTCATTAAATCCTCATCGGTTGGCAAAGGCTGCCCTGTGAACGCATGTAAAAAGGCTTCACAAAGTAGTTCGCTATTAGTGGCGTGACGCAGATTTTTAATCTGACGGCGCGTACGCTCATTGGTTAGAATTTCCAATACCTTAATTGGAATTGATACGGTGATCTTCTTCACTTGTTCACTTTTTTTACCGTGTTCTGCATAAGGGCTAATGTATTCGCCTCGCCAATCTTTCATATATTTTCCCCACTAAAATGGCGTTATTGTAATCAAATCTGAACTATATCGCAATCTAGACGTCTAGATTTCTATTGTGATTTTATGCAGAAAGCTGTTGGTCTTTTAGGCGTCGAACAAGTACAATAACCGCATTGAGTTTAACAAGGAAACACTATGAAATTAAAAGCCACTGCATTGGTAACTGCAAGTCTATTATTGACCGCTTGTTCATCTGTCATCGACCCAAACACGGGCGAACGCAAAGATCCACTCGAAGGGTTTAACCGTGCGATGTGGAATGTAAATTACAACTATCTTGATCCTTATGTGGTTAAACCAGTGGCGACAGGTTGGCGAGACTATGTGCCAAGTCCAGTTAAAACAGGTTTAGTGAATGTGGCGAATAACTTGGATGAGCCAGCGAGTTTTGTCAATCGTTTGTTAGAGGGTGAAGTGAAAAAAGCGATGATTCACTTCAACCGTTTCTGGATTAACTCCGTATTCGGTATTGGCGGTTTAATCGACTGGGCAAGCAAAACACCAGACTTAAAACTTGATAACGGCAACCGTGAATTTGGCGAAACGCTTGGGCACTATGGCGTGGGCACAGGGGCATATATTATGGTGCCAGGCTACGGACCAACCACCCCACGACAAGCGGTCGGAAAAGTAGTAGATTCTGCATATCCTGTGCTTTCACTTTTAACTACCCCTTGGAGTATTTTAAAATTTAGCGTTCAAGGCATTAATACCCGTGCTAACTTACTTGACCAAGATGCGTTAATCAAACAATCGCTCGACCCTTATGTAACTTTCCGTGAAGCTTATTTCCAAAACTTGGAATTTAAAGTAAATAACGGCAAAGCGAGTGAAGAGAAAGAGACGCTGTCGGAAGATGAGTTGAAGGGGATTGATTAGAATTAACGTAATTTTAATAAAAGCAATTGCATTTTTTATGAAGAGGAACTGGTATGAATTTGAAAAAACTTTTTATCATTTTACCGCTTATAAGTGCAAGTTTAATGGCTTCAGCAGATGTATTAAGTGAATCAAACCCAGTAACAATATTTTAATTTTCTACCTATTTAGGTAAATCAAAATTTGAATAATGTCAATTTGAGAGGAAAAATGAAAGTTATCAAAAAATTACTCGCATTATCATTCATTATGCTCACATTAAGTGGCTGTTTAGTAACCTCTGTTGTAGGCGGTGTAGTTGGTACCGCGGTGAGTGTGGTTGATGCTGTTACACCAGATATTATTGATTAATCGATTAAAATTTGTTTTAACGAAAAATTGCTTTCGTTACAAGCCATTTTGAAGAATTTACAAGATCTAATGAAATGTTGGTTTTGAGAACAATCTCTACCAACATTTTAATTTAAAATATCTTGTAAAATAAACACATATCCAACTGATTAAAAAATAATCTCTCCACGTGCTTATTTTTCTCTACTTTTCATTTACTACATAAGATCTTGTTTTCATTAATCTTTTTCTTAAACAACTAGAGTTAATCTAAGTTATTCACCTGCTTTTTGAATTTTTATCACATTTTTATCCACAACTGATGGGGATAATTTTTCTGCTTGTGTGAATAAAGCCACCAATTTGGTTTGAATACAAAAAGAAATGGATGGTTATCCAGAACTTATCTATTTTTTGTGCAAAAATGAAGATCCATATAGTGTTTGAAATTAGCTAAAAGATCCACTTCTGGATTATTTCCCAAACTAGTTAAATCGCTGATTTTCCCCACTTATCAAACATCTTTTCACAGGAATCTTAAAAGTTATCTACAGATTTATCTACAATTTGTTTTAGACTTGTCTAAATGAGCTATTTATGAAACAATCTCTGCATTTTTAATATGAAATAGGGAATGAAGTGATCGATTCCGATGGTTATCGCCCGAATGTGGGTATCGTCATCTGTAATAAGTACGGTCAGGTTCTCTGGGCGAAACGGTTTGGGCAAAATTCGTGGCAGTTTCCGCAAGGTGGCATTAACGAAGGCGAAAACATCGAAACAGCGATGTACCGTGAGCTCTTTGAAGAGGTCGGCTTAACTAGAAAAGATGTGCGATTAATTTGGGCATCAAAATATTGGTTGAAATACAAGCTGCCAAGACGCTTAGTGCGTGAGAATTCAGGCAATCAGCCTGTCTGTATTGGGCAAAAACAGCGTTGGTTTTTGTTGCAATTTATTGGTGATGAAGCAAGTATCAATCTTAAAACCACCAAATCGCCTGAATTTGATGGTTGGCGTTGGGTAAGCTTTTGGTATCCTGTACGTCAGGTGGTTTCATTTAAACGTGATGTTTATCGCAAGGTGATGAAAGAGTTTGCCAGCATGTTAATCAACGACCCTTTTATCAAACCACAAGAAGATAATCCAAAAGAAGAAAAAGAGCATTCGAAAGAAAATGTGAAAAAAGCATCGTTCGCAGTCTACAAGCCAAAATCTGCTCAGCCTGCTTATTTCAAATATAAGAAACGCAAAGGGGCTCATCCTTGGTGTACTAAAAAATAAAAAGTAAAAGGGTATCCATTTCCATTGGATACCCTTTGTTTTGTTATGTACCTACTAAGCCAATACTGCTAATGCCGCGTCGTAATTTGGTTCTTCTTTAATTTCTGAAACCAATTGGCTGTGTAATACGTTGTTTTGCTCATCTAACACAACAACCGCACGTGAGGTTAAGCCCGCAAGCGGTCCAGTTTTAATATCCACGCCCAATTGCACGTGCACTGCATGATTGCGGAAAGTAGAAACCGTTTTTGCGTTTTCAATCCCTTCTGCACCGCAGAAACGAGCTTGTGCGAATGGCAAATCGGCTGAAATGCAAAGCACCACAGTGTTGTTTAAATCTGCCGCTTGTTGGTTGAATTTACGCACCGAAGTAGCACACACGCCTGTGTCGATGCTTGGGAAGATGTTCAATACTTTGCGTTTGCCTGCAAAATCATTTAATGAAACATCGGCTAAATCATTGCCGACTAAAGTAAAGTTTTCAACTTTTTCGCCCGCTTGTGGAAAATGTCCGCCAACCTCAATTGGGTTGCCTGCTAATGTTACTGCCATAAAATCCTCTTTTTGGTTTGGAAAAATGAGGTTACTATACCCAATCTGCTTTTCAATACAAGTCAAAACAAACCTTTTTCTCTAATAGTTTATTTTTTGCTATACTCTTCGTCTAACTTTTGAGGGAATTTTATGTTAAAACTTATTCGAATTTTGTTGGTGTTATGCTGCTCAATCCTCATCTCTGTGGTCGGTTTTTGTTATGCATTAATCCGCTTCCGCAACCCAAATTGTGTGGGCGAAATTGCTTATTGGTATAGCAAAATGCATAAGCTGCTTGGCATTAAATTGATTCGCCGCTCCCATACTAGCGGACATCAACCCGCGATTTATATCGCTAATCACCAAAATAACTATGATATGGTGACCATCTCTTCTATGGTGCCTGAAAAAACCGTGACTATCGGTAAACGTAGCTTGATTTGGATCCCTTTCTTCGGCTTAGTTTATTGGGCAACGGGCAATATTTTCATCAACCGTGAGAAACGCAGTAGTGCTATTAGTACAATGGCGAAAGTGGGTGAGATTATTAAAAAACGTCAAATTTCGATTTGGATGTTCCCTGAAGGCACGCGTAGCCGTGGACGTGGTTTATTGCCATTCAAAACGGGAGCATTCCACACCGCTATTTCCGCTGGTGTACCAATTATCCCGATTGTTTGCTCAACGCTACACAATAAAGTGGATTTAAACCGTTGGGACAATGGCACGGTGATTTGCGAAGAGCTTGATCCGATTGATACTAGCGGTTACAGCCGTGATAATTTGAAAGAGCTTATCGAACATTGCCATCAAATAATGCAGAAAAGAATTGCGGAGCTTGATGAGGAAATCGAGCAGTTGGATAAATAGTTTTACTCCCACAAGGGGAGAGTAACACTTTAATATTTTAATATATAAAATAAAAAAACATGAACGAACCTCTTCACTTAACCCGTCGCCAGCTTTTGCAACGCACGGGTTTGGCTTCTGCAATGGTCGCACTGCCTTCACCTGTGTGGGCAAATTCGCAACCTGCATTGAAAATCCCACCGCTTGTTGCTGTCGGTCGCGGTCGCCCTATTCGCCTTGATCTTCGCCCTGCTCAAACGCAATTTAAGGCTGGGAAGTTGGTTGATGTGTGGGGCGTAAATGGGCAATATCTCGCCCCGACAGTTCGTGTGCGGTCGCAAGATTTTGTCAAACTCACTTACTTAAATAACCTCCCGCAGACAATTTCAATGAACATTCAAGGTTTACTTACACCCAGTGAGATGCTTGGTTCTTCGCATCGTAAGCTCGAGCCTAAAACTAGCTGGTCTCCAATTGTGAGCGTAAATCAATCCGCTTGCACGTGCTGGTATCACGCGGACACCCTGCTTAATTCTGCTCTTCAAGTTTATCGTGGCTTGGCGGGGCTGTGGATTATTGAGGATGCGGAGAGCAAGAAAACTAATCTGCCAAACCAATATGGTGTGAATGATATTCCACTGATTTTGCAAGATCAGCAAATCAATAAGGAAGGCAAGCAGGTGCTCGATCCGAGCCAATCGCAATTTTTCGGTTCACGTCTGTTTGTGAATGGACAGGAATCGCCTTACCTAAAAGTGCAAGCGGGCTGGATTCGTCTGCGAATTGTAAATGCCTCACTCTCTCGTGCATATGAATTACACTTGGATAACGGTCAGCCGTTGCACTTAATTGCCACAGGGTTAGGAATGTTTGAAAAGCCGATTGCCCAGCCGATGGTAATGCTTGCTCCAAGTGAACGGGTGGAGGTGTTGGTGAAAGTGGAAGAAGAGACGCCAGTGTCATTAATTACGGGCGAGCCACGTAGCTTGCTGGATAAGGCAAAATTGCTGTTTAGCGATGGTAATGAGCTGGCGGATAATATTATCTTAACCTTACAGCCACAAGGCTTAGCCGCTGTGTTTACGCAAGTGCCAGAAACCGTGCCGTTTAAGCTGGAAGATTTCCAGATGAATATCGTCAATGAGCGAAAATTTCATCTCCGCCCGCTAGATTATCTGATTAACCAACAACGCTTCGACCCGAAACGGATTGATTTCAGTGTGAAAAAAGGGAGAGTGGAGCGTTGGTATCTTACCAGCGACAGTGATATTGGCTTTACCTTACAAGGGGCGAAATTTGTGGTGGAAACTCGCAACCGCCAACGTTTGCAGAACAAATACTTAGCGTGGAAGGATACGGTTTGGCTACCAAAAGATCAGGAAGTAACTTTGTTAGTGAAATTTGAACACGAAGCCAGCAACGAGCTGCCATTTAGCTTTGGCGTGTCGGATTTGATGTTGCGAGATCGAGGGGCAATGGGACAGTTTACGGTTGAAACATAAAATACAAGCGGTCGGATCTGTATGAAAATCTGCAAAAAATTGCGGAAAAATAACCGCTTTTTGCGACAACTTGCTGTCTATCAGGTAAAATAAGCCAATTTTTTAGGTATTATTTCGTAGGGGTAAGGTTACCTCCGCCCCACATAATGATTCTTCATTAAGTGGGCTAAACCTCTACATCGAATACCACGTTTTTAAAATGTCCGACACATAAACAAATAGGATAACGTATGGAATATTTAGATTTTGAACTACCGATTGCCGAACTTGAGGCGAAAATTGAGTCGCTAAAGGCAGTGGCAGAGCAAGATGACAAAATCAATCTTGATGATGAAATCAAACGTTTAGAGAAAAAAGCGCAAGAGCTCACCAAAAAAACCTTTGCTAATTTAGATGCGTGGCAGACTTCTAAAATGGCTCGTCACCCAAATCGTCCTTATACCTTAGATTATATTGAGCATATTTTCACCGAATTTGATGAACTTGCGGGCGATCGTGCTTTTGCAGATGATAAAGCGATTGTCGGTGGAATTGCACGCTTAGATGGACGTCCTGTGATGGTTATTGGGCATCAAAAAGGTAGAAGCACAAAAGAAAAAGTGATACGTAACTTTGGGATGCCAGCTCCAGAAGGCTACCGCAAGGCATTACGTTTAATGGAAATGGCAGAGCGTTTTAACTTGCCAATCATTACTTTTATCGACACCCCTGGAGCATACCCTGGTATCGGTGCGGAAGAGCGTGGTCAGGCGGAAGCGATTGCTCGCAACTTGCGTGAAATGTCACAGCTTAAAGTGCCTGTGATTTGTACCGTTATCGGTGAAGGTGGTTCAGGTGGTGCATTAGCCATTGGTGTAGGCGATAAAGTCAATATGTTGCAATATTCAACTTACTCAGTTATTTCACCAGAAGGCTGTGCTTCAATTCTTTGGAAAAGTGCCGAAAAAGCCTCAACCGCTGCGGAAGTAATGGGCTTAACCGCACAACGTTTAAAAGAGTTGAAACTGATCGATGAAATCGTGGCAGAACCCCTCGGTGGAGCTCACCGTAATTACACAGAAATAGCAGAAAACCTCAAACAACGCATTCTAACCGATTTACACGAATTGGATAATCTGGATAAAGAAGCGTTGTTACATCGTCGTTATCAACGTTTGATGAATTATGGTTATTGCTAACCATCCTTTTATCGCTCCCTCTAAATGGAGGGAGCATAATTGAGTACAAACACTAACATTATGTGCTCACCTATATTCTCCCTTTTTATTCTTTTCCTGTCTCTCCTAACTCATTTAACGCATTCTCTTGCATCAAATGTTGTAATTGTGGAAGCAGTTGCACTATCAGGCGTAATTGTTGGATGAGTACCAAGCTCAATTCGTCCTGTTTTTCGTGATGTGTTTGCTCAAATTGGGCAAGATCGCTATCAATAGCAGTTAAATTTGCTTCCAATTTTGCAGGTGAACGTTTGCCCTCTGCCATCTGTCCGATAATGGTTGCCACTTCCCGTCCGTGTGAGAAGAAAATCGCGGAAAAATCCACCTGTTGATTCAGCATCGGGCTGGCGATGCGATAGGCTCCCAGTGCAGAAATATAGCCAAGCAAAGTGTAATTTATACCTAGTAAATTCGGGGCAACAGCTGAAATCGCTTGGTATTTTTTCGGCTCGCTGTCTAGGTTTGACACCGCAGAACTCAGAGCAGAAATGTAGTTGTGCACTTCGCGGCGAGCGGTGCGGTATGGCAACTGTTCGTTATAGCCAAACTGCAGCTGTGCGATGATGTGGCGTAGGTAGTTACTGCTCGCTAGCACGGTCGATTTCAAGTTCTGTTTGAGGTTGATATACTTCCAATCGGGGAAAATAAAAGAGACGGCAAACCACGCAATCGATGTGCCGACCAACGTATCAATCACCCTCGGTAAAATACCCTCATCCGCACCGATGCCAATAATATCAAGGCTTACCAACACCAACAGCGTGATGTAGAAGGTTGAGAAACTGTAATGACGGAAACGGAAATAGGTGTAAAGGCTGGAGGTAATCACAATCAAGCCCAGCTCGGCTTCCAGCGTGGAAGTAAGGTAATATTCCCGCAACAGCATCCCGACCAACACGCCCAAGATAGTGCCGATAACCCGCTGTCCTAAACGTTTCTTAGTTGCCGAATAGTTCGGCTGGCAGACGAAAATTGCTGTGAGTAAAACCCAGTAGCCCTTGCCGTCTAAATGGAAAATCGGCACGATGGCACTACACAACCCTACCACAACCGATAAACGGATGGCGTGGCGAAAAAGTTGCGATGAGAGATTGCAATGGCTTTGAATGGTTTGCCACATATTGCGAAAACCTGACACATTTTCTGCCAACAAGCGGTTAGAAAGGTGCTGCGATTTGCTAGATGCAAATTTATTGTTCATTTTAACCGCTTGTTCCATGCCCTCTTCTTGTTCGCTTTGGCTGTGCTCAATCTGGCAAAGTTGGCTTTCAATATTGCGTAAATTTTCCGCAATCGACTGCCAGCGATACGCACTTTTTAACCCCTGTTTTTGATGATAATTGAGAGAATTAAATAAGCCTTGCATTGCTTTTTCCCCGCGAGAGCTGTGCTGATAACGTTCCGCATAACGCAACGCCACCGCGACCTTTTGGCACGCCATAGCTTGCAGCTCCAAGACACGTTGGAAGCGAAAAATCAAATCGCTATTTTTAAGCTGTTGGAAGAATTCGTGATATTGATAATGGCTTGAACTGGCTCGTTCCAGAATATCTTGGGCGGTGTAGTAATAACGCAACATTTTTTGCGTCCGAGTTTGGCGATTATGGCGACGCAAGCGATAGAAGAGCGATACGCGGGTTTGCTCAAATGTTTGCACTACTTCACTATTCGCACGGGCTAAAGCACGCTGTTTCGCGTCGACATCGTCATCATCGGGGTCAAAATAGGCAGCTTTCGCTTGTAAATATCTGCCCAATGCTTCGTAAGATTTCGCCAAATTCTCTTGCACCGTGCGGTTTGGAAAGACGATATAAACTAACATTGCGACTAAACCATAAAGCAACGCCCCCGCTAAAATCAGCAATGTATTGGTGTACCAAGTAGTTTCGGGCATGTAGGTAAGCGAGGCATAAACAGATACAACGAGAGTACCAAAAGCGATGGTGCTATAACGCTGCCCAATGCTGCCGAGCATGACCAAAATAAAGGTGCTGAGCACCGCAAGCGGTACAAAAAGCCAGCCAAATTCCAAAGAAAGCGTTGCCCCTGCGGACGAAATCGCAAAGGCAATCAGGGTAATGATAAGGTTTTTAAATCGCCCAGAAAGATTGTTGTCTAAATCTACCAAACCGCCTGCAATAATGCCCAAAATCAATGGCATACTGTGCTCAGAAATATTAAGCAACCAGATACCAATGGCAGCAAGGTTGGTGGTAATAAAAATCGGTAAAGTGCTCAACACGTGAGCACTCAACCAATGAGATGGCATTTTTGTTGCAATTTTCATTGTTTAATTTTTAATCCATTAACGCTGTAAACGTTCCGTCAAATAGCGATCGTAATCAGGCACTTCAATCTCTACTTCGTGGTTAAAACAGCTAGAGTGTAATAAGAAATCAGCGGTTGCTTCATTGATTGCTACGGGAATATTCCAGACAGTCGCAATGCGCATTAAGGCTTTTACATCAGGATCGTGAGGAGCAGCGTTCATTGGATCCCAGAAGAAAATCATCAAGTCGATTTTTTTCTCTGCAATCAATCCTCCTAGCTGTTGATCGCCGCCCATCGGGCCGCTCAATAAAGCGTGAATTTCCAAGCCTGTTTCACGAGAAAGTAAATTGCCCGTTGTACCAGTGGCGTATAAAGTATGCGGCTTCAAGGCTTCAGCGTGTTTTTTCGTCCACGCCAATAAGCTCTGTTTGCAGCTGTCGTGTGCCACTAAGGCAATGCGTTTGTGTAATTCAATTTTGCGAGTAGTTTTGTACATTCTTTGCTCCTTTTGCTTTTTCGCAAGATAGTAAAATCATACCCCTATTTGGAAAAGGTTAGCAAGCCCAAAGCCAAGAATGGGGAATAATTCCTGCGATTTGCAAAAAATTTTAAGATCTGACCGCTTGAGATTGACTAAGCTCGCATAATAGTTAAAAATCCAGATAGTTTTTAGCAACAATGTTGCTCTTTAATATATTTGGGCGGGGGATAAACCCTGCCCCTACGCATAACTCCATAAATAGTAAAGGACATTCCGAATGAATTTATACAACATCAAACACCCAGAAGAACAAGTAAATTTCGCACAGGGCGTGCGTCAAGGTTTAGGTAAAGATCAGGGGCTTTTTTTCCCTGAAGTGCTGCCAAAATTTGATGATATTGATGCACTTTTAGCCTTACCATTAGTTGAACGTAGCCAAAAAATCTTAGGTGCGTTAATTGGGGATGAATTACCAAGAGAGACACTCAACAAAATGGTGGCAAATGCGTTTACCTTCCCTGCACCACTTGCTCGTGTGAATGATGACATTTATGCGTTAGAGCTTTTCCACGGCCCAACACTCGCATTTAAAGATTTCGGCGGTCGCTTTATGGCACAAGCATTAAGTGCCGTGCGTGGTGAGGGCAAAATTACCATTTTAACCGCAACTTCTGGCGACACAGGTGCGGCAGTGGCACACGCTTTCTATGGTTTAGAGAACATTAATGTGGTGATTTTGTATCCAAAAGGCAAAATCAGCCCGCTTCAAGAAAAATTATTCTGTACCCTTGGCGGCAATATCCGTACTGTGGCGATTGAGTCTGATTTTGATGCTTGCCAAGCGTTAGTGAAACAAGCCTTTGATGATGCAGAACTTCGCCAAGCGATTGGCTTAAACTCAGCAAACTCAATTAATATCAGCCGCCTGCTTGCTCAAGTATGCTACTATTTTGAAGCCGTGGCACAATTACCGAAAGAGAAACATTCAGAAGTGGTCGTTTCTGTGCCAAGTGGCAACTTTGGCAACTTGACCGCAGGTTTAATTGCAAAAACTTTAGGTTTGCCAATCAAGCGTTTCATTGCTTCAACCAATGCAAATGACACCGTTCCACGCTACTTAAAATCAGGCAAATGGGAGCCGAATGCAACGGTGGCAACGCTTTCAAATGCAATGGATGTGAGCCGTCCAAACAACTGGCCACGTGTGGAAGAACTTTTCAAACGCAATGGCTGGAACTTAGCGGATTTAGGTTCAGATGCGTTAAACGATGCAGAAACTGAAGCTGCATTAAAAGCACAATATGCGGAAGGCTACCTCTGCGAACCACATGGTGCAATTGCTTACCAAGTGTTGAAAGACCAACTTCAAGCAGGCGAAACAGGCATTTTCCTCTGCACAGCCCACCCAGCGAAATTTAAAGAATCAGTAGAATGCATTTTAGACATTGAGTTACCATTGCCAGAAGCATTGGATAAACACAATAAAATGGAATTGTTATCCGACACAATGCCAGCAGATTTCGCCACATTGCGTGCGTATTTGTTGAAGTAGTTTGGTAGATTTTTGATAGAAAATGACCGCTTGTTTGATGAAGCATCATCGTACAAGCGGTTTTTTTGTGAAAACTTAACATTTGAGAATAATTCGCATTGAAATGATTGAGTAAAACTGTCAGAATTAGGCTGTTTTATTTACAACATAAAAGGAGAATTGTGATGAAAAAAGCATTATTAGCTTCATTACTCAGCGTTGGTATTACTTCTATTGCACAAGCAGATATTGGTGTAGTAAAAGATGGCTTCGGTAAAATTATGCAAACAGAGCAGTTTACCGTAGTAAAAAAAGCTTTAAAGAAAGGCGAGCAGCTAAAACGCCATAATCACGAGGGGAATAGCGTTATTTTTACCGTACTAAGCGGAAAAATGAACGTGGTATTAAATGACAGTGAAAAACATGAAATTAACATGGGGCAAGTGCTTAACTTTGATGGAAAATATTTTATTCAAGGCGAATCAGCTGAAGACTCGATCATTATGGTAACTTTAGTTGAAAATAGTGATGCCTCAAATGAACATCATTACGAGCATAAACATTAAGGCTTGCGATACATCATTTATGTTTCTGCTCAAAAGAAAAGCTACCTTTTATTATATAACTGTTATGTAAAAGGTAGCTTTGTAGAATTATTTTCTTTTTGCTTTCTTTGCAACTTTTTTCTTAGATTTCACCGCTTGTTTTTTCTTTTTTGTCTTCTCCTTTCTAGGTTTCTCTTTCTTGAAAGTTTTCACTTCTTTGAACACGGGTTTCTCTGTCTTTTTAGCTTTTTGTTTGGCGGTTTTACCGAGGTTCATTCCTTTGCGGTAGTTGTCTAACAGGGCAAAGTCGATTTTTTTATCGTCTAAATTTACATTGATTACTTGTATTTTTACTTTGTCGCCCAATCGGTAAATGATACCTGAACCACCGACTAAACGCTGTCTGTCTGCATCGAAATGATAGTAGTCGTTTTTAAGCGTAGAAATGTGTACTAAGCCATCAATTAACAACTCGTCTAATTTCACGAACAGACCGAAGCCTGTGACGGAGGAAATTACACCTTCAAACTCTTCACCTAAATGGTCTTGCATAAATTCGCATTTCAACCAATCTGCCACCTCTCGGGTTGCTTCATCTGCTCGGCGTTCGGTGGCAGAGCATTTATCACCAAATTGGTCGATATCGTCTAATTTGTAATGATAGCCGCCGCCATCGGTGTAATTTCTGGTATTACCTTTTCCCTTTTCGATTAAATATTTAATTGCACGGTGCAACAGTAAATCGGGGTAACGGCGAATTGGTGAAGTAAAGTGAGCGTATTCGGTTAATGCCAAGCCGAAGTGCCCTACGTTATCCGCTGCATAGACGGCTTGTTTGAGCGAGCGGAGCAACATCGTTTGGATAAGCTCGCGATCTGGGCGACCTTCAAGCTGCTTAATCAATGCCGCATAATCTTTAGGTGTTGGATCTAAGCCTACATTCCACGTTAAGCCACATTCACGAATAAAGGTTTTGAAACTGGTTAATTTCTCTTCACTCGGCTTATCGTGAATACGGAACAACGCTGGCTCGTTCGCTTCTTCCACAAAACGTGCTGAGGCAATATTTGCCAAAATCATACATTCTTCAATCAGTTTGTGTGCATCGTTGCGAACAAGCGGTTCAATTCGTTCAATTCTTCCCTGAGGATTGAAAATAAATTGATTTTCGACTGTTTCGAATTCAATCGCTCCCCGTTTTTGGCGAGCCTCTGCCAGTGAATTATATAAGTGATAAAGTTCTTCGATATGCGGGACAAGCGGGGCATAACGCTCACGCAATGCCTCATCGCCCTCCAACATTTTCCACACTTTGGTGTAGGTTAAACGTGCGTGTGAATTCATCACCGCTTCATAAAATTCATAGCCTGTAAGTTCACCCTGCTCGGAAACCGTCATTTCTGCCACCAAGCATAAGCGGTCTATCTGCGGATTGAGTGAGCATAAGCCGTTGGAAAGCACTTCAGGCAGCATTGGGATCACCCGATTTGGGAAATAGACTGAGTTTCCGCGATTTGCTGCTTCTAAATCCAGAGCCGTTTTTGGGCGAACGTAGTAGCTTACATCGGCAATCGCCACCCATAAACGCCAGCCGTTTGGCTCTTTTTGGGCAAATACCGCATCGTCAAAATCGCGGGCACTTTCGCCATCAATGGTCACAAGCGGTAGATTTCGTAAATCTACTCGCCCTTTTTTCGCTTCTTCGGGGACGTCTTCGCTAAAATGGCGGATCTGTTTTTCAACTGCCTCACCCCAAACATGCGGGATATCGTGGTTACGTAAGGCGATTTCGATTTCCATACCAGGGGCGAGATTGTCGCCTAAAATTTCGGTGATTTTCCCCATCGGGCGATTAAAACTGGCTTTGCGTTCAAACAGCTCAACTACTACCACTTGCCCCATTCGAGCACCTTGGCGGTGTTCATCAGGAATCAAAATATCTTGCGTGATACGGCTATCATCTGGTACGACAAACCCGATGCCACTTTCAAGGAAAAAGCGACCAACGAGCTGTTTTTTACGGGCTTCTAACACGCGTACGATACGCACTTCTTTACGCCCTCGGTGATCTATTCCATTTGGTTGAGCGAGCACAAAATCGCCGTGCATCACACGGTTCATTTGTACGTTTGGAATAAACCAATCGTCACCTTTATCTGCTCCTTCAACTTGCAAAAAGCCATAGCCATCGCGATGACCGATTACCGTGCCTTTGAGTAAATCCATTTTTTCAGGTAGGGCATAGCGTTTCCCTTTGGTAAAAACTAACTGCCCATCGTTTTCCATCGCACGCAAGCGACGACGCACGCCTTCGGTGCGTTCTTCATCGTAAATATGGAAGGCTTCAAGCAGTGCCTCGCGACTCATTGGTGCATCAAATTGGTGTATGGTTTGTAAAATAAATTCGCGTGAGGGTACGGGGTTTTCGTATTTTTCTAATTCTTGTTGATAATTAGGATCGACTATCATTGGGTTCTCTTTTGATTTGTTGTTATTTTTTATGAAATAAAATGTAGGGGGTATTAAATATGGTTTCACGCACAATCAATAATAGAAAAGCGTGCGTCAGCCAGCTGACACACCCTACGGAAAGGAATTTGGCAAAACTTTGGTAAAATTCTACCGCTTGTGAAATGATATTGGGCATAGTATCAAGTTTTTACCAATAATCCTAAACAAATTTAGAAAACAGCTTGCCCGACCTATTGTGAACCGATAGAATTTAGCCTTTTGTCAGGGAACTTTTTAGCTGGCACAATTCTCTATAAAATAACCGATAAAATAATACTTCATTTAAGGCTACACGATGAGCGATACGCACCACAAACACATTACCGTCTTACTTCATGAAGCCGTGGACGGCTTGGCAATCAAACCAAACGGCATCTATATTGACGGGACTTTTGGGCGTGGTGGGCACTCTCGATTTATTCTCTCTCAGCTTAGCGAACAGGGACGTTTAATTGCCACTGATCGCGACCCGCGTGCTATTCTTGAAGCACGAACTATTGATGACTCTCGTTTTGAAATTCACCACACCACTTTTTCGGCGATTCCAGAAGTCTGCGAAGAGTTGGGGTTAATCGGAAAAATTGACGGCATTTTGCTCGATCTTGGCGTTTCTTCTCCACAATTGGACGATGCAGAGCGTGGTTTTAGCTTTATGCGTGATGGGCCTCTCGATATGCGAATGGACACCACCAAGGGCTTATCTGCTGCCGAATGGCTCGATCAAGTTTCGATTGACGATTTAACGTGGGTGCTGAAAGAATTTGGCGAAGAACGCTTTGCCAAACGCATTGCCACGGCGATTGTGAATTTCAACAAAACAAGCGGTCAAAAAATTACCCGTACTTTGCAATTAGCTCAAGTTATCAGCGATGCTGTGCCGTTTAAAGATAAGCACAAACACCCCGCAACGCGTTCCTTCCAAGCGATTCGCATCTTTATCAATAGCGAATTGGACGAGCTGGAAAAAGCGTTAAGCTCTGCGTTAAGCGTGTTAGCCCCCGGAGGACGTTTGTCGATTATCAGCTTCCATTCTTTGGAAGACCGAATGGTCAAACAATTCATCAAGAAAAACAGCAAAGGCAAAGAAGTGCCGCGTGGCTTGCCGATTTTGGAAAGTGAATTGAACAAAGATATTCCGCTGAAAGCCGTTGGCAAAGCGATTATGCCAAGTGAGGCAGAAATTGATGCTAATCCACGCTCACGCAGTGCGGTGTTACGTGTGGCAGAAAAACGTTAAGGAATAAAAATGGCAGGAAATGATCGTTATCCGTTAGGGCAAGAAATTTTTGAAGATTTAATTGGTGAAAATAAAATTGCTTTATTGCTGTTAATGCTGATTATTGTTACAGCACTTGCAACAGTGTGGATTACAGAACAAACGCGCATGCTCACAACAAGTCAAGGAAAGACTATAGAAATAAATCGTCGACTTGAAAACCAATATATTCATTTACAGCTTGAAGAGAATAGTCTTAGTCGGAAAAATATTATTGAAACTTTTGCTACAAAAGCATTATTACAGCCAATTAAAAAAGAACAAGAAGTCATTTTATTAGAGAAAAAATAGAGTTTTAATATGATATATAAAGTGAAATCTTCACATAAAAATAAATCTCATCCTGCACCTCCCAAACAAAAAAAAACTGAAAAAATGAATACAGTTAAAACGGTTGAACCAAGTTATTTACCTAACCGTTTTATTATATTCTGGATCATTGTTATTCTCTTAGTCATCGCTTTAATTTATAAAGCGGTTTCAGTTCAAGTTATTGAATCTTCTCGTCTTATAAGTGAAGCGAAAGATCGTTCTCAAAGAACAATTTACCTTCCATTTAAACGCGGAAATATTTTAGATCGAAATGGAAAAATATTATCTATTAGCGCACCTATGTATTCCATAGAAATTAGCCCAAGTGAATATTTCAGTACTCGAATCAAACGTAACAAAGAGAGTATTAGATTACTTGCAAGAGAATCAAGTGATTCAGAAAGTAGAATCAGTAAAAATATGAATAACTTTATTAAAAAGAAAAATCGCCCTGCTGAGAAAGTCATATTTGATCCTCGCTCAATTCAGAATCCTAAAGACCCGAAATATTGGGAATTACTTTCTGAAATATTTGATATTCCACTTATACAACTTGAGGCTATTAAAACCAATCCTTATTCTAATTTTATTCAACTTGAGAATGAAGCTGAAAGATTAGAACAGGATAAATGGCGTTCTATTGCAAAAGTGCTCAATATAAATTACAACGTTTTAATGGATAATTTATATAAAAAATATAATAAAGGTACTTATAATTTAGCTAGCCAACAAACAGAAGAGGTGATGAATTATATTAAAGAATTAAAGATGCCTGCTGTAAGTATCTTAGAAAGCCCTCGCCGTTTTTATCCGATAGCTGAGGAGGCTTCTCAGTTAATTGGTTTTTCAAATGTATATGAATTACGAGATGAGAAGAAGAAAAAAGAGATTATAGAAAAAGGGGCTGAAGGCTTAGAACGTAGTTTTGATTCTTTATTAGTAGGTAAAAAAGGCAGGCAAATTATTCTTAAGGATAAAAAAGGAAATATTATCCAAAATATTAGCCATCAAAAACAATACAACCCACAAGATGTCGTATTGAGTATCGACCAAGATTTACAATCTATGATTTACCGTGAGATTAAAAATGCGGTTGCAGAGAATAATGCTGAATCAGCTACGGCTGTGTTGGTCGATGTGCAAACGGGTGAAATTTTAGCGATGGCAAATGCGCCCTCTTTCAATCCAAATAATCGTTCAGATCTTAAACCTGAGTTGATACGTAACCGTGCGATTACTGATACGTTTGAACCAGGTTCAACGGTAAAACCTTTTACAGTTTTAACCGCTTTGCAAAATGGCGTGACCTATCGTGACGAAGTGATTAATACCCATCCATTTGTGGTAAATGGACACACTATCCGCGATGTGGCACCGAGAGATAGCCTCTCGATTACGGGGATTTTGCAAAAATCAAGTAACATCGGGGTGAGCCGTTTGGCGTTGCGTATGCCTTCTACGGCACTAGTAGATACTTACAGCAAGATTGGATTTGGTAAAGATACGGGCTTAGGTTTGGGCGAACAACGCGGTACCAATGGTGACCGCAAACGCTGGTCAGATATTGAGCGTGCAACCTTAGCTTATGGTTATGGTTTGAATGTTACCCCGCTTCAATTGGCTCGAGCTTACGCAACACTCGGTAGTTTCGGCATTTATCGCCCGCTCTCGATTACCAAAGTCGATCCGCCTGTGATTGGCGAACGTGTGTTGCCTGAGAAAATTACGCGTGATGTCGTGCATATGATGGAAAGTGTTGCTCAAAAAGGTGAAGGTGGTCAGAAAGCGATGGTAGAGGGCTATCGCGTGGCAGTCAAAACGGGGACGGCACGTAAGCTTGAGAAAGGGCAATATGTGAAGAAATACTTTGCTTATACTGCGGGTCTTGCTCCTGCAAGCAATCCACGTTTTGCTTTAGTGGTACTGATGAATGAACCAAAAGCAGGCAATTACTATGGTGGTGCAGTTTCAGCACCGCTATTCTCAAAAATCATGGGATATACATTAAAAGCATACAACATCAAACCAGATAACTTAATAGAATAAGCCAAATAAAATGAAACGATTACTCACCTTTTTCCCTCAATTGCAAGATAGCGTGCAAATTTCACCGCTTGCAAAAATGACGCTCGATTCCCGCAAAGTGGGCAACGGCGATCTGTTTATTGCTTTAAAAGGACATAATGTGGATGGCAGAACCTTTATTCCAAAAGCGATTGAACAAGGTGCAAGCCTTATTTTGGCAGAAGCGGACGAAGGTGTACAAGCGGTCGAAATTGCCAAAGAGTTTGCAAATGCTACCGCTTGTGTGTTGAATGTGCCACATTTGCCAAAATTGCTCTCACAAATCGCGGGTGAATTTTATGGCAACCCAAGCGAAAAATTAACGTTAGCGGGCATTACTGGCACAAATGGCAAAACGACAACGGCTCAGCTGTTAGCCCAATGGCATAACTTGCTAGGCGGTAAATCGGCAGTGATGGGAACCATCGGCAACGGTTTATTCGGGCAAGTTCAAGAAGCGGCTAACACCACAGGCTCTGCTGTTGAAATTCAACAAAATCTTGCAAACTTTATTGCACTTGGTGCTGATTTTTGTGCGATGGAAGTGAGTTCTCACGGTTTAGTGCAGTATCGCGTGGAAGCATTGCAATTTGATTTAGCGATGTTCACCAATTTAAGCCGTGACCATCTGGACTACCACAACACAATGGAAGAGTACGCTGCGGCGAAATTCCGCTTGTTTAGCGAACTCGACACCAAAGTTCAAGTGTTGAATGTGGACGATGAAATCGGGGCTGAATGGTTGGCAAAATTACCGAATGCAATTGCAGTGAGTACGAACCCTGCATTCAGCAATTCACATCGTTTTGTAAAAGCAACCAATGTACAATTTACCTTACAAGGTGCAACCATCGAATTTGAAAGTAGCTGGGGTAACGGTACGTTACACAGCCAGCTTATTGGGGCATTTAATGTTGCCAATTTACTACTCGCGCTAGCTGGCTTGTTAGCACTTGGGCATGATTTGCAAAAATTAGTTGAAACCGCACCGCTTTTAAAAGGTGTGGCAGGGCGAATGGAGTGTGTGACTGCGGAAAATCGCCCACTGGTGTTGGTTGATTATGCTCACACGCCTGATGCGTTAGAAAAAGCATTACAAGCTGCACGTCTGCATTGTGAGGGCGAACTTTACTGCATTTTCGGCTGCGGTGGCGATCGTGATGCTGGTAAGCGTCCAATGATGGCAAACATTGCTGAACAGCTTGCAGATCGTGTGATTGCGACAGATGATAATCCGCGTACTGAAGATAATCATAAAATTATGGCAGATATTCTTAAGGGCTTTGAGAATGTTGGAGTTGTTCAAGTCATTCATGATCGAGAACAAGCGATTAAAACTGCCATTCTGCAAGCGAAACCGCAAGATGTGATTTTAATCGCTGGCAAAGGTCATGAAGATTATCAAATTATTGGCTCGACCAAGCATCATTTTTCAGATCAAGAAGTGGCTAGAAAGTATTTGTAGGACGATCCCCCTCTTTAGAAAAGAGGGGCTAGGGGAGATTTGATTACGATGTTTATTTTTCGTATGGACTCCGTTTTTACTTCTGCCAAATCTCCCCCTCCCTCTTTGCTAAAGAGGGGGCTGATCTCTAAGCATTGAATTTTAATGAAGAAAATAACTGCTCCAGTGGGGCAAATTTATGCGTAACCTAGGGCAACAGCCCTAGGAGGAAAACAATGATTAAACAAACAATCCAACAAATCGCCGAAATCCTTCATGCAAGGCTGTTTGGTGATGGTAATGTAACGGTAACGACAGTCAGTACCGACACCCGTCAAGCGGTCGAAAATGGACTATTTTTTGCATTAAAAGGCGAAAAATTTGATGCACATGATTATGCAGAAAAAGCGGTAGAACAAGGCTGTGTAGCACTCGTTGTTGAGCGTGAGTTGCAGATTGCTGTACCGCAAATTATTGTGGCGGATACGCGATTAGCTTTAGGCGAATTAGCGAAATGGCTGAAAAGCACATTGAATCCTAAAACGGTTGCTATGACTGGCTCATCGGGTAAAACAACCGTGAAAGAGATGACTGCAAAAATCTTGCAAAAAACAGCCGCTTGTGAAGACGAGGTGCTTTATACTTTCGGCAATCTGAACAATGATTTAGGTGTGCCGATGACCTTGCTCCGTCTAACTGAGCAACACAAATTTGCGGTGGTAGAACTGGGTGCAAACCATATTGGCGAAATTGCTTACACCACACAAATCGCCCAACCTGATGCCTGTTTAGTGAATAACATTGCCCCTGCCCATTTAGAAGGTTTTGGCTCAATTGAAGGTGTTGCAGCTGCAAAAGGCGAAATTTATCGAGGACTAAAAGAAAACGGTAAAGCGATTATTAACCAAGCTTTTTATTATCCGCAATGGTGTAAAGAAATCGGTGATCATGAATTGCAATCTTTTAGTTATACTGGTTCAGACCAAGATTCTTATGCGGATTTCTGGGCGGAAAACGTTTCACTTAATTTAAATGGCTCAACGTTCATTTTGCATGCCTTTGAAGAGGAAATTGAAATCAATTTGCCTTATTTAGGTGCACATAATGTTTCTAATGCTTTAGCGGCAACTGCGTTAGCGATGGCAGTTGGTGCAAGTTTAGCGGATGTTAAAGCTGGGCTTGAACAGCGCTCACAAGTGAAAGGACGTTTATATCCTGTTGAAATTAACGAGCACTGTTTGCTGATTGATGATACTTACAATGCGAATGTCGATTCGATGAAATCAGCGATTTCTGTGCTGAAAAATTACCCTGCATTTCGTATTTTTGCGGTAGGTGATATGGCGGAACTTGGCAAAGAAAGTACGCAGTGCCATCAAGAAGTTGCAGATTTTGCTCAACAGGCAGGGTTAGATTTAATCGTCTCTTTTGGTAAAGAAAGTGCATTGATTAGTGCTAATGCTCAGCACCATTTTACCGATAAGCAAACCATGAGTGATTTCTTGCTACCGATTATTTCGCAAAAAATTGCAGAAAAACAACCGCTTGTTTTATTGGCAAAAGGCTCTCGTAGCCAAAAAATGGAAACTTTGATTGCGGATTTATGCCGTGCTTTTCATATTCAATTTTAAGGATTTATTATGCTAGTTTGGCTTGCTGAATATCTTGTTCAGTTTAATACGGCGTTTAATGTCGTTTCTTATATTACTTTCCGTGCCATTATGGCATTATTGACTGCTCTTGGTATTGGATTATGGATTGGGCCGACTGTTATTCGCCGTTTACAAGTATTAAAATTCGGGCAAGAAGTACGTAATGATGGGCCTGAAAGCCACTTCAAAAAACGCGGCACACCAACGATGGGCGGTGTGATGATTTTAGCCTCTATTGGTATCAGTACTGTGCTTTGGGCAGATTTACGCAACAGTTATGTTTGGTTCGTGTTGTTTGTTTTATTTGGTTATGGGATCGTCGGTTTTGTGGACGATTATTGGAAAATCAAACGTAAAAATACCGATGGTTTAATTCCTCGTTGGAAATACTTCTGGTTGTCTGTCATTGCCTTGGTTGCCATTTTGGGCATTTATGCCATCGGTAAAGATACTACCGCCACACAGCTGGTGGTGCCATTCTTCAAAGAATTTATGCCACAGCTTGGCATCTTATTCGTGGTGCTTTCTTACTTCGTGATTGTCGGCACTAGTAACGCTGTGAACCTGACTGACGGCTTAGACGGCTTGGCAATTGTGCCCACCATTATGGTGGCAAGTGCATTCGCTTTAATTGCGTGGGCAACAGGTAACTACAACTTCGCCCAATACTTACATATTCCATTCGTCCAAAATGCAGGGGAATTAGTGATTTTATGTACCGCCATCGTTGGTGCGGGCTTAGGCTTTTTATGGTACAACACCTACCCTGCACAAGTGTTTATGGGCGACGTTGGCTCACTCTCACTAGGCGGTGCATTAGGCACGATTGCAGTATTGGTTCGCCAAGAATTATTGCTTGTGATTATGGGGGGCGTGTTTGTGGTGGAAGCCTTATCCGTTATTCTCCAAGTAGGATCTTATAAACTTCGTCAAAAACGTATTTTCCGCATGGCACCAATTCATCACCACTTTGAATTAAAAGGCTGGCCAGAACCGCGTGTTATTGTTCGTTTCTGGATTATTACTTTAATGCTGGTGTTAATTGGCTTGGTAACATTGAAATTACGTTAAGGTCAGTTGAGTAGGCTTTCTTCTACCAAAATATGATGAAAAATCAAAGGTGGGATAAAGCCTATTTTATCAATGGATAAGCAGTTAGTCATAACGATGTGAAAAACAAGCGGGCAGATTTCGCAAAACGTTTGCAAAAGGATATGTAATGAAAAATAAAACGCTTTTGGTTTATACAGGTGTTGATCTTAATATGATGATTGCAGAAGGTGGATCGGGATATTGGAAATTAGGCGCTTCTTCTCTTCAACAAGTAGAATACTTGATTGCTTGTAAAAATTACACCAAAGATTGGGCAGTGTCGGACAAAAATATTCCTCAAGGTACGGCGTTTTTCATTGCTAAAGTAGCGGGATTTCAAAAAATGTTAGATGGGCAATATGAAGGCAGATATTTAATTACTTTCTCTGAATATGCAGAAATTCGTATTCCCAAAGCATGGCAAAAAATTTGTATAAGAGGCTTACCTGCTGCTCGTTATTTTAATACGAATGATGTTTTGGCAGATTTAGCTATTGAACCTTCAAAACTAGCTTGGAAATCGTTTATTCCTGCTAAAAACACAAGCCCGCAGAGATAGTTATTTATACTCCTTAGCTTGCGGATAGTTTGGAAAGTAAGACAACAAAAAGAGAATAAAAAATGCAAAACCAATACGAAAATAAAACAGTAACGATTATAGGCTTGGGTAAAACGGGCTTATCTTGTGTCGATTTTTTTGCAGATAAAAATGCGAAAGTACAGGTGATTGATACCCGTGAGAAACCAGCTGGAATCGAACAATTATCAAAAGAAATTCCATTACATATAGGCGGATTAAATATTGAGTGGTTGCTTAATTCCGATTTAATCGTGATTAGTCCAGGGCTTGCATTGGCAACGCCTGAAATTCAGCAAGCGATTAACGCAGGCGTAGAAGTGGTGGGCGATATTGAGCTGTTTTGCCGTGAGGCAACCGCACCAATTATTGCGATTACAGGCTCAAATGGTAAAAGCACGGTCACAACCTTGGTGACCGAAATGGCAAAGCAAGCGAGTATTAAAGTCGGAATGGGCGGCAATATCGGCGTGCCTGCATTAAGCCTGTTAAATGGTGATTATGCACTTTATGTATTGGAACTTTCAAGCTTCCAGCTTGAAACGACTTCTTCACTCAAAGCGGTTGCGGCAACTGTACTGAATGTGAGTGAAGATCATATGGACCGATATGATTCAATTGCTGATTACCGTGCAGCAAAACTTAAAATTTATAACAATGCAGAAAATGTCATTGTGAATGGCGAAGATCCCCAAACATATCCTGAACAAGCGGTCAAAAATCTGATTCGTTTTGCAGAACACAATGCGGAATACACCTTACGCCACGGTGTGCTTTATGCGGGTGAAACTGCGGTGATGGGTACGAAACAGATGCTGATTCACGGTCGCCATAATGAGATGAACGCTTTAGCGGCAATGGCATTAGCTGATGCGGCGGGTATTCCTCGCGAAGGCATAGTGAAAGCCTTGCAAACTTACGGTGGATTAGCACACCGCTTCCAAGCTGTGCCAACTAATGATGGCGTGCGTTGGGTGAACGATTCCAAAGCGACCAATGTGGGCAGCACGGTGGCAGCACTGAACGGCTTAGAGGTAGCGGGTAAGCTATATTTATTATTAGGCGGAGACGGTAAAGCTGCAGATTTTTCAGAACTGAAACCGTTAATCAACAAACCGAATATCGTTTGCTACTGCTTTGGGCAAGATGGAGCAGCGTTGGCGAAACTCTCTAGCCAAAGCGTGTTGGTAGAAACGATGTATGAAGCGGTGGAAAAAATCCGCCCGCAGTTAAAACGAGGCGATATGGTGTTGCTTTCTCCTGCTTGTGCAAGCTTAGATCAGTTCAAAAACTTTGAACAACGTGGCGATATTTTTATGGCATTAGCGAAAGGAGAAGAAGCTTAATGTGGCAAGCAATCAAAACGGGGGTTGATAATTGGTTTCGTATTACCCCTAAAGACTCGCTTTATGATCGCACATTACTTTGGATCTATGTCAGTCTAATGACCATTGGACTAATTGCAGTTAGCTCAGCATCCATTCCTGTAAGCTGGCGCTTATATAAAGAAGCTTTTCATTTTGCAATTAATGATGCCATATATATTGGAATGGCATTATGTATTTTTGCCTTTTTTATTCAACAACCAATAAAAAGATGGGAAAAATACAATGTTGCTTTATTTTTTATTTCGTTTGCTATGCTGCTTTCCGTATTATTTTTTGGACAAGCTGTAAATGGTGCAAAACGTTGGATTTCTTTAGGTTTTGTTAATTTCCAAGCATCGGAATTAGCTAAATTAGCAATTATTTGCTATTTCTCTAGCTTCTATGTTCGACGTTACGATGAAATCCGCCAAAAAACTTTGAGTTTTATTCGACCATTTGTTGTTGTTTTAATTTTTATTGCGATTTTAACCGCCCAATCAGACTTAGGGAGTATTTTTATTTTATTCGTACTTACCTTTAGTATGCTCTTTATTATGGGAGCGAAATGGCAACAATTTATTGCTCTAGGCATCGTTGGCGTTTTAGGTTTCTTCGGTTATGTCTATTCTTCGGAATATCGAATGAAAAGGGTAACATCTTATCTTGATCCTTTTGCGGATGTTTATGGTGATGGACATCAACTAGCCAACTCTCAAATGGCATTTGGGCAAGGTGAGATTTTTGGTCGGGGCTTAGGCAACTCAATCCAAAAATTAGACTATTTACCTGAAGCACATACCGATTTTATTATGGCGGTCGTGGGCGAAGAATTTGGATTAATTGGAATATTATTCATCATTTTCTTAATGATTTGTTTATTGATACGAAGCATAAAAATTAGTCGAGAATCGTTACAAATGGAGGCTCGCTTTAAAGGCTACTTTGCCTTTGGTATTTCGGTATGGATGTTTTTGCAAGGCGTAATTAATTTAGGTGTAGCCACTGGGCTGTTACCGACAAAAGGGCTGACATTTCCTTTTATCAGTTACGGTGGTTCAAGTTTAATTCTCCTTTCTATTGCAATGGCAATTTTAGTTCGAATTGATCACGAAAACCGATTGGAAAGAATAGGCTACACCCGTGCGAAGAAAAATTAAATTTAAGCAGTTAATTTTGTAAGAAAATGTACAAATTCAACCGCTTTCTTTTTCCGAAAATGTGTAAATTCTTGTACAATATCCATAATTTTTTCTTTACAGCTGAAAATAGTCTAAAAATAAACCGAAAAGAGAATACCGATGGCAAAAAAATTATTAGTGATGGCAGGTGGAACAGGCGGACACGTATTTCCAGCCATTGCTGTTGCACGTGAATTACAGCAACAAGGATGGGAAATTTGTTGGTTAGGCACAAAAGATCGAATGGAAGCAGATCTTGTTCCCAAGCACGGTATTCCGATTGAATTTATCCAAATTTCAGGGCTAAAAGGTAAGGGCGTAAAAGCCTTACTGACAGCCCCTTTTGCCATTCTAAGGGCGGTGTTGCAAGCATACAAAATCATTAAAAAATTTAAGCCAGATGCGGTGCTCGGGATGGGCGGTTATGTTTCAGGCCCTGGTGGGATTGCTGCGAAATTGTGTGGTGTGCCTGTGATCTTACACGAGCAAAATGCGGTGGCAGGGCTAACCAATGTGTGGCTTTCAAAAATTGCTCGCTGTGTGTTGCAAGCCTTTCCAAATGCTTTCCCGAATGCAGAAGTGGTGGGCAATCCTGTTCGCCAAGATTTATTTGAGATTGAAGCACCAGAACAGCGTTTTGCAGCGCGTGATTATCCGATTAACATTTTAGTGATGGGTGGCAGCCAAGGTGCACAAGTGATTAACCAAACTGTCCCCGAAGTGGCGAAAATGTTGGGCAATCAGGTGTTCATTAGCCATCAAGTGGGTAAAGGCAAATTAGCGGGCGTTGAAGAGGTTTATCACACTACAGGCAATGGCGTGGCAAGCGAGTTTATCGATGATATGAAAGCGGCTTACGAATGGGCGGATTTAGTCATTTGCCGTTCGGGGGCATTAACGGTATGCGAAATTGCTGCCGCGGGTTTGCCTGCTATTTTTGTGCCGTTCCAACATAAAGATAGACAGCAATTTTTAAATGCGGAATATTTGGTGGAAGCGGGGGCAGCTTATGTGATTGAGCAACCTGAATTTACGCCAGAAAAACTGTTAGCGGTGTTAGAGCCGTTGATTGCTGATCGTACTAAATTAACCGAGATGGCAATCAAAGCCAGAGCAAAAGCCACGCCAACTGCTGCAAAACGCGTGGCGGAAGTAATTGTAGAAGAAAGTCATTAATTTAGAGAATATAAAATGAAAAATTTCCAAGATAATATAAAAAAACTCGTGCCTGAAATGCGCCGTGTGAGCCAAATTCACTTTATCGGGATTGGCGGTGCGGGGATGAGCGGTATTGCTGAAGTATTACTGAATGCAGGCTACAAAATCAGCGGTTCAGATATTGCCGATGGTGTGGTTACCAAACGCCTAGCTGCTGCAGGGGCACATATTTTTATTGGTCACAGTGCGGAAAATATTGCAGGGGCAAGCGTAGTGGTGGCATCCAGTGCGATTAACGAAGAAAACTCTGAAGTAAAAGCAGCAAAAGAAGCACGTATTCCTGTGATTCAACGTGCACAAATGTTGGCAGAAATTATGCGTTTCCGCCACGGAATTGCGATTGCGGGCACCCATGGCAAAACCACAACCACTGCAATGATCTCAATGATTTACACCGAAGCTGGTTTAGATCCAACCTTCGTAAACGGCGGTTTAGTAAAATCTGCGGGTAAAAATGCTCACTTAGGTGCAAGCCGTTATTTAGTGGCGGAGGCAGATGAAAGTGATGCGTCATTCTTACATTTACAACCAATGGTTTCTGTTGTCACTAACATTGAGCCAGACCATATGGACACCTACGGTGGCGACTTCGAGAAGATGAAAGAGACTTACGTTAAATTCTTGCGTAACTTGCCTTTCTACGGCTTGGCAGTAATGTGTGCTGATGATGCAACAGTGATGGAAATCGCACCGAAAGTAGGTCGCCAAGTGATTACTTACGGATTTAGTGAAAATGCAGATTACCGTATTGAAGATTACCAACAAACAGGCTTCCAAGGACACTACACGGTGATTTGCCCGAACGGGGAACGTATTGAGGTGCTGTTAAACGTACCTGGTCGTCATAATGCATTGAATGCGACTGCGGCACTTGCGGTTGCTAAAGAAGAAGGCATTGCTAATGAGGCAATTTTAGCTGCCCTTGCGGATTTCCAAGGGGCAGGACGCCGCTTTGACCAGCTGGGTTCATTTATTCGCCCGAATGGTAAAGTGATGTTGGTGGATGATTATGGTCACCATCCAACTGAGGTGGACGTAACAATTAAAGCCGCTCGCCAAGGTTGGGATGGTAAACGCATTGTGATGGTATTCCAACCGCACCGTTATTCGCGTACTCGTGATTTGTTTGACGATTTTGTGCAAGTGCTTTCACAAGTAGACGCTTTAGTGATGTTGGATGTGTATGCCGCAGGTGAAGCTCCAATTGTTGGGGCGGATAGTAAAGCGTTGTGTCGTTCCATCCGTAACTTGGGTAAGGTTGATCCGATTTTGGTGTCGGATATCAGCCAGCTAGGTGAAGTTCTCGACCAGATTATTCAAGATGGCGATTTAATTTTGGCACAAGGTGCAGGTAACGTGAGCAAACTGTCGCGTGATTTAGCAGAGAGTTGGAAAGCGTAAGCGGTTGTTTTTACAATATATTTTGCAAATTACATCGCTTGTAGGGTGGGTTTTCTTGCCCACCAAATATCATAGAGGGCAAGAAAGCCCACTTTATAGAAAATTGAGAATACAATGAGCATTAAAAACGAAAAAATTGCAGTGTTATTTGGTGGCGTTTCAATGGAACGCGAGGTATCGTTAAACTCTGGTGCAGCGGTAACCGAAGCCCTTAAAAGCCTTGGCTATAATGTGGAAGGCATTGATACCAAAGAGTTCCCAATTGAAAAATTAAAAGAAAAAGGGATTCAACGGGTTTTCAACATTTTACACGGCGGCATTGGTGAGAACGGTGTGTTGCAAGGTGCTTTGGAACAGATGGGCATTCCTTACACAGGCTGTGGCGTGATGGCATCAGCAATTACTTTAGATAAATTCCGCACCAAATTATTGTGGCAAGCTGTTGGTTTACCGACCGCAGAAATGGTGGTGGTAAAACGCGGACAAGCGGTCGATTCTGCAGCAATTATTGCAAAATTAGGCTTGCCAGTGTTTGTTAAACCTTCTTGTGAAGGCTCAAGCGTTGGCGTGTTCAAGGTAAAAACTGAAGCGGAATTACAACCTGCGATTGAAGAGGCGTTAAAATTTGACAGTATTGTGTTAGTTGAAGAATTTTTAGCAGGGGCGGAATATTCTGTGCCAGTGTTAGATGGCGAAGTATTGCCAGCGGTGCAAGTGATTCCAGAAGGTGAGTTTTATGATTACCACGCCAAATATATTTCAGACAACACCCAATATGTGGTGCCTGCATTAAACGATGAACGCCAAGCAGAAGTGGCAAAAATTGTGAAACAAGCCTTTGATGTGGTGGGTTGTCGTGGTTGGAGTCGTATTGATGTGATGGAAGATGCAAATGGCAAATTCCGTTTGGTGGAAGTAAATACCTGCCCAGGTATGACAAGCCACAGCATCTTCCCGAAATCGGCAGCAACCGTGGGTTATAGCTTTGAACGTTTAGTTGAACGCGTATTGGAGTTAAGTGCGTAATGGCTAAGTTTGCTCGAAAGAGAAAACCCAACTATGCCCATATGGTTAAAGAGCATGTGGTAGCAAAAATTCATTTATTGCCAATGAAATGGCTAACTTCATTTAAGCCGTTGATTCTGTTATTTTGTTTCATTGTGATATATGCTTTATATGCAAGTTGGTCGACGATATTAGAAAGTTTAGATAGAACACCTATTCGTGCTTATGCATTAACACATAAAACCCAATTTACAACCAATGCAGATATTCGTGAAGTATTAGCTAAAGAACCTGTGCTTAAAGGCTATTTTTCTCAGGATATTCAAGAAGTTAAAGAGAAATTAAAGCAGCTTTCTTGGGTAAAAGATGTTGTTGTACGGAAATCTTATCCTGATCGTTTAAGCATTGGTATTGTTGAATATAAACCTGTTGCCGTATGGAATAATGTTCATTATTTGTCTGACCAAGGGGTTGTGTTTAGTTTGCCAGCAGATCGCTTTGATAAAGCAGATTTACCTGTTATGTTTGGACCTGACGCAGAAAGTAAAGATGTGCTTGAAGCATGGAGTAAAATCCAAAAAGAACTGACTTCAAGAGATTTATCACTGAAATCACTTGCCGTAGATAATCGCGGCTCTTGGTCGATTACGCTGGCAAATAATATTGAATTAAAATTAGGGCGCGGTGAATGGATTCCTAAAATTGACCGCTTTATAATGATTTTCCCAGAAATAGAAGTGCCTGAGGGGCAGCGTGTTGCCTATGTTGATTTACGTTATGAACATGGTGCTGCAGTCGGCTTCTATCCAATACAAAAACCTAAATTATAAATAAAACGAAAGAGAAAATGAGTGATAATAGAGATGAGCTAGATACCGTTGTAGGGCTTGATATTGGTACATCTAAGACGGTCGCCGTAATTGGAGAAATCTTACCTGACGGCGTAATTAAAGTATTGGGCACTGGCGTATCACCTTCAAAAGGTGTAGATCGTGGTGGTATTATTGATTTAGATGCTGTGGTGCGCTCCATTCGCAATGCTATTGAAGAAGCTGAATCCGTTTCAAATCTGGATTTCTTCCAAGTAATGCTTGCCATTTCAGGTCCACATATTACGGGTCTAAATGAAGTTGGACAGATTCCTTTAGAAAATATTGTAAGAAAGGAAGATGTTGATGATGCAAAATACAATGCCAGTTCCGTGCGTTTACCTGATGGATTAGAAATGTTACATATTATTCCTCAGGAGTTTAAGGTGGATCGCTTACCCTCAACTAAAAATCCAGTGGGGTTATCTGGTAGCCGATTAACCGCCCACATTCACTTAATTGCGGCTCATCAAGATTGGAAACGCAATTTAGTTAATGCTGTCGAACGCGATAAAAAATCAGAAGTGGCAGGTGTTGTTTTTTCTGGTTTGGCTTCAGCTTGCTCCGTATTGACGGAAGATGAAAAAGAGTTAGGTGTTTGCTTAGTTGATATTGGTGCAGGCACGATGGATGTGATGGTGTATACCGATGGTGCGCTACGTTTTAGTAAAGTTTATCCCTTTGGTGGAAACGATGTAACCGATTTCCTCGCTCGTACTTTTACAACATCACGTAAAGAAGCAGAAAATATTAAAATTAATTATGGGAGTACCGTTTCACCACCGTCTAATAATCCTGATAAAAAATTCTCAATTGCAGGATTAGCAGGTGGTGCGCCTCGCATTTATACTAAAGCACATGTTGCAGAAGTAACTGCTAAATGTTATAGCGATTTATTCAAAGTAATTAATGCCGATTTAATGCAATTACGTCAAGATTTGTATATGCAGGGAATAAAACAGGAATTAATTGCAGGTTTTGTGTTAACTGGTGGTGGTTCACAAATAGAAGATATTGTAAAATGTGCAAAAAATGTCTTTGATGCGCATGTGCGTGTAGGGAGTCCATTACATATTACAGGGTTAACTGATTATGTAAACAAACCACAATATGCTACGGTTTTAGGGCTTTTGCAATATCATTATCACTATCCAATACAACTTAAAAATACGGCACTAATTAGCAATCAAAATGTTGCGGATGTATTTGAAGGCGTGAAGAAAAAAACACGTAAAGCTCTGAATTGGATTAAATCAAATTTTTAAATTAATAAGTCGATACAGTACTTATTTTTAGGGAGTAAAAGAATGTTCGAACCAGTTTTTGAAATGACACCTGATGCGATCATTAAAGTCGTTGGTGTTGGTGGCGGTGGCGGTAATGCTCTTAACCATATGGTAAAGAGCTGCCAAGAAGATGATATTGGTAGTGTTGAGTTTTTCTCTGTCAATACAGATGCACAAGTTTTACGTTCAAGCTCTGTTCGTAACACTGTTCAAATCGGGGCGAATATAACCAATGGTTTAGGTGCTGGGGCTGATCCAAACATTGGTTATCAATCTGCTGAAGAAGATCGTGAAGCATTAAGCAACATGATTAATGGTGCTGATATGGTGTTTATCGCAGCAGGTATGGGTGGTGGCACAGGTACTGGTGCCGCACCTGTGATTGCAGAAATTGCGAAAAGCCAAGAAGCATTGACCGTTGCAATTGTGACCAAACCGTTTAACTTTGAAGGTAAAAAACGTGCTCATTTTGCAGAACAAGGTATTAAAGAGTTGTCTAAAAACGTAGACTCTCTCATTATTATCCAAAATGAAAAATTACTAAAAGTACTTCCTAAAAATATTAAATTTAAAGAAGCCTACGCTTATGCTGATGATGTATTACGCAATGCCGTATTAGGTATCACAGATATGATTACTAAAGAAGGCTTAGTAAACGTAGACTTTGCCGACGTGAAAAAGGTAATGTCTGAAATGGGGCGTGCAATGATGGGAACAGGTGTTGCTGAAGGTGAAGGTCGTGCAGAACGTGCAGCAATGGATGCGGTTGCAAGCCCATTATTAGAAGATGTAGATTTATCTGGTGCAAAAGGCGTATTAATTAACATCTCTGCAGGTGATGATTTAGAACTGAATGAAGTAGATGCTGTCGTAAAATATGTAACAGAAGCAGCAGATCCTGATGCAACCATCATCTTTGGTACAACATTCTATCCTGAAATGGAAGGTCAAATCCGTGTAACATTAGTAGCAACAGGTTTAGGTCAGACCGAAGAACTTGCTATGCCGAGAACAGGTATGTTAGAACAGCCTGCACCTGCTCAACAACCTACTCAAAAACCTGTAGGATATGGCATTCAACAACCTGTTCAGCCTACTCAACCTAATCTTGGTTATGGTCATCAACCACAACCAACTGGCTTTAACCAAGCACCACAAAATGCTGGAACAACGCAACAGCCAAGAACAATTGATCCAAACCAAGTGTTCTCACCGAGCTCTATTCCAGGATTTATGCGAAACGGTCGTTAATTTCGACCGCTTGCGAGGAATAAAAAATGATTAAACAAAGAACCCTAAAACAAGCAACCAAAGTCACTGGCATTGGTTTGCACAGCGGTAAAAAAGTGACGCTTACTTTGCGTCCTGCACCTGCCAATACGGGGATTATTTATGCTCGAACCGATTTAGAACCTGCAGTTTACTTCCCTGCAAGTGCGGAATCGATTCGTGATACACAGCTTTGTACTTGTATGATCAACGATGACGGTGTGCGTATTTCAACCGTTGAACACTTAAATGCGGCGATGGCAGCATTAGGGTTAGACAACCTTATCGTGGAAGTTGATGCTCCTGAAATTCCAATTATGGATGGCAGTGCAAGTCCGTTTATCTATCTCTTCTTAGATGCGGGTATCGAAGAACAAAATGCTCCGAAAAAATTCATCCGCATTAAAGAAACTGTACGTGTGGAAGAGGGTGATAAATGGGCAGAAATCAGACCTTATGCAAATGGCTTAAAATTAGATTTCACCATTGATTTCAATCACCCGATGATTAGCAAAGATGTACGCCATTTTACGATGGATCTTTCAGCCGAAAATTTCATTCAGCAAATTAGCCGTGCAAGAACCTTTACTTTTATGAAAGATGTGGAATATCTCCAATCAATTGGTTTAGCACTAGGCGGTAGCTTAGATAATGCCATCGTGTTAGATGATTACCGCATTTTGAATGAAGATGGCTTACGCTATAAAGATGAATTAGTAAAACATAAAATGCTCGATTCTATCGGCGATCTTTTTATGTGCGGTTACAACATCTTAGGCGATTTCAGAGCGTATAAATCGGGTCACGGTGTGAACAATAAGTTACTCCGTGCCGTGCTTGCGAATGAAAATGCGTGGGAATTTGTCACTTTCGAGGACAAAGAAACCGTGCCGCAAGGTTATCGCTTAAAAGATTTAGTTTTTATCTAATCAATTCTACCCCTCTTTCCTTGTGAAAGAGGGGTAAGCGGTCGATTTTGACCGCTTTTTTACAAAGTCACTTTCATTCTCTATTTTCTTCCTTCTCTCTCTTCCTGAAATTACATTACGCAATTCCAAACTATCTCTCGTTCCTGAATTACTACCCACCCACATAATAAGGAGTCAATCACACTTGTGCATTTTTAAAATGCAAACGTTTGCGTTATCCGTTATAATACGCCCGATTTTTTACTTTTCTTAATACGGAACTGCAATATGACTGTAAAAACCTTTCGCGGCTCTCCTGCCCTTTCAGAATTTCGTTTAACCCAACTTCAACAAAAATTCCAGCAACATCAGCTGCCTGTCACTTCAGTGTATGCAGAGTATTTGCATTTTGTTGAGCAAAATGCACCGCTTGCAGAAGGCGAAATTACTAAATTACAAGAATTATTGCACTACGGTCCAACCCTTACAGAACACGATCCCACGGGTTTTTGTTTAATTGTGACCCCTCGTATAGGGACGATTTCCTCTTGGTCTTCTAAAGCGACCGATATCGCTCACAACTGCGGTTTGGCAAATGTGAGCCGTATTGAGCGTGGTTTGGCGTACTATTTCAGCTTTGAACGTGAGTTAACCGAAGCAGAATTGGCAACGCTAAAAGGTTTATTGCACGACCGTATGTTAGAAACGGTGTTAAATAATGAAGAGGAGGCAGGTTCGCTGTTCACGCAACAAGAGCCAAAACCGTTTACCACTATCGACATTTTAAACGGTGGCCGTCAAGCATTAGAACAAGCAAATATCGAGTTGGGCTTAGCATTAGCTGATGATGAGATGGATTATTTGGTGGAAAATTTTACGGTGTTAAACCGCAATCCGAACGACATCGAACTCTATATGTTCGCACAGGCAAACTCAGAACACTGCCGCCACAAAATCTTCAATGCAGACTGGACAATCGACGGTGAAAAACAAGAAAAATCGTTATTCAAAATGATCAAAAACACCTTTGAACAAACGCCAGACTACGTTCTTTCTGCGTATAAAGATAACGCTGCGGTAATGGAAGGTTCAACTGTAGGGCGTTGGTTCCCAGATCAAGATGGGCAATATCGTGCACATCAAGAAGATGCCCACATATTAATGAAAGTAGAAACCCATAATCACCCAACGGCGATTTCGCCATTCCCTGGTGCGGCAACAGGTTCGGGCGGGGAAATTCGCGATGAAGGCGCAACAGGGCGTGGTGCAAAACCAAAAGCAGGTTTAACAGGCTTTTCGGTATCTAACCTTGTGATTCCAGACTTCAAACAGCCGTGGGAAAATGATCTCTCTAAACCAAATCGCATCGCTTCCGCTTTAGATATTATGATCGAAGGTCCATTAGGCGGTGCTGCGTTTAACAACGAATTTGGTCGCCCTGCGTTGCTTGGTTATTTCCGTACCTATGAAGAAAAAGTAAACAGCTTTGCGGGCGAAGAAGTGCGTGGCTACCACAAGCCAATTATGTTGGCAGGCGGTATTGGTAACATTCGTGCCGAACACGTTAAAAAAGGCGAAATTCCAGTAGGTGCAAAACTCGTGGTGCTTGGTGGCCCTGCAATGAACATCGGTTTAGGCGGTGGTGCGGCTTCTTCAATGGCTTCTGGCAAATCAAAAGAAGATTTAGATTTTGCTTCCGTACAGCGTGAGAATCCAGAGATGGAACGTCGTTGCCAAGAGGTAATCGACCGTTGCTGGCAGTTAGGCGAAGAAAATCCAATCGCATTCATCCATGATGTGGGTGCGGGCGGTTTATCAAATGCGATGCCTGAACTGGTTCACGATGGCGATCGCGGTGGTAAGTTCGATTTACGCTCAATCCTGTGCGATGAAAAAGGGATGTCGCCGCTTGAAATTTGGTGTAACGAATCGCAAGAGCGTTATGTGTTAGCGGTTGCCGCAGATAAATTAGCTCAATTTGAAGAGATCTGCCGCCGTGAGCGTGCACCTTATGCGGTAATTGGGGAGGCGACTGAAGAGAAACACTTAACCTTACACGACAACCATTTTGACAATAATCCGATTGATTTACCAATGAATGTGTTGCTCGGCAAAACCCCGAAAATGCACCGTGAAGTTTCGTCAAAAACTGTGGAAAATCAACCGCTTGATCAGCAAGGCATTCAATTAAAAGAAGCACTGCACCGTGTGTTACGCTTACCCGTAGTGGCAGAAAAAACCTTCTTAATCACCATCGGTGACAGGTCTGTTACAGGGATGGTAGCACGAGATCAGATGGTCGGTCCGTGGCAAATCCCAGTGTCTGATGTTGCCATAACTACCGCTTCATTAGACAGCTATCACGGTGAGGCAATGACGATGGGCGAACGTGCACCTGTTGCTTTATTAGACTTCGGGGCTTCTGCACGTTTAGCAGTGGCGGAATCTATTACCAATATCGCCGCAACCAACATTGGCGACATCAAACGCATTAAACTTTCTGCGAACTGGATGAGTGCCGCAGGTCATACAGGCGAAGATGCAGGCTTATACGAAGCCGTGAAAGCGGTGGGCGAAGAGCTTTGCCCTGCATTAGGCTTAACTATTCCAGTGGGTAAAGACTCCATGTCAATGCGTACCACTTGGGAAGAAAATGGCGAGCAAAAAGCGGTGACTGCACCACTTTCATTAGTAATTTCTGCGTTTGCACGCGTGGAAGATGTACGTAAAACTATCACGCCACAACTTCGCACCGATAAAGGTTTATCTAGCCTCTTATTCATTGACTTGGGCGAAGGTAAAAACCGTTTAGGTGCAACCGCTCTGGCTCAAGTGTATAAACAATTGGGCGATAAACCAGCGGACGTAGTCAACGTGCAACGCTTAAAAGATTTTTACAACGCAATGCAAGCGTTAGTGGCAGAAGATCAATTGTTGGCGTATCACGACCGTTCAGATGGCGGTTTAATTACGACATTAGCAGAAATGGCGTTTGCGGGACATTGCGGGGTGGAAGTGGATATTTCAGCTTTGGGCGATAACGACTTAGCAGTATTATTCAACGAAGAGTTAGGTGCGGTAATCCAAGTTGCTGATAGCCAATTAGAAAGCGTGCGTGAAGTGTTAAAAGCACATAACTTGCTTGGCATCACCCACGAACTTGGTGCGGTAACTGCTGATGACCGCTTTGAGATTAGCCGCAGCAGCCGTAAATTACTCAGCGAAAAACGCTCTGAATTACGCGGCATTTGGGCAGAATTAACCCACCAAATGCAACGTTTACGCGATAATCCTGAGTGTGCCGACCAAGAGTTTGAAGCTAAGAAAAACCCAACGGATAAAGGTTTATCAGCATTCTTAACTTACGATGTGAACGAAGATATTGCAGCTCCATTTATCAACAAAGGTACGAAACCAACCATTGCGATTCTACGTGAACAAGGCGTGAACAGTCATTACGAAATGGCGGCGGCATTCGACCGTGCAGGCTTCAATGCGATTGATGTGCATATGTCTGACTTAATGTCTAGTCGTCGCAATCTTGCCGACTTCAACGCATTAGTAGCGTGTGGTGGTTTCTCTTACGGCGACGTATTAGGTGCAGGTGGTGGCTGGGCGAAATCAATTCTCTTCAATCCACAACTACGTGACCAATTTAGCCAGTTTTTTGCGAACCCGAATACCCTTACTTTAGGCGTATGTAACGGTTGCCAAATGGTGTCAAACTTAGCGGAAATTATCCCTGGCACAGAAAATTGGCCACGTTTCGTTCGCAACAAATCTGAACGTTATGAAGCACGCGTGGGCTTAGTGAAAATCAATGAAGTGGCATCACCTTGGTTTGCGGGAATGGCAGGTTCGCATATGCCAATCGCGGTTGCACACGGGGAAGGTCAAGTTGAGTTCAAATTCGCTACTCAATTAGCGGGCTTAAAAGCACAAGGCTTAATTGCTGCACAATACATCGACAACAACGGCAATCCAACCGAAGTGTATCCAGCTAACCCGAACGGCTCGGTGGAAGGTATTACCGCGATTACCAACGTGGACGGTCGCGTTGCCATTATGATGCCACACCCAGAACGTGTATTCCGTGCAGTAAGCAACTCATGGCATCCAGAAGACTGGACAGAAGATGGTCCGTGGATGAGATTGTTTAGAAATGCGAGAGTGGCGTTGAAGTAATTTAAGTTAAATCACAGTAATTTCTGAGTAAAACGGATAATAAGCGATTTTTTTATCCGTTTTTTACTAATTTTATGCGTAACATATCGTTACTATCCGCTTCAACGCCAATATTGTTATCGGTTAATTCGTCTGCTGCTATAATTGTTGTCATAATGCGGTTTTCGCAGACTACATCTAAGATCTTGCTTAGTTTCTTCGTCGCAGAGGTGCTATCTTGTGCTTTAAAAGTTAAGCCTTGATTCACATTACTTGTCTTGCAGTAAAGATGAAGTGTGAAAATTTATTAAGTACGCCATTCTTACCTATGATTATAAACAGTATAGTTGTACTCTTACGAAGAGTTAAAAAAAGATTTTTTTACTTCATCGCCACACCTAACCACTTCACCATCTCTCTCATCCCAGCCTTTACGCTTCGCGTAATCCACTGCTTGGTCTTCATCAATGCGTCCAAGAGTGAAATAGTTGCTTGCTGGGTGGATGAAGTACCAACCGCAGACGGAAGCCGCTGGGTACATGGCATAACTTTCAGTTAAGCGCATACCGATGCGTTGTTCTACTCCCAGTAAATCCCAAATCAAGGCTTTTTCTGTGTGTTCTGGGCAACTTGGGTAGCCAGGGGCAGGGCGGATGCCCTGGTAGTTTTCGGAAATTAAGCCTGCGTTGTCGAAGGTTTCATTAGAGTAGCCCCACACTTTGGTACGCAGTTCAAAATGCAGGTACTCCGCCATGGCTTCGGCTAAACGGTCGCCCACAGCTTGTAGCAAGATAGCGTTGTAGTCATCGCCTGCTGCTTTATAGCCTTCCACTAATTCCATTTCTTCAATACCCGCACAGACGGCGAACATCCCCATCCAGTCTTTTTTGCCGCTTTCGCGATCGGCAATAAAGTCGCTTAAGGCAAAGTTAAACGGGCTTTTGCTGTTTTTGCCACGTTCGGTTTGTTGGCGTAAGCCGTAAGCGGTGCCGATTGGTTGTTTGCGTTCTTCATCAGCGAAAAGTACCACATCATCGCCCACACGTTCCGCAGGGAAAATACCTAAAATGCCACTTGGGTTGAGCTTGTGGTTTTGCTCTAATTCATCTAACACCATTTGGGCATCGTTCCACACTTTACGTGCTTCTTCGCCGCCTTCTGGGTAATCGAATGCATCAGGGTAGCCGCCCATTAAGCCCCATACGCGGAAGAACGGTGACCAGTCGATAAATTTGCGCAGCTCGGCAATCGGCACGTTTTTATATTCCACAATGCCTGTCTGATTCGGCACTGGCGGCACATAATCCGCCCATTCGCCCTCGAAAGCACGCAAGCGGTTATTTCTTGCGTCTGAAATGCTAAGTTGCTTGCGTAACGGTTTGCGGTTGGCGAAGGATTTTTGTATTTTCTCGTAATCCGCTTTGAACTGCTCCCACGACGTTGCACGGCTTTCTGGGTTCATCAAGGTGGCACACACCGTTACAGCACGGGAGGCGTTGGAGGTGTAAAACACGCCATGTTCTTTATATTTTGGATAAAGTTTAATCGCCGTGTGTTCTTTGGACGTGGTCGCCCCGCCGATCATTACTGGCAGATTTAAGCCTAAACGGGTCATTTCGCCTAAGAAATATTCCATTTCGTCCAAAGATGGCGTGATTAAACCACTTAGAGCGATGATGTCTGCTTTTTCGTCGATAGCGGTTTGAATGATTTTGTCTGCTGGCACCATTACGCCCAAATCAATCACTTCAAAGTTATTACATTGCATCACTACGCTCACGATGTTTTTGCCGATGTCATGCACGTCGCCTTTTACCGTGGCGATCACCACTTTGCCGTTGCTTGATCCTTTCTGTTTAGTAGCATTGATGAATGGCTCTAAATAGGCGACCGATTGCTTCATCACACGTGCCGATTTCACCACTTGTGGTAGGAACATTTTTCCGTCACCGAATAAATCGCCTACTACGTCCATGCCAGCCATCAACGGGCCTTCAATCACATCTAATGGACTTGGTAATGTTTGGCGAGCTTCTTCAGTATCTTCCACAATATGAGTAGTAATCCCTTTCACAAGAGCGTGTTTTAAACGTTCTTCCACTGGCCAAGTGCGCCATTCTGCGACAGAATCGACCGCACTTTCATCGTTGCCTTGGTTACGATATTTTTCCGCAATATCGAGTAATTTTTCAGTTGCATCTGGGCTGCGGTTTAATACCGCATCTTCCACAATTTCACGTAATTCAGGATCGAGATCGTCATAAATGGCGAGCTGCACCGCATTTACGATCCCCATATCCATACCTTGTTTGATGGCATGATACAGGAATACAGCATGAATTGCCTCGCGCATCACGTTGTTTCCGCGGAAGGAAAAGGACACGTTTGATACTCCGCCCGAAATTTTGGCGTGTGGCAACAAGCGTTTAATGCGACCCGTGGCGTTGATAAAATCTACGTTGTAGTTGTTGTGTTCTTCAATACCCGTGCCGATGGCAAAAATATTCGGGTCGAAAATAATGTCTTCAGGTGGGAAGTTAAGCTGATCTACCAAAATACGATAGGCACGGGTACAGATTTCCACTTTACGCTCTTCGGTATCAGCTTGCCCACCACAACTGCCGCACCGTATTTACGCACCAATTTAGCCTGATGAATAAATTTTTCCTCGCCCTCTTTTAAGGAAATAGAGTTAACGATTGGTTTACCTTGTACTGATTGCAAACCCGCTTCAATCACTTCCCATTTGGAGGAGTCTATCATCACTGGTACTTTGGCTGCATCAGGTTCGGTCGCCATAATGTTGAGAAAACGGGTCATACATTTTTTACTGTCAAGCAAGGCTTCGTCCAGGTTTACGTCGATCACTTGTGCACCGTTTTCTACTTGATCGATGGCAATTTCAATAGCTTCTGCGAATTTTTCTTCCTTGATTAAGCGTTTGAATTTTGCTGAACCTGTTACATTATTACGTTCGCCCACGTTCACAAACAGGCTTTTATCATCAATATTGATAGGTTCTAAACCTGATAAACGCATGGCAGTTTTGATTTCAGGGAGTTTACGTGGGGGAACGCCCTCTACCGCCTCGGCAAAGGCTTTAATGTGCTCTGGTGTCGTACCACAACAACCTCCGATAATGTTTACAAAACCACTTTCAGCCCACTCTTTTAAGTGAGCAGCCATCTCTTCTGCCCCTAAATCATAACCACCAAAAGCATTTGGCAAGCCTGCATTCGGGTGAACGGAAACGTAGGTTTCGCTCACTTTGGAAAGTTGCTCGGCATATTGGCGAAGCTCTTTCGGACCAACGCACAGTTCAATCCGAAAGTCAGCGGTTTGGCGTGGCAAAGAGAGTTGTAGAAGGCTTCCGTAGTTTGTCCCGAAAGTGTACGTCCTGATGCATCAGTAATTGTGCCAGAAATCATAATCGGCAATTCTACGCCTATTTCCTCAAACACGTTTTCAATGGCGAATACTGCTGCTTTGGCGTTGAGTGTATCGAAGATAGTTTCAATCATAATCAAATCAGCACCGCCCTCGATCAAACCGCGAGTCGCTTCCGAATAAGCTTCCACCAATTCCATAAAGGTTACGTTACGGAAGCCAGGGTCATTCACATCGGGCGAAATAGAAGCGGTACGGTTGGTTGGACCTAAAATCCCTGCCACATAGCGCGGCTTTTCAGGCGTGCTGAATTTATCCGCCGTCATTCTCGCCAATTTCGCCCCTGTAAAGTTCAGCTCATAAGCGACCGCTTACAGGTTGTAATCTGCCTGTGCAATGGTGGTGGAACTGAAGGTGTTAGTTTCAATAATATCCGTGCCCACCGCTAAGTATTTCTCGTGAATCGCCGAAATCAATAACGGCTGAGTAAGCGTGAGCAAGTCATTATTACCACGCAAATCAATCGTACTTTCCTTAAACTGCTCGCCCCTAAAATCGGCCTCGGTGAGTTTATATTTTTGGATCATCGTTCCCATTGCGCCGTCTAAAATCAGAATACGTTGTTCAAGGGATTGTTTAAGTTGAGCGATTTTATTGGTCATAATTTGTTCCGTAAATCGGATTAATAATGCGGGAATGATAGGCAGAAGGGAAAGAGGTGTCAAATAGGCAATAAAAAAGCTAGCGAAAATAAGTTCACTAGCTTTCTTCAGTAGTTTCAATTCTTATAGGTAGTGCTTTCTCTCGCCAAATCCAACATTTCCTGAGCATTCGCCAATACCGCATCAGTAATTTTGCTACCACCTAATAGATGAGCTAAAGCATTGACTCGTTCTTGTTCAGAAAGCAAGCTCATCTGTGTTTCGGTCTGATTGTCTTTCACATATTTCTGTACGTTGAAATGTTGATGCCCGTGACTTGCCACTTGCGGTAAGTGGGTCACGCAAAGTACTTGGCATTTATTGCCTAATTGGCGTAATAATCTGCCTACAGTTGTAGCAGCAATACCACTAATTCCCACGTCCACTTCATCAAAAATAATAGTCGGTGTCGAAAGTTTATTCGCGGTTAAAACTTGTACGGCAAGAGAAATGCGCGAAAGCTCACCACCTGAAGCAATTTTAGCGAGAGGCTGCGCATTTTGTCCCAAGTTACTGCGTAAGTTAAACTCAACAAAATCTGCCCCATTTGGTGTGAGTTTTTTCATATCGTGCTGAATATCAATATAAAATTCGCCATTTTCCATCGAAAGAGCTTTGATTTGGCTAGTTACTTGTTCTGCCAATTTTTGAGCAGCAGATACTCGCTCTTGATAAATTTGTTCTGCTAACACTACACATTCACGGTATGCTTTTTTCTCATCTGCAATCAGTTGATCTTCGTTATCTTCAAAATCAACGAGTTTTTGTAGCTCATCTTGCAATACACTATGATGTTGCCATAACTCATTTGGCGAAACATAGTGTTTTTTCGCTAGCGACATCGCACGAGAAATACGTTCATCCAATTCCGATAATAATTCAGGATCTTGCTCAATACTATCTGCCAATGCACGCACTTCCGAGCTTGCCTCTTGCACTTGAATCAAGGCTTCATTAAGCATATCAAGCGAAGATTGATAGTTTGCATCCACATCCACCAAATCTTCCAAATATCGAATAGCGTTGTAAATCAGAGAATCAGCATTCGAATTATCATCACTCAATAAATCCAATACTGATTGCGACATTTCAGTAAGCTCTTCAGAATTGGACAAACGAGTATGCGTCTCTTCCATTTCTTCAAATTCGCCCTCTTTAATATCGAATTCATCCAATTCATCTACCTGATATTGCAACAACTGCTTACGAGCCTCATTCTCTTTGCATTGTTGGCGAAAGTTTTTCACTTGCTGATGTAATTTTCGCCATTTGTTGTACTGCTCTTGCATCTTGCCAAGCAAGTTATGAATGCCCGCATAATTATCTACAAGCTCAAGCTGATACTCACTTTTCAACAGCAATTGTGGTGCGTGCTGACCGTTTAAGTGGATCAAATATTGCCCTAATTCACGTAATTGAGAAATCGGCAATGGACGGTTATTCACAAAAGCTTTCGAACGTCCTTCAAGGTTAATCATTCGGCGTAAAATACATTCGTGCGAATTCTCTTCATCTAGCAATTCATGATCTTTCAACCATAAATAGGCAGGGCTATTTGGCTGCATTTGGAAAGTTGCAGTGATATCGGCTTTATCTGCACCATTGCGGATCATGCTGCTCTCAGATCGATAACCCAAACAAAGCCCAAGGGCATCAATCGCAATGGATTTACCCGCCCCCGTTTCTCCAGTAATCACCGACATTCCTTCAGAAAGTTCAAGATTAAGATGGCGTACAATCGCGAAATTGTTGATAGTTAGTTGAGTAAGCATGCTAAATACCTGTATAAATAGTAACTTGTGTTATATTACACTTGATTTAATATACAGTAAAGTGTTTTTATACAATAAAAAAAGGCTAAGTTTTCAGGAATGATGCCACACTTAGCCTTTAATATCTTAATAAAAGTATCTTAATAAAAGTATCTTAATAAAACTTCACTTCAAATGCTTTCTGAAGTTCTTCAACATTCTCCACTTTCTCAAACCCCTGTGGTGAAATCGCATCTTTTGCTTTTATCTTCGTGCCCAATGCTTGGCTGATGAATACCAAACCTTGTTGCTCAATCACCGCGTTTTGATAGAACGCCAGAATGTCATTTTTCGTCAGATTTTTCACCGCCTGCATCAACTTCTCTTTACGATCGAATTGTTGATTGCCTCGTGCATAATCAAAACTAAAGTTTTCAAATTCTTGTGAAAGCGACTCAGGCTTTCTTTCCAATTTGTTTAATAAACTCTCTTTGAACTGATCAAATTCAGACTCACTTAAAGCGGTTAATTTTTGTAAGCTTTCTGCAAAAAAGCGTTCATTATGTTGCATAATCCCTTTCGGGCTCGTATTTGGACTTTGCACCATAAAACGAATACCTGATGTTTTGCCTACTTTTGCTTGAGTTGCATACACCACATAGCCTAATTGTTTATTAGTGCGTAAATCATCAAAATACCAGCGAGAAATAATATCTTTCAGCAACATCGCTCGCACTTCGCCTGCCAACTCATCATAGCCTTTTGCCATATAAGCAATTGAGAGTGCATTATCTTCATTTGGTACAAATTTAATGGCATTTAATTTTTTTGTGCTTTGGTTAATATCTAAATAGCGATATTTAGCTAATTCACTATTATTATTTTTAGCTGTTTTTTCTAACTCAGAAATAATATTTTTAACTTGATTATCAGTAAAATTACCTACAGATAAAGCCCGCACACTTGTGGCTTTTGATAATAATTTCTCTCGAATAGATTGAATATCTTTTAACGTAATTTTGTCGATCATCTCACGCTGTTTATCCTCTTCAAAATAAGGATAACTAGAGAAATTCACAAAGATTTCATTTGCTTGATTTAAACTATTCGCTTTACGTTTTCCATCTAAGGCTTCAATTAAACGCTGTTTCGCTTGCACTAAATATTTTTCATTTAATTCAAATTGACTAAATTGTTGCATTTTATCTTGCATTAACTGGGCCAAATGCTGTGTATAACCTTCTGCCCGCAATGAAAAACCATTTTCAATTAACGATAACCCAGCCTCCATCCCTGCTACAGAAGATTGGAAATCCACTTTTGCTTGAGCTAATTCATTCATATAACTCAAAATTGTCGCACTGATGCTTTCTTTTAAGCTATCTGTTCTTGGCGTAATCGAGAAATTAACAGCAATACGAGCTTTCGGATCATTAGCAAAATATTGGCTTGGCATCGCATAAAGTTGTGTCCCTTTTTCTTCCTCAATCAATTTCGGCAAAGTTCTTTTATCTTCTTTAATTAAAGAAAAGTCAGTAGTGAAATAAGGATTTAATTCAGGTAATTTGATTTCAGGGTTTTTACTGAAATCTAGCCATGCTTCTTTCTGTTCATCACTTATTTTTTCAATAGAGAAACCCGCTTCAAAATAAGGCGATTTCTTATTAGTTTTTACATCATTACTAACCAATAAAATACGTGCATTATCGATATTCATTTCAGATAATTTTTCTTCAATCGCTTTTTTATCCATATTTTCAACCAGATAATCTGCATCTAAAATATGTTCTAAAGGATAAAACAGCATTTGTTCTGCGAGCGCTTCAATATAATTTCCGTTTTTTTCAACTTGTAAATGAGCAAATTCTTGTTTTAGGCTCTCACGTATTTCATTAAAATAATTTTCTTGAATACCTTGTTTTTTTACTTTATCTATTTGTTGTAAAATAAGCGAAATAATATTTTCTTTCTCTTTTAATCCTTTTTCAGTTAATGCAACATAAAAGGTAAAACTACCACGATTACGACTTACATTTGCTGTTGCTTGAGCAGAAATTCCACTATCTGATAAACCTTGCTTAATTAAATAATCTGATAAAGTGCCATCAGTATTATTATTAAAAATATAGGCTAAATATTCTCCTGTTTTATTTGCAAATTTGTCTTCATCATTTTGCATATCAAATGAAATAGCTAACATTTTCATTGGTTGAATAGGTTTATAAGAGATAAGTACACTCTTATCTTTATCTCTAAAAAGTGGAACATCTATTTTCGGGGCAATTAAATGTTTATTTTCCACTTTACCCAATGTTTTATCTGCTAATTTTGCTAATTTCTCAATCGGTTGATTAGAATATAAAACCACTTTCATCAAATTTGCAGAATAATTTTTATGATAAAAATTCTCTAATTCTGTTTGTAATAAACTATTTGGTTTATCTGAAAGTGTTTCTTTATTTCCCACAGTGAATTTTGTAATTGGATGTGCAGGGTTAGAAGTAGCTAAATTAACGCTATTTAATAAATGTCCATCACTTGATTTTGCACGCACCATTTCAGCATTCACTGCATTCACTTCTTTTTCCGCATTTTTCTTAGAAAGCAGTGGAAATGCGAGCGTATCAGCAAAGCGAGTAACTGCTTCATCGAATGCATCGTTATTTACTTCCAAATAATAAGCGGTACGATAAGCCGTAGTAGAAGCATTATTATAGCCCCCGTTTTTGTTTAAAAAGTTATCTAAGCTGTTGGTTTCTGGGAAGTTTTTTGATCCCATCAAGATCATATGTTCTAAATAATGTGCTAAACCTTGTTGAGAAATCGGATCTTCCATCGAGCCAATGGGAATTGCCATCGATATTAAGGACTTATTCGCCTTTTCATCCGAAATCAATAATACCGTCATCCCATTATCTAATTTAATGCCTTGATAAATGGCTTTATCATTCGGGCTTTTATTGATTTGTGTTTTAATCAATTTAAAGCCTAAATTAGTGTCAGTCTGTTCTTGAATAATAGCGGTCTGATTTTGATTATTTTCTGCAAATGCAGTAGGTGTCACATTCAGTGCCAAAAATGTGGAAAGAATGGCATAACGAATAGTGTGATTTAATTGTGTTTTCTTCATATTTATTTTTATTATCCTTTATTTTTAGATTTTTGCATTAAATCAAACCAATCTAATGTCGTTTGGTGAATATGAGCATAATCTAATTTTTCACTTTGATTAAGAATACGTCGTAGATAGATATTCTCATCATTATAACTTTCTGCAATTTCAATCAGTTTATTTTCACAATCTTTTTCGATATTTTCAGAAATGTTGTCAAAGTAATTATCTAAACTTGAGGTCATTGCCAACTCAAATGTAACAAAACTGCGTAAATAGGCAGAAACATAATTTTCAAGCTGTTGCTTCGCTTGTTCTTTTTCTATTTTATTAAAACTGAGTTGAGCTAACGCTTCGTTATTTAAATAATAGAAAACAGGTGAGTTTTCCTTTCCTGATAAAATTGAGACAAGATAATAAATCCAAAGTTTAATCACATCTTTATCTCGCAAACTACCCGTTCGCCATAGCACTATACTATTACCAAATAGATGCGGAATATTGCCGACAAGTTCGGTTTGATCGAGCGTTAAATTGATTTCAAGCACTTGACTATCTTGATTTAAATAACCAGCTAAACTTGAACGCATATCTTCAATCCGAGAATTTAATTCTTCTTGTTTTAATTTACCAAAATTCAGCACTAGCGAATTCCCTTTCAAATACTCTTTTGCAAAGAAATTGTCTATCTCTTCATTTTTGATATTCAATAACTCATCTAATAGAGCGTATTCATCTAAACGAGAAAGTGAAAAATGTTCAGTTTCTTCAATACTCTCTTCGCTTAAGCTAAAATTCACGCCTAATCGATGAGTAAAAAAATAACGAGCAGGTGATTGAATAAAGCTAATCAGATCGTCTAATTCAATATATTTTGGCAACTCTACCTCATTAATAATTTGTTCTGAAATAAATTCTTTAACTCCATTACTATTCTGCACTAATGGCAACCATTCTTTATCATAAGAAAGATAATTTTCTTTAAAATTATTTGGACTAAATACCGTAATAGGATGGTTTTGAATAAGTTGTGCTTTTTCTTCTAAATCAGAGTACTCAATTAAATAGTCCATTAATTGAGAAACTAATATTGATGGAAAATACTCTTTATTATTGACTAATGATTGACCAATATAACTCATATAGAAAATATCTTGAGCAGAGAGCAATGCTTCTAAGAATAAATAACGGTCATCATCTCGTCTTGCACGGTCACCTTTTTGTGGATGATATTGCATTAAATCAAAACTATTGATTTGTTGCTGTCTTGGAAAATCTGCTTCATTCATTCCCAATAAACAAACTACTTTAAATGGAATAGCTCGCATTGGTAATAAAGTACAGAAATTTACTTTTCCTGCTAAAAATTGCAGATGGCTTTTTTGATAATTTAATTTCTCTTTAAAAATTGAGCCAATAATATCAATCGAAATAGGCTGATTATATTTTGTTTGTTCAATTAACGAATAGCATTTTTCAATTTCTTCGGAAATCAATAATAATGCGTTAGTCGTCGTTTCATTTTCTTGATAGAAATGATTGAGCACATATTCCAGCATTTCTTTCCATTTATCAATAGTATGACTTTCCTGTAAAAAATTCGCCCAATCGGTTAATTTTTCAATAAAATCTGCTAAATAACCCACTTGTTCTGAAATCAAGCCATAACTTTCATTAAAAGCAATCGTATTCTGCCAAATACCACTCTCTTCTTTTAAGCTTGTACCAAGCAATAAACGACTTAAACCATTTTCCCAAGAATTATAATTATCCCATTGTTCATTTTTCTGAATGGTGAGTTCTGCACGAATACCACTTGCTTTAATCCAATTTCTTAATAAAACAATATCGTTTTCACGTAAATTAAATTTCTCACCTATTGCTTTAACGTCTAATAAATCTAATATTTCTTCTGCACTAAAACGGCTCTCTTTCATTGAAAGCAGAGAAATAAAGCTAGAAAGAATAGGATCAACTTCACTGATTTTTTGGTCTGAAATTGTAAATGGAATATAACGTTTATCTTTCCCGCCTTTTTCATCTTTTTTATCATAACGAGAAAATACAGCTTGAATATAAGGGGCATATTGCTCAATATTCGGTGACATTACAATAATATCTTTTGCCGAGAGTGTTTTATTTTGTTCAAAAATATGAAGCAATTGATTATGTAAAATTTCAACTTCTCGTAAAATACTATGTGCTGAATGAATTTGAATAGAATGATCTTGTTTGAAATCTAAATCAGGTTCGTTATGATACTCTAAAATTGCTTGCTTAATTTGGCTTAAATTATGGGCTTCAAAAGGTGGAATAAAACCCTCTATCACATCGTGTTCTTCTTCCACTAATTGTGCTAAGAAATCTCGCCCTTGTTTACCCCAAATTGCGAGTAGTTGATTACCTTGTTGTGCTAATAATGCATCAATATCTTCTTGAGAGAGTTGTTGTTTTAATGCAAGTTTTTCTAATACACTATCTTCAATACTATCACCCCAATATTTTTCACTGGGGTTTAAAAAGAATAAATGAATATCACAATGCTCACTTAATTTTCTTAATACAGCAAGCTGAGACGGTGGAAGCGAAGAAATACCAAAAACAAAAATACGTTTAGGCAATCTTTGTTGTTCTTCTTCAGTCAAATTATCTAATTTTTCAAAATATAAATTTTGTAAATAGGCACGGTGTGAGGTAGTAAATAAAAGTTCATCGTAATCCTTTTTAGTATCTTCAATCAATAAATTCCATAGAATACTTTGCCAAAGTACATTTTCGGCAATATCTTCTTCATTTTTTATTTTATTAGAAAAATGATGTTTAATTTCATCAATAACTAATTGTTGATTATTCTTTTCCCAAGAAACTAACCAGTGTGGACGATAAACTAAATATTGGTCGAAAAGATCAGCAATTTTATTGGCTAATTGATAAAGGCGTAAATCCGAACCCTCTTTTTCAGATTTAAGATAAGCTCGTAAGGCACTAAAGCCTTCTTGCTCAAGTACATTCGGGATAATTCGCATCAATCGCCACGCCATCACAGCACGTTCAAAAATATTCTCTTTCGGCAGGTAAGGAAAAACAAGGCGATATTGCTGCCAAATAAAACTGGTCGGGAATGGAAAGTTGTAATTGCCTGCAATGCCTGTTTGCTCAGCAATTTCCATTTGTAGCCATTGAGCCATTCCGATACTTTGTACCAAAATAGTTTCTTCGGCAAAAGGATCGGGATTTGGGGAAATTTTTTGGTGCTGAATAAGCATTGATGCTAAGGCATTGAGATCATTGGAATAATAAACGGTGAACATACTAAAACCCTCATAGATCGAACCATTTTGCTTGAATTGGCTAGAATATTCAACGCTTTTAGCCGATTACTTTGTTTTAATTTCAACCTTCCCCATCGGATAACTGACCTTTATTAACTCCCCACTGCATTGGATGGTAAATCTTACATCATTTTCGACAGCTTGCGACTCGCAACTTAGCCCCGCCATTCTTAACGCAATCTGGTTTTCTACAATTTGCAATGCCTGTTGTTGCTGGTAATTTCTTGCACCATGTTCAAGCTGATCTTTCTGCCAAGCGGTGAAATTTAATGCCAAAATTGCAAATAACATTAATGCGACAAGTAGTGAAACTAAACTTTCCGCTTTTAATTGTTTAACCATACTATTTATTATTTAATATATTTTTTGAATTTGGTACGAGATGCCATTTTGAATATTTCTTTTCTAAATTATCAACTACTGTTCTTCTAAACGTTAAATTACGCTCTTCTCGCTCGTTATCAAATGTAGAATAAAGTACGCCATATACTCTTTTGGAGCCTGTAATATCAAAATAGTAGTCGGTAATAATAATGCCGTAAAAATGTTCGTCTAATCTCTCTTCAATCGCCTTTTTTGCTATGACAATTTTCGGATCATCTTCGCTATTTTTAGGTAATTCAGATAATGAATTAATATAAATTATTTGGGAAGCATAAGAATCTAAATCCAGCCAATTTGCAATATTATCTACTGCAATATATTTATCTTTCGTGGGCTTTGGTTTAATAAAGAGACTATTCATTTCACACTGGTAAGAATAAATAAGTTCGCCTATTTTCTCTTCAACAATCTCTTTTTTCTGAGAGGCACATTCATTTTGATTTACTCTTTTTAAGAATGTGAGTTTGGAAGATAAATATTGTTGATAATAGCTATTTGCAACACTTTCTTGCTTTAACCAATTTTCTTTGGTTAAAAACAGTAATGTCAAAATGCCTGATAAAATCAGTAACGAACTTAATAAACTACTAGCTTCTAATTTTTTCATTGAGAAGCTCCATTTAATAAATAAACATTAGCAATTAAACTATAGCTTATTTTATGATCTTTAATTGAAGAAAGCGTTAATTCTATTTGCATCAATTTATTTTGTTTTTTCCAATTAAATTGAAGTTTATCAACTAAATACTCCTCTTTAGAGGTAAATTTCGTCCATTTATTTTCGCAGCTATCTAATAGTGCTTCACATTTTTCACCCAAGCAATTTTCGAAACGGTTATCAGCATAAAAATGAATTTCTTTCTCTTCTAGCTTAAAGCCAAAAACTTCTTTTGCTAGATCTTTAGTATTATTTAGTTTCCCATTTCTACATAATGACTTTTTTGTCGCTCGTTTACCTAAACAACCATCACCATTGAGATCATAAAAAAAGATTAAACATTGATTATTTAATACAAAACGCTGATTATCTTTCTCAAACAATTCAAAATTACTCTCTTCTTTATTATTGCCTTGGTAACCTAAATGCTGAATATGTTGTTGTAAATAATGTGCTAATTGATGAGCTTCTTTTTGTAAGAAAAATTGCTCTTTTTGTTTTTGCCAAACAACATAATAATTAGAGTAATAATAGGTAAAAGAAAGTAATAACATTGAACCTAATGCTAATGAAATTAGAATTTCAACTAAACTAAATGCCTTCAAATGGCTAATCTTTACAGGTACTTCGCTTATTTTTCGGGCTAACATAAATTCTTCCCCACTGATCGAATTGTAGAATTTCACTGGTATTATTTAGGCTAATATTGATACATTTAGACTCTAGCCGCCCTGCATTGCCATCAATACTAATAAAAGATTTTGGAAAGAGGCTTTTGTTGCGTAATACAATGTTTTTATGTTGGTTTTCATAAAGATGATATTCATCTGTCAGCACACAACTTTTTATATTTAAGCAATTACAGGTTACTTGTTTACTACTCTTTTTTTGAATCGCAATAATGCACCATTTCTTTTCATTATTATTTTGTGCAATGGTAAGTGAATAATTCTTTTTTTGAAAACGAGCTTTAGTTTGAATTTGATAAATAAAAGAAGAGAGATTTTCTATTTCACTTTCTAACGCCCATTTATCTTGCAAAGAAAAAAGAATAGGAGAAATAAATAAAATAGAAATAGTAAGAAGCGTTAAGGTAATTAAAATTTCTATTAAAGTAAAAGCTCGCCACATAATCTTTCCTCAAAAGAGCGAATACTATGGGCGAGTTTGCGAGAAATGTAAATTTGGAATGTTTAAATTTTCGAGCGTGCTCGAAAAATTACATAACTAGAATGAAGAAGTATCTTGGAATAAACCTACTTTGAGATCCGTTGCCGTGTAAATCACGCGTCCGTCCACTTCCACTTCGCCATCCGCTAACCCCATCACGAGCTTGCGGTTGATCACACGTTTCATATGAATACGATAAGTTACTTTTTTCGCGGTCGGTAAGATTTGTCCTGTGAATTTCACTTCGCCTACACCTAAAGCACGGCCTTTACCTTTTCCGCCCACCCAGCCTAAGAAAAAGCCAACTAATTGCCACATTGCATCTAAACCTAAACAACCAGGCATTACAGGATCGTTGATGAAATGGCAATCAAAGAAGAATAAATCTGGGCGAATGTCTAATTCCGCTTCAATGTAGCCTTTATCGAACAAGCCACCATTTTCGGTCATCAAGTTCACTCGGTCCATCATTAACATGGGAGGTGCAGGCAATTGAGGACCTTCACTGCCGAATAATTCACCACGTCCTGATGCTAATAAATCTTCATAAGTGTAGTTAGGTTTAATATTTGGTGTACAACTGTTCATCTTTTTAATCCTGTATTACTAAAAAGAAAGCCTGTATTCTCTTGCTTTCCTAATTTTGTTTGTGAGAGCAGATAGTACAGGCTTTTATTTTAGCTAACAACTGTTAGCTGACTTGTCGGATCAGTGAGATTTCCACCAAGGGAAGATTTTATGCCACAATTTATGTTCTACATCGTGATTTGAACTTTGCTCAATGCCTTGATGAATAAGGTCAAACAAGGCAGGTTTGTCGGATTTTTCTCGACGATCTTCTGCATAAAATGCATTTTTCAGTAAAATTTCGACCGCTTCAAACACGCTTTCAACCGCCCAGATCTGGAATTTCTCTGCTTTAACGGCAGCCAATACGCTAGGTTTCAGGCTTAAATGTGACACACAGCTTGCAGGAATAATCACGCCCTGCTTCCCTGTAAGCCTACGAGCATCACACACTTCGAAAAAGCCCTCGATCTTTTGGTTTACACCGCCCACGCTTAGCACGTTACCGAATTGGTCGATAGAGCCTGTCACCGCAATAGATTGCGGTAGTGCGACCTTCGCTAGGCTACTGACTAACACGCAGAAAATTGCTAATGATGAGCTGTCACCATCCACTTCACCGTAAGACTGCTCAAAGGCAAGCGATGCGGAAAACGGCAATTGGGTTGGTAATTCCAGCAAATTCGCTAAGCAAGATTGGGCAATTAAAATCCCTTTCGAGTGAATGTTCCCACCAAGCTCCACTTTGCGTTCAATGTCGGTAATTTCGCCATCACCATATTGCACGTTGCAACTGATGCGAAGCGGTTCGCCAAAGGCATAGGGCACGCCTTCAAATTCAATAACTGACAAGCCGTTGATCTGCCCAATTTCTTCGTCATCGGTTTCGATATAAACTTGGTTATTCAAAATATCCTGCAAGGCATATTCATTTAGGTTCGAAGCCTGCTTCTCTTGGGCTTCAAAGTAGCTATTGACCTCCATGAAAGCGGTTGAATTTGGGTAGAATTTTGCAAAGCCGAGCAATTGATTTTTGAGCTTAGTGGGTGAAATAGAAATCATCGTTTGGCTTTCGCTTTCACGGATATAATGTTGTAAAAGCTGCTGAAGTGCGGGTTCGCTTAATTTGCGTTGCGTGAATTTTTGGGCGTAGGCTTGCACATAATCGCCCCATTGGTTGAGGCTTGTCTCATCCACATTCAAGAATGAATCTACTTCGGTATATTGGGCAAATTGGTACAAATCGCCATCATAGGCAGCGAGCATTGAAATATCTTCACGGCTACCAACCAACAGCAATTTAAATGGGCTTTGAATCGCAGGCAGTTCTTCGGGCACGTGGTTTACCGCATTCTGTTCATAAAAGCCGAACAACAAAGCTTGTTTGAGTTTGTCCCACTGTTTTAAATCATGTAATAGCGTGTTTAAACGTAGCACCAAAATGCCATTTTGTGCTTGCTGAATTGACCCTTCGATGGCTTCTATGCGGTTCTCTTTTTCTAAAAAGAGTGTGTAGCCGAACAAATGCGAGGCTTTAAATTCGGTTCTCACAATCACAGGCTGTGAATTCTCTATAGATAATTGGGTGCGGAGTTCGTCTAAAAACTCAGGCAATACTTCGCTTTTCACCACCAATAATGAGCCCATTTCTTGCGATTTGAATAGGTTTAGGGCTTGCTGTGCCTTCGGCTGAAAATCGAAGAAATTGACTTGTTCGCCCGTTAATTGGAAGGTGTGAGATAAAGAAAGCGACTGCCACGATAAAGGAGATAAATTCACAAAAATGCCTCATAATAGAAATTTGGTTTATTATACAAAATTCCGTTATACTTGCCTAAAATTTGCGAATAAATCAAGAGAAACAATGAGATATCAAAAGCTAGAATCCCAAGAAGCGAATTGGAAGTGGAAATACTTACTCAAGAAACACCGCGAGGGCGAAAATATTACTAAATATACCGAAAGCAGTATGATTGAGCTAAAAATCCAGCTGCTGACTACGCTACAAAACTCGCCCGATGAAATCGAAAAATGGGTAAAAACGGAAATGACCGCTGAGCAACGCAAAAAGATGCGCCAGTCTATTCGTGCTCGCCGTAAACGTTTTTTCAATGCTGAAAAAATCACAACCAAAAAGAAATCAATTGATTTAGAATACGCCAGCTGGTTGCAGCTTTCTAAGTATGCGAATGCTCAAGGGGTAACGCTTTCACAAGCTGTATTGCAGCTCATTGATGAATTAGAAAATAAAGAGCTATATTTAGAGCAAGTTGAGAAAATGAAGGTGAGTTTGAAGTTGCTTTTAAAAGAATAATACGATAGAAGCATAATAAAAAAGTGTTGGTAAAGATATAAAAAATAATCTAAACCAACACTTTTTTATTATGCTTTTATTATCTTATTTGGGGTTGCTATAAGAAAAATGAGCTTACTTGGAACAATTTTTCAATTTCACTCACGTGTTTTTTATCGTTTACGAACAAAATCACGCGGTCTTCAGCTTGGATTTCAGTGGATTTGTGGGCAATCATCACCTGACTATCTCGCACAATTGCCCCAACAATCGCCCCTTGCGGAAGCTTAAGCTCTCGTACTTTTCTCCCTACTACTTTGGAAGATTCCTCATCACCGTGGGCGACTACTTCAATGCCTTCAGCTAAACCTTGTTTGAGCGAAACCACTTTCACAATATCGCCTTTGCGAACATAACTAGAAAGTGCAGAAATAGTCGATTGCTGTGGCGACATCGCAATATCAATCGTCCCGCCTTGAATTAAGTGCAAATAAGACATCCGTTGCACCAACACAATCGCTTTTTTCGCCCCTAAACGTTTTGCCAACAGTGCCGCCATAATATTTGCTTCGTCATCACTCGTCAGGGCAAGAAACAAGTCGATATTTTCGATATGCTCTTCAAAAAGCAACTCTTGATCCGACGCATCGCCTTGTAACACAAGGGCTTTTTCTAGCTTAGTTGAAAGTACTTCAGCTTTTTCACGGCTTCGCTCAATGATTTTCACGCTACACTGATTTTCCAAATCCTTCGCCAAACCCAAACCGATTGTGCCACCGCCCACAATCATCACCCGCTTATGCGGGCGTTCTAATCGCTGTAATTCGCTCATAATCGCCTTGATATTTTGCGTTTCACAGATAAAGAAAATTTCATCACCTGCTTCGATAATAGTCGAACCTTGCGGAATAATGGCACGATCTTGACGGAAAATTGCCACAATACGGGCTTCAATATAAGGTAGATGATCGTGCAGGGCAGAAATTGGGTAGCCGACCAAAGGCCCACCGTAATAGGCTTTCGTGCTAACAAGGCTGACCAAATCATCGGCAAAATGTGCCACTTGCAACGCCCCAGGATAGTTAATCAGACGTAAAATATCCTTTTGCACCAACAATTCAGGTGCAATCACGTGGTCTATTGGTAAATTATCGTTGCCGAACAGATTTTCACGTTCACGCACATAATCGCTGTTACGAATCCGCACAATTTTGGTTGGCACTTTAAACAGGCTATAGGCAACTTGACTGGCGATCATATTGATTTCATCACTATCAGTCACCGCCACCAACATATCTGCATCGTTCGCTCCCGCCTGTCGCAAAATACGAGGCGATGCCCCATTGCCTTTTAACACGCGTAAATCGTGCTTTTCCTGCAATTTATCAAGCAAATCTTGGCGATCATCAATCAGCGTGATGTCGTTTTCGTCATTAGAAAGCGAAGCAGCCAACGTTGAGCCCACCTGCCCCGCTCCGAGGATGATTATTTTCATAATGATTTTTTATTTTTATTGTATTACCCTCATTTGCGTAGGGGTGGGATTTATCCCCACCCAATAAAACATATCATTGATACTGATTTCGGGCGGGGATAAACCCCGCCCCTACACAAAACAAGATTGCTACGAATTATATTGTTCTTATCAACCCACTTTTCTCAACTTCGCATAAAAGAATCCATCCCCGCCATTGGGCTGCGGGAAGAATTGTTTTTCAGCCACTTTTTCACCGTGAAAATCCATCTCTACCGATTCGGCATCCGAGTGATTTTCAAGGAAATGTTGAATTTGCAAGCTGTTCTCTTCGGGCAAAATTGAGCACGTCGCATAAAGCAAAATGCCGTTTGGTTTTAATCTTGCCCAAAGTGCCTCTAAAATCTTGGCTTGCAAGTTGGCAAGTTCAGTAATGTCCGCTTCTTTGCGAAGCCATTTAATATCAGGATGACGACGAATCACCCCTGTTGCTGAACAAGGTGCATCGAGCAAAATGCGGTCGAACATTATGCCCTTTTCAAGCCACGTATCAGGCTGGCTGGCATCGCCACAAATCACAGTTGCGGATTGATTGAGACGTACTAAATTTTCCCGCACACGTTTCAAGCGATTTTCTTCAATATCTAACGCAAAAACGACCGCTTGCGGGGCTTTTTCAAGAATATGTGTGGTTTTGCCACCAGGCGCGGCACAGGCATCTAAAATCGTTTCACCATTTTGAGCGTCGAGCAACTCAGCCGACCATTGAGCGTGAGCATCTTGCACCGTCGCCCAGCCTTGTTCGAAGTGAGGCAATTGGTTTACCGACACTGGATTCTCAAGCAAAATAGCACAATCAGGCACGCAAGCGGTCGAATTTTCACGTTGATTTGCCAACTCACCCAATAAAGCCACATAATCTTTCGGCTGAATATGCTGCACGTTGGCACGAATCCACATCGGTGGACGCTGATTATTCGCCTCTACAATCTCACGCCAATGCGGATAGACTTTTTTGATTTTGTTCACAAACCATTCAGGGTGAAGCGTTTGCCAATGTTTATCGACTACAGCGAGAATTTGCTCTTGCTCACGCAGAAAACGACGCAACACGCCGTTAGTTAAAGCACGGAAGCTGTCGAGTTTCAGCACTTTAGTTGCATTCACCACTTCATCCACTGCCGCGTGAGCTGGCACACGCATATAAAGCAGTTGATACAACCCAACTAACAGCAAGCAATGCACCAAACGGGTTTTGCCTTTAAGTGGTTTCTCAACCAACTGTTTGATAATATTTTCTAGGCGAGGCAATACACGACAGATGCCAAACGTTATCTCTTGCACCAATGGCATATCTTTAGGGTTGAGATGATTTTGTGCTTCGGGAATCAGGTTTGAAAGCGATTTGCCCTGATCCAACACCTCTAAAATAATTTGTGCGGCAACCGCACGAGGGGATTTTTTTTTCATCATATATTTTTCTAAGAAAATTCCCCCTTTAGCAAAGAGGGGGCAATATTAAAAACTCTCCGCATCCCTCAACAGATGCACATTCCCTTTACGACGGAGGAAACCTGTGCGATCAAAATACTCCATCAACTGCACGGTAAGTTTGCGTCCATATTGCAATTCATCGCGTAATTGATTAACAGAAATCTCACCGTGGGTTTGCACAAATGCTTTAATCCAGCTTGCGAATTGTTGGATTTGTTCAGCAAGTAAGAAGCGATCTTTGACAATTGGCACGGCATAGCCCAGTTTTCCTGCTTTGTAGAGCAAGTTTCGCGTATCCGTTTCATCAAGGCTAAGCTCGGTTGCGATTTCTCGCACCCACAGGGCTTGATTAGTAGCTTCAAAAAGCGGTCGAATTTGTTGCCAGATTTGCAATTCTGTTGCCGAAAACTCAATGCGATGCTCAGGCAGATGCACCCAACCACGCGTTTGAGCCAGTACGCCTTCGGTAACTAATTCATCTAGCCATTGCAACGCCAAACCTTCAGGCTGTTCAAGTACTGCCATTCGATAAAGGCGAGCTTTAGAAAGCCCTAGTTGGTCTTGATGGTTGGCGTGATATTCCGTTAGTTTCTCGACCATTCTTTGCTGGATTTGTTGCTTAAATTTGCAGGAGAAAATCCACTTATCGTAAACTATCGCATCTGTATTTTCAGGTAATTGGCTGGCAAAACGCTGTTCCGCCCAGAGCAAGAAATCCAACGTCAAAGCACGATTTTGCAACATCAACGCCAGACGAGCAGTAAAATCATCGCAAGCGGTTGTTTTTGCCAATTCATTGACAAAAGCAAGACGAGCTTCACTACGTTTGTGGCGTTTAGGCGAATGAATCTCCAACACCTCCGCACTGCCAAGCGTTTGACGGTCATCACCGCTGCGAATAATCAACTTGTCGTTTACCGTAATGTGCAGCAGCTCATCCATCAAAATTTCTGCAAAATAATCGCCATTTTCCACCGCTTGTTTGGCGTTGAGCAAGCTCACTTTGCCCGTGATATGAGAAGCAAAATGGTAAAGATGAGCAACGGTACTCTCTTTTAACGGCTGAATCACGTTGAACCGTACGGTAATGCGGTCTGTCGCAAAATGTGGAACGAGTTCGGTAATCCAATCACCACGCTGCACTTGCTCTTTTTCTACGTTCGCAATGTTAAGTGCTAATCGTTGCCCCGCTAAACCAATTTCTGACGGGCTATTTTGGGCGTGAATGCCTTTTACACGCACTTTTTTACCGTTTGTGAGGTAGAACTCCGAGCCAATTTTAACCTGCCCCGCCACTGCTGTGCCCGTAACCACCAGCCCTGCACCTTTCACGGTAAACACGCGGTCAATCGCATAGCGGAACGGTTTGTCGATCGCACTTTTAGCTTGTGCATTAAGGGCAATCAGATAATTTTTTAACGCTTCAATGCCCTGTCCTGTATGTGCTGAAGTCACAAAAATAGGTGCTTCCGCTAAGAAAGAATAACGTCTTTGAATGGAGTGAATTAGCTGTTCGATTTGACTTGTTTCCGCACGATCTGCTTTGGTAATCACCAGCATAATGTGCGAAAAACGGAGCAATTTCAGAATCTCAAGATGCTCTTCGGTTTGCGGCTTAATGCCTTCTTCGGCAGAAATTACCAATAACGAGTGCTGAATGCCGCCCACGCCTGCCAACATATTCGATAGAAAACGTTGGTGACCAGGCACGTCAATAAAACCAAGTACATCAGGCTTGCCTTGCTGATTGGTGATTGGCAAATAGGCGTAGCCTAAATCAATGGTTAACCCACGTTTTTTCTCTTCAGGTAAGTGTGCCGTGTTTGTGCCCGTTAAGGCTTGCAGTAGTGCGGTTTTGCCGTGATCGACATGACCTGCGGTAACAACAATCATCTTATTCCCTTGCTAAATTTCTGTATTTATTGTGGGCAATCATACCACACCCCGCCTTTTTACGCTAAAATAGCCTTATTTTTGCCGATAAATTTATTCATAATTTTTAATAGGAAAAACAATGCGTACAAGTCAATATTTATTCTCCACTCTTAAAGAAACGCCAAATGATGCTCAGGTAGTAAGCCACCAATTAATGTTGCGTGCAGGTATGATTCGCCCAATGGCATCAGGTTTATATAACTGGTTGCCGACGGGTATTCGCGTATTGAAAAAAGTAGAAAAGATTATTCGCGAAGAGATGAACAAAGGTGGGGCAATTGAGGTATTAATGCCTGTGGTGCAGCCAGCAGAATTATGGGAAGAGTCTGGTCGTTGGGATCAATATGGCCCTGAATTGCTTCGATTTGAAGACCGAGGTAACCGTAACTTTGTACTTGGGCCAACTCACGAGGAAGTGATTACAGATTTAGTCCGCCGAGAAGTTTCTTCATACAAACAACTTCCACTTAATTTATACCAAATTCAAACAAAATTCCGTGATGAAGTACGCCCTCGTTTTGGTGTAATGCGTTCGCGTGAATTTATTATGAAAGATGCGTACTCTTTCCATACTACCCAAGAAAGTTTGCAAGCAACCTATGATGTGATGTATCAAGTGTACAGTAACATTTTTAACCGTTTAGGCTTAGATTTCCGTGCAGTACAAGCGGATACGGGTTCAATCGGGGGCTCAGCTTCGCACGAATTCCAAGTGTTAGCTTCAAGCGGGGAAGATGATGTTGTATTCTCAACAGAATCGGATTTTGCGGCAAATATCGAATTGGCAGAAGCAATTGCTGTAGGCGAACGCCAAGCACCAACGGCGGAAATGACATTGGTGGATACACCAAATGCGAAAACCATTGCGGAGTTGGTAGAACAATTCAATCTGCCGATTGAAAAAACCGTGAAAACCTTAATTGTGAAAGGTGCAGACGAAAATCAACCGCTTGTTGCCTTGATTATTCGTGGCGATCACGAATTAAACGAAATCAAAGCACAAAAACACCCATTAGTAGCAGATCCTCTTGAGTTTGCGGACGAAACTGAAATTAAAGCAAAAATTGGTGCGAGCGTGGGATCATTAGGTGCGGTAAATCTTAATATTCCTGCAATTATTGACCGTACTGTGGCGTTAATGTCTGATTTTAGTTGTGGTGCGAATATCGATGGAAAACATTATTTCAATGTGAACTGGGAACGCGATGTAGCAATGCCAGAAGTATTTGATTTACGTAATGTAGTGGAAGGTGATCCAAGTCCAGATGGTAAAGGCACGCTTCAAATCAAACGTGGTATTGAAGTGGGGCATATTTTCCAACTTGGTAAAAAATACTCTGAAGCAATGAAAGCGACCGTTCAAGGCGAAGACGGTAAACCTCTTGTGATGACAATGGGTTGTTATGGTATCGGCGTAACTCGTGTGGTGGCTTCAGCGATTGAGCAACACCACGATGAACGCGGTATCATCTGGCCTTCAGATGAAATTGCCCCATTCACTATGGCGATTGTGCCGATGAATATGCATAAATCTGAAACCGTGCAAAAATATGCTGAAGAACTTTACCGCACTTTACAATCACAAGGCGTAGACGTGATTTTTGATGATCGTAAAGAACGCCCAGGCGTGATGTTCGCTGATATGGAACTTATTGGTGTGCCGCATATGGTGGTAATTGGCGAGAAAAACCTAGACAATGGCGAAATTGAATACAAAAACCGTCGTACTGGTGAGAAACAGATGATTGCAAAAGATGAGTTGCTTGCGTTCTTGAAAGAGAATGTGAAGGCGTAATTAAACAAAGTCAATTTTATGGGGCGTGTTAAACACGCCTCATCTTTTTAAGGATAAGTTATGAGTTCATTACAATATCACTGGACGAAAGCAAACGATATTTATCCCGACCGAGGGAAAAAATCGTATGCTGGAAAACGCTTGCGTTATCGGCTTCGTTCCTTTCTACATCTACAAGCGGTTAGAAAATTTGAGCAATTTGTAAATCAACATCCATTTTTGATTTCACTTTTAAATGAACATGTAAATTATGGTTATCCGCTCGTACATCGTTTTTTAGATAAGCGTTTTACTAGCCAGCAACGCTTTAATGCAATTTGTGAAAATTTACTCTTCTTACCTCAGGAACTTTCACATCTAACTCCTCCAATTTGGCGGCAACCGCTTAGTTTTGGAGAAGTAATCTCTGATTTTGAGATTCGACTTAATATCAATGAATATCAAGCTATGGAAGGATATTGGGCATTGGAACTTCGTTACAAACCTGAAAATCAACTTATTTACCTTCTTACTTTTGGTAAATTAAATGATGCTCTGTTGATTGCTGTGGTACAAGGCCCAAACTTTGAAGGCTCAAAAGAGATGGTTAAGCAACTTACTAAAGCTTGTTATGGTTTGCGTCCAGCCTATTTAATGGTAGAGATAATGAAAAATCTTACACAAATTTTAGGTTATGATAAATTGTTTGGCATTCCACAAAAATATCAAAATAAATCTCGTTTTATCCAAAGTAAACGTTATGTGGTTGATTATGATGCTATTTTTTCTGAGTCTGGTGGTCAATTACAAGATTATTGGGTCTTACCTTTAACGAATGAGCGTAATTTAGATGAAATTCCAAGTAAAAAACGCTCTATGTATCGTAAACGTTTTGCAATGTTAGATGAATTATATAAGGCGATACAACAAGCTGTAAAAATTAAGTAAAATTTTATGTTTATTTGAATTTATAGTTGAAAAATTTGCTCTATAATTTTTATATTTTTACTTCTTTTAGATGATATTGAACAATAAATAAGCCTTAGATTTTCACTGTAAGATAGTGTAAATAAAACTTAAATTGCATAAATAATAAGCAAATAAGCGTGTTTTGTCTATTATTTGTACCAGAAAAATTGATTTTGGTTTTACTTACCCACATAATATTAAACGTTCTTGCCCATCTTCTTAAGGACAAGAATGGGAGAAAACGATTTTATTTAATAGAGAAAATAAATAAAGTAGTTTTATTTCACTTCTTTAGTCTTTCTTCTTAAAAAAGAAGATGAAAGGCGTGGTAAAGATTCAACAGGTAATGTTGATAAAAATTTCTATTTTATTAATAGAATGATAGACATATAGAGGGTCATTAAAATGAAAAAATCATTAATTGCATTAGCAGTATTAGCTACTTCAGCAGCAGCAACTGCAGCACCACAAGCAGATACTTTTTACGTAGGTGCTAAAGCAGGTTGGGCAGCTTTCCATGATAGCGTTTCTGAGTTAGATAATACTAAAGGCGGTCGTTTTGGTATTAATAAAAATTCTGTAACTTATGGCGTATTTGCAGGTTATCAACTTTTAAACTTAGATAATTTCGGTTTAGCAGCAGAATTTGGTTACGATGATTACGGTCGTGTACGTGGTGATCGTACCATCGCAGGTAAAGATACTCGTGCTTTCAGACACACTGCACACGGTTTTAACTTTAACTTAAAACCAAGCTTTACAGTATCATCTGATTTAGATGTTTATACTAAAGTGGGTATGGCAGCGGTACGTAGCGATTATTTTGTTCAAAATACAATCGTACACAATGACCGTATCAAAGCACACAACTTACATCCATCTTTAATTTTAGGTGCTGGTGTTGAGTATGCAATTACACCAGAATTAGCAGCACGTGTTGAATATCAATGGTTAAGCAATGTAGGTAAAACACATCGTGGTATGTTGAACCAAATGGGCGTTCGTACTCATTACCAACCAGATATTCACTCTGTATCTGCAGGTTTAAGCTACCGCTTCGGTCAAGGTCCAGCTCCTGTTGCACCAGTAGCGCCAGTTGCAGCACCTGAAGTAGTAACTAAAAACTTCTCATTTAGCTCAGACGTAATGTTTGCATTTGGTAAAGCAGACTTAAAACCAGAATCAGCACAAGCATTAGATGGTGCTAACAATGAAATTAACGCTTTAGGCTTAGCTACTCCTTCAATCCAAGTGAGCGGTTACGCAGACCGTATTGGTAAACAAGAAGCGAATGTGAAACTTTCACAACGTCGTGCAGAAACCGTAGCTAACTATTTAGTTTCTAAAGGTCAAAATCCTGCGAACGTAACTGCT
>NZ_JAHAHT010000121.1 GCF_018373095.1 Haemophilus parahaemolyticus
ACATGGAAGAACGACGCTTGATACCGTGTACCGTATATCCTTTCTTGATCAAGAACTCGGTAAGATAAGCCCCATCCTGTCCCGTAATACCCGTTATTATGAAAAAAGGCCGTTTAAGCCAAGATTGCGCCGCCCTACTCAAACAATGCGGGGTAAAAATCAATTGGAATGAACAACGACTTATCGCCTATTCGGAAAACCTACCGATTGAAATCCTGCGTGTGCGTGATGATGATATCCCTGGGTTGATTTTTGACGGTGTCGTAGACTTAGGTATCATCGGCGAAAATGTCTTGGAAGAGGAAGAGCTTGATCGCTTGGCAGCTGGTGAAACCATCGCCTACAAAAAACTACTCCAATTAGACTTCGGAGGCTGTCGCCTCTCTCTCGCCATTGACCGTGATCAAACTTACAATGGCGTACAAACCCTTGCTAATCAACGTATCGCCACTTCCTATCCACACCTTTTACGCCGCTATATGCAACAACAAGGCGTTCCTTTTAAAAACTGTTTACTGAATGGCTCGGTAGAAGTTGCCCCAAGTGCCGGACTAGCCACGGCAATTTGCGATTTAGTCTCTTCCGGTGCAACCTTAGAAGCCAATGGTTTAAAAGAAGTTGAAGTGATTTACCGATCTAAAGCCTGCTTAATTCAACGTGCTGAACCGCTTGATGCAGAAAAACAAGCACTGGTTGACCGCTTGCTAACCCGCATTCAAGGTGTGCAACAAGCCTCTGAATCCAAATACATTATGCTGCATGCACCAAAGGATAAACTGACACAAATTACAGCGCTACTCCCTGGGGTTGAAAATCCGACCATTTTGCCATTAGCCAGTGATAGCACGAAAGTCGCGATGCACGTCGTCAGCCAAGAAAATCTGTTCTGGGAAACCATGGAGCAATTAAAAGCTATCGGAGCCAGCTCGATTTTGGTATTACCAATAGAGAAGATGATGGAATAACCCAATCTTGCTTCCATTTACGGAAAAAGAAAATTAAATAAGAGGAAATAGAAAATGCAAACTTTAATCTGGAATAACTTAACTCAAGAAGAAAAACGCCAAGTGCTTGCCCGTCCAGCACAAAAAGTTGGTGAAAGCGTTAAACAGGCGGTGGATGCCATTCGTGAAAATGTTGCGCAAAACGGCGATAACGCGTTGTTTGAATTGTGCGAAAAATTCGACAAAGTAAAACTGACAAGCCTTGTTGTCTCTCCTGAGGAAATCGCCTCAGCTAGCGCTCGAATTTCCCCGGCACTTGCGCAAGCGATTCAACAGGCAAAAGCCAATATTGAAGCCTTCCACAAAGCACAACAAAATCAAGAAATCGACATCGAAACCCAAGCCGGCGTGCGCTGCCAAGTTGTTACCCGTCCGATTTCTCGCGTGGGACTATACATTCCGGGCGGTTCAGCACCATTATTCTCGACTGTTTTGATGTTAGCGATTCCGGCAAAAATTGCCGGCTGTAAAAAAATTGTACTGTGCTCCCCACCACCAATTGCCGATGAAATTCTTTACACCGCCCAACTATGTGGCGTGGAAACCATTTATGCGGTGGGCGGTGCACAAGCTATTTTTGCCATGGCACAAGGCACCGAAACGGTGGCTAAGGTCGATAAAATTTTCGGCCCGGGTAATGCCTTTGTGACTGAGGCCAAACGCCAAGTGGTGCAAAGCGGTACTGCCATCGATATGCCAGCTGGGCCATCGGAAGTATTGGTTATTGCTGATGAAACGGCAGATCCAGAATTTGTCGCCAGCGATCTGCTTTCCCAAGCCGAACATGGCGCTGACAGCCAAGTGATTTTAGTCACCACCAATGCGCAATTAGCCGCACAAGCCGAACAGGCTATTGCCCGCCAATTAGCACGTTTACCACGAGCTGAAACCGCTAGCAAAGCCCTTGGCCACAGCCGTATTTTTATTGCCGAAAGCTTGGCGCAAGCCGTAGCAATCAGCAACGAATACGCACCAGAACACTTAATCGTACAAACCCAAAACGCCCGTGCACTCTTGCCGGAATTAGACAATGCTGGTTCAATTTTCTTAGGAGCATACAGCCCGGAAAGCATGGGCGATTACGCTAGCGGTACCAACCACGTGTTGCCGACCTATAGTTATACCAAAACCTACTCTAGTCTTGGTTTAGCGGATTTCAGCAAACGAATGACCGTCCAAGAACTCAGCCCCGAAGGTTTTAAAAATCTGGCAAAAACTGTGGAAGCGATGGCGGAGGCTGAGCAATTAGATGCCCATAAACAGGCTGTCAGCATTCGTTTGGCAAAACTAAATGCGCAGTAAGCTAAATCAAACGCCCCCTCGGATTTCCGAGCTCTTGTAAAAACAACACATAACCCATTGATTTTATTATGTTTAAATAAACCGTAAAAAGGACAACATATGAACACAACACAGCTTTCCCGCCCCAACGTCCAAGCATTGATTCCTTACCAATCCGCCCGCAAACTGGGCGGCAACGGTACGATTTGGCTCAATGCAAACGAATCACCGCTTTCACCGAATTTTCAACTTTCCGGTAAAGACTTAAATCGCTATCCAGAGCCTCAGCCTCAGGCAGTGGTTGAAGGCTATGCCGCCTATGCCAGAGTCAACGCTGAGAACGTTTTAGTCACCCGTGGCGGCGATGAAGGCATTGAGCTGATTATTCGCACCTTTTGTGAACCCGCACAGGATGCCATTTTATTCTGCCCTCCCACCTACGGCATGTATGCAGTCAGTGCTGAAACTGCCAATGTTACCTGCAAAACTGTGTCTCTCGATGCCGATTTTCAGCTCAATTTGGAAGCCATCGAAGCGCAATTGGAGGGCGTGAAAGCGGTATTTGTTTGTAGCCCGAACAATCCGACCGGCAATCTGCTCAAGCGGTCTGATTTAATCAAATTATTGCAAATGACCGCCGGCAAGGCGATTTTGGTGGTTGATGAGGCCTATATTGAATTTTGTCCTGAAACGACCTTCGCCAACGAACTGCAAAACTATCCGAATTTAGCCATCATCCGCACCCTTTCTAAGGCCTTTGCCTTGGCAGGGTTACGTTGTGGTTTTGTCTTGGCTAATGCAGAGTTGATTCAAATTCTGAGCAAAGTGATTGCGCCTTATCCGATTCCGGTTCCAAGCGCGGATATTGCCGCCCAAGCGCTTGCTGATGCGAATCTGACCGTGGTTAAGGAACGCGTGCAAACCACTCTGGATAATCGTCAATGGCTTGCCGACCAGCTGGCTGCATTACCGCAAGTAGAACAAGTCTTTCCAAGTGAAGCCAATTATTTGCTCTTTAAATGCCAAGATGGCGAAAAAGTGTTTAAAGCCTTGTGGGATTTAGGAATTATTCTGCGCGATCAAAATAAAGCGTTAAATTTACAAGACTGCATTCGTATCACCGTTGGCACAAAAGAAGAATGTGAACGTGTGGTTGAAGCCATCAAACAAATAATCTAATACACAGGAGAACAGCCCATGCAACCGATTCTTTTCATTGACCGCGATGGTACCTTGATTGATGAGCCAAAAACTGATTTTCAAATTGATAGCCTTGAAAAACTCAAATTTGAGCCGAACGTCATTCCAGCAATGCTAAAACTGAAAGAAAAATACCGTTTTGTGATAGTTTCAAACCAAGATGGCTTGGGAACGGACTCTTTCCCACAAGCAGATTTTGATAAACCGCATAATGCAATGATGGCGTTATTCAAATCACAGGGGATTGAGTTTGATGATGTGCTGATTTGCCCACACAAACCGGAAGATCATTGCCAATGCCGCAAACCACAAACCAAGCTGCTTAAAAAATATATTGAGAAGAAATTATTCGATCCAGCACATTCTTTTGTCATTGGTGATCGGGCAACCGATGTGCAATTAGCCGAAAATTTAGGCATTCGTGCTATTCAATATAATTCGCAACAAATGCCTTGGGAATTGATTGCCGAAAAATTATTGGGCGAAGCGGTAAGTAACATCGGCAACCGCCCACCTCGTATTGCTGAAGTGGTGCGTAAAACCAAAGAAACCGATATTAAAGTGCAAGTATGGTTGGATGAAACCGGGGTTAATGATATCAAAACCGGCGTTGGTTTCTTCGACCATATGCTTGACCAAATCGCCACTCACGGTGGATTCCGCATGAACGTACAATGCAATGGCGATTTGTGGATCGATGAACATCACAGCGTGGAAGATACTGCCCTCGCTCTCGGTCAAGCATTGAAACAAGCCCTTGGCGACAAACGCGGCATCGCCCGCTTTGGCTTTGTGCTCCCGATGGATGAATGCCGTGCCGAATGTGCCTTAGATTTATCCGGCAGACCTTGGATCAAATTCAACGCAAAATTCAAACGTGATAAAGTCGGCG
>NZ_JAHAHT010000122.1 GCF_018373095.1 Haemophilus parahaemolyticus
CACTTTGAAAGTGGTGGGCGATACCGGTCTCGAACCAGTGACCCCCTCCTTGTAAGGGAGGTGCTCTCCCAACTGAGCTAATCGCCCATTTTCATATATATTAGATTATAAACAACGACCACAAAAAAGTGGTGGGCGATACCGGTCTCGAACCAGTGACCCCCTCCTTGTAAGGGAGGTGCTCTCCCAACTGAGCTAATCGCCCGTTGTTGTGAAAGGGCATTATAGAGATTTTTATCTGTGCGTCAAACGCTTTTTTCCATTTTTAGCGTATTTGTTGTTTTTTTCAACCAAAATCTATATTTTTTATTATTTTATTCCCCAAAAACACTCTAAAAAAGAGTAAAATAGCGGTCAAATTTCACCAAATTTTTACAAAAATAGGCAATAAAATGAAAATTGAACCCCTTTTTCCTTTAGATCCAAACGTAAAAGTTCGCACCCGTTTTGCTCCTAGTCCAACTGGTTATTTACACGTTGGTGGTGCACGTACGGCACTTTATTCTTGGTTATATGCCAAACATTTCAACGGCGAATTTGTATTACGCATTGAAGATACCGATTTAGAACGCTCAACTCCTGAAGCCACTCAAGCTATCATTGAAAGCATGGAATGGCTCAATCTTACTTGGGAACACGGTCCTTACTTCCAAACCAAACGGTTCGACCGCTATAACCAAGTGATTGACCAAATGATCGAACAAGGTTTAGCATACCGCTGCTACTGCACCAAAGAACGTTTAGAAGAACTGCGCCACACGCAAGAACAAAATAAAGAAAAACCACGCTACGACCGTCATTGTTTACACGATCATAACCATTCAGTTGATGAGCCACACGTTGTGCGCTTCAAAAATCCGACCGAAGGCTCAGTGGTATTTGATGATGCTGTACGTGGTCGCATTGAAATTAGCAATAGCGAATTAGATGATTTAATTATTCGCCGAACCGATGGTTCACCAACTTATAACTTCTGTGTGGTGGTGGACGACTGGGATATGGGTATCACCCACGTTGTACGTGGTGAAGACCACATCAACAACACCCCTCGCCAAATCAATATCTTAAAGGCATTAGGTGCACCCATCCCGACCTATGCACACGTTTCAATGATTAACGGTGACGATGGTCAAAAACTCTCAAAACGCCACGGTGCAGTAAGCGTAATGCAATACCGTGATGACGGCTACTTACCAGAAGCCCTGATTAACTACCTCGTACGTTTAGGCTGGGGACACGGCGACCAAGAGATCTTCACCCGTGAAGAGATGATTGAATTATTTGACATTCACTCAGTTAGCAAATCAGCCAGTGCATTCAACACCGAAAAATTACAATGGTTGAACCAACACTATATGCGTAGCCTACCTGCGGAACACGTTGCAAAATACCTTGAGTGGCATATGGCAGATCAAGGCATCAACACAGCAAATGGTCCTGCATTAACGGAAATTATTCCTGTATTAAGTGAACGTGCAAAAACCTTAAAAGAATTAGCTGCTGCAAGCCGTTATTTCTATGAAGAGTTTGAAACTTACGATGAAAAAGCTGCAGCGAAAAACTTCAAACCTGAAGCGGTTGCACCACTTTCAAAACTATTGGAAAAATTGACCGCTCTAACCGATTGGACAGTTGAGGCAGTTCATGATGCCATGAACCAAACAGCTGCTGAATTAGAAATCGGTATGGGTAAGGTGGGAATGCCATTCCGTTTAGCGGTAACAGGTTCTGGTCAATCACCATCTATGGACATTACTGCAAAATTAGTCGGTCGTGAACGCACACTTGCACGCATACAAAAAGCAATCGACTTCATTCAAAATTAAGCATAATTTGAAGAATTACGCTTGACAGAATTCGTGGTGGAATTTATTATTCCCACCAATTATGGGGATATAGCTCAGTTGGGAGAGCGCTTGAATGGCATTCAAGAGGTCGTCGGTTCGATCCCGATTATCTCCACCAAATTCGATACTTAAGCGGGTCAAATAGAACCCCAAAGCCTTGAGCCACAACGGTTCAAGGCTTTTTTATTGCCCTAAACGTACCTAAGCGAATCTATCAAATCCTTGTGTTTTAGTTATACGTTTAATTATACTGCTCACATATAACTAAAAACCGTATAACTAAATCGCTTACAAATACCGAAATCGAAAAGGCAAAGCAAAAAAAGATTACACATTATCAGACGGGCACGGGCTTTTTGTTAGTCAAAACGAGTTCAAGCAAGCTATGGTGGTTCAACTATTACCAACCCTTTACGAAAAAGCGGGTACTATTAGGCGTAGGAAAATATCCTGATGTATCTTTAACATAAGCCAGAAATCAACATGAGGAATTTTTAGACTTACTAGCTCAAAATATTGATCCTCATACACACTGCCAACAACAAGCACAGGAAGAACAGGCAAAATTATTCAATACTTTCAGCAAGGTTGCAGAATTATAGCGGGAAAAGAAAGCGAACGAAATCAAGCCAAAAACCATTGCGAAATATTGAGCTAGTTTAAATCTCTACGTTCTTCCATTTTTAAGAGATTACCCTATTGAGCAGCTTTTACCCGTTGCGGTTAGCCACCACACACCGATACAACGGATAGTTTTTACTATCCTTTTTTATTTACTGAAGATTTACACACTACTTCGATAGATAGTGAAATACCACCAACAAGAAGACAACAAAATGATTTATAGAAGAGCTGCTCTTTGGTGTTTAAAAGTATGCGGCTGCCTTGGTTGGAAAGCGGTAGGAATTTCAGGATTTTTTGCAGATTTTCTGGTAGAATTCGCCTGTTAATCACAACACAATATCAATAATATGCAACCAAATGACATCACTTTTTACCAACGCTTTGAAGCCGACATTCTCGCTGGGCGTAAAACGATTACCATTCGAGATAAATCTGAAAGCCATTTTAAAGCAGGCGATATTTTACGTGTTGGACGCTTTGAAGATAATCAATACTTCTGCACGATTGAAGTGTTAAGTGTGTCGCCGATTACTCTTGATAAACTGACAGAACAGCATGCGAAGCAGGAGAATATGGGGTTAGTAGAATTGCGAGAACTGATTAAAGTAATTTATCCGAATGAGAGTCTATTTTATGTAATCAAATTTAATTTGGCATGATGAAAGGATATGTTATGAATAAAATTGAATCAACAATAAAACAAGTTCTTGATAATGGTGATCTTATTATTAACAAAATAGATAAGAATCAATCAAGGGATTTTTTATGCAAAAAATCCTCTTATGCGGAAACTCTACTTGAGAAAGAAATAAAATCTTTAGCAGAAGGCTCATTAGTTAGATTTATCCCTAATATTACAGAAAAAGGAGCTTTTGCTAATAATATAGAACTTGCTGAGAAACGCTTAGAATCAACTATAAAGAAAATACTAGATAATGGTGACTTTATAATTAATAAAATTAATGAGGAACAAGAAAATGATTTCTTTTGTAAGAAAGATTCGTATAAACATTCATTATTAGCAGATGAAGTTAACGGATTAAAAGAAGGAGATTCTGTTAGTTTTATTCCTAAATTTGTTAATGATAAATGCTTTGCTAACAAATTAAAATTGATTAAAAAAAACGAGATTAAAGATAATTTTATAAAAGAAGAATTAGATACAAAAATACTAACTGAGGTATTTTTTACTAATTTAGAATCAAGTTTAGAAAAAATTTATAGAGGATCTGATTTCGAAGATTTTACCTTCTTTATATTAAAATCTCTAGGAATTCCAGAGATTTATGCTGTCCCAAGGAATAATTCAGGGGGAAGAGCCGATGGTATATTTAAAGTATCAAGTGTATCAACAAATGGACATAGATTAGAAGTTATTTATGATTGTACTTTAAAACCTACATCTGTGTGGGAACAAGAAAAAATGACTCAAATTAATAATTATGAGGCTCAAATAATAAGAAGTTCTACAAATATTAATTATAATTTTGGTTCTACATATAGCGGGAAAATAGTAAAGCAAACTATTTCATTCAATGACAATGCAGATAAACAAATTTGGATCATAACTAAAGGGGAAACGAGACTAATAGAAGATAAACAGTCTCCAGATATTTTAATCAAAGAAATTAGTATTTATGATTTAATGAAGATCATGAAGGAACGATATTTAGATTCAGCTTTCGTTAAGTCTGATGAAATAGCGGATAATTTAAAAAATTTAGGTTCGAAATTAACAAAATAGAGAAAACAATGACACAAAAATTCGAAATGGCAGACCGTTTTAATCCGTCTGCGGTAGAGCAAGCCCTTTATCAACATTGGGAAGAGAGCGGTTATTTTAAACCGTC
>NZ_JAHAHT010000123.1 GCF_018373095.1 Haemophilus parahaemolyticus
CGGTGAAACTGGTTACTGCCCATCAACCATTAACAAAATTTACCCCGATTTTCCTAGGCAAATCTAGCACTTTCGGGGCAGGAGACTAAACAACAATGGAAAAAATTTGGTTTGATAATTACCCACCTAACGCAGAAAAAACGATTGATGTAACGAAATATGAATCTCTCGTAGAGATGTTTGAAGCAGCCGTAAAACGACATCCTGATATGCCTGCTTATATCAATATGGGGCAAGTTTTAACCTTCCGCAAATTAGAAGAACGTAGCCGTGCTTTTGCTGCTTATTTACAAAATGAATTGCGTTTAGAAAAAGGTGATCGAGTCGCATTAATGATGCCAAACCTGTTGCAATATCCGATTGCTTTATTCGGTGCATTGCGTGCAGGTTTGGTGATCGTAAACGTTAATCCACTTTACACACCACGCGAATTAGAACATCAGCTCAACGACAGCGGTGCAAAAGCGATTGTCATCGTCTCTAACTTTGCCGCCACACTCGAAAAAGTAGTCTTCAATACCCAAGTAGAGAACGTAATTTTAACCCGTATGGGCGATCAGCTCTCGTTTGGAAAACGCACGCTAGTGAATTTTGTGGTGAAATACATCAAAAAACTTGTGCCAAAATATAAGTTGCCACACGCAGTAAGTTTCCGCGAAGCCTTGAGTATCGGCAAACAGCGTCAATATGTAAAACCAAATTTAGAGAGTAGTGACCTTGCTTTCTTACAATATACAGGCGGCACAACAGGCGTAGCAAAAGGTGCAATGCTCACACACGCCAATATGGTTGCCAATGTATTCCAAGCCAAATGGGTAGCAGAGCCATTATTAAAAGATGCTAAGGTTCGCGTGGCTGCCATCCCTTTGCCGATGTACCACGTGTTTGCCTTGTCGGTAAACTGCTTACTCTTTATCGAATTAGGCGTAACGGGCTTATTGATTACCAACCCGCGTGATATTCCTGGTTTTGTCAAAGAGCTGAAAAAACAGCGTATTGTGGCACTTTGTGGCGTGAACACGCTATTCAATGCCCTCCTGAATAATGAACATTTCAAAGAGGTAGACTTCTCGGCACTGCGTTTAAGCGTTGGAGGCGGAGCAGCTATTCAAGGGGCTGTCGCAAAACGCTGGTTTGAAACCACAGGTTGTCACATTATTGAAGGCTATGGGATGACTGAATGTTCGCCATTGATTGCCGCTTCTCGTTGGGATTCCACCGAACACACAGGCTCCATTGGCGTGCCTGTGCCGAATACGGATATTCGCATTATGGACGACGCAGGCAATGAGGTGCCAATGGGTGAACGTGGAGAACTTTGGGTAAAAGGTCCACAAGTAATGAAAGGTTATTGGAACCGCCCAGAAGATACCACCGAAGTCTTGCACGATGGCTGGATGGCAACAGGTGATATTGTCGAGATGGGGCAAGATCTCAACTTACGCATTGTCGATCGCAAAAAAGATATGATCATCGTGTCAGGCTTTAACGTTTACCCAAACGAAATCGAAGATGTGGTTGCACATAATCCGAAAGTGAATGAAGTGGTTGCCGTCGGCGTGCCCCACCCTATTTCTGGCGAAATTATCAAAATTTTCGTCACCAAAAAAGATGAAAGCTTAACCCGTGAAGAGTTGCGTTCTTACTGTCGCCAATTCCTCACAGGTTATAAAATCCCGAAAGAGATTGAATTCAGGGACGAATTACCAAAAACCAATGTAGGTAAAATCTTACGTCGCGTGCTCCGTGATGAAGAAATTGCTAAGTTAAATATCAAATCCTAGCCAAATCCAGAAAGGAGAATGAAGATGAAAATCGTTGAAGTAAAACACCCGCTTGTACGCCATAAATTAGGCTTAATGCGTGCTGCTGAAATCAGCACCAAAGATTTCCGCCAACTTGCTACTGAAGTTGGCAGCCTTTTAACTTATGAAGCGACTAAAGATTTAGAAACAGAAAAAGTAGAAATAGATGGTTGGTGCGGTAAAGTAGAAGTTGATCGTATTAAAGGTAAAAAAGTGACCGTGGTGCCAATTTTACGTGCAGGTTTAGGCATGATGGATGGCGTACTAGAACACATCCCAAGTGCACGTATCAGCGTGGTGGGTATCTACCGTGATGAAGAAACTTTAAAACCTGTACCATACTTCAAAAAATTGGCAAACGATGTAGAAGAACGCTTAGCTATTGTGGTTGACCCAATGTTAGCCACAGGTGGATCAATGATCGCAACCCTTGACCTACTTAAAAATGCGGGTTGTAAACACATTAAAGTGTTAGTGCTTGTTGCAGCGCCTGAAGGTATTGAAGCCTTAAAAGCAAGCCATCCTGACATCGAACTTTACACGGCATCAATCGACAGCCACTTAAACGAACACGGCTACATCGTGCCTGGTTTAGGGGATGCGGGTGATAAGATTTTTGGGACGAAATAATCCTCTATTTTTAATGGCGGGCATTATGCCCGCTTTCTATTTTTAGGCTGTTTGACCAAACCTCACTGTAATAAACCCAAACCAACACAACGCTATCATACCTAATCCACCACCAATTAGTCCGACATATTCCAACCCTAATTGATGAATCACAATACTGCCGAACAATGCACCAGCACCAATGCCGTTATTATAAATACCCGAGTAAATAGCAGTTGCCACATCCGTTGCATCTGGCGCAAGTTGGAGTACACGCATCTGTAGTGCAATACACAAACAGGTAATGCCAATTCCCCATAAAAACACGAGCCAGAAAATAGCAATGTCAAAATATTTGAGTGGAAAAATCAGAAGTTGCGGGCACATCACTAACATCATCGCACAAGCGATAAATTTTCGTGGATTTTTTACATATAAACGCCCAAATAAGAAACTGCCTGCCACGCCTGCTAACCCAAAAATAAATAGCATCATTGTTGCAATTTCAGGCGCAAATTGGCTAATGTTGATCACAAAAGGTTCGATATAGCTGTAAGTAGTAAAATGCCCAGTAATAATCATTACTACAAGCAGATAAATCCCAACTAAAAGAGGGCGTTTCATCAACACAGGAATGCTTGCTAAAGAACCTGTATTTTTACTTGGCAAGTGAGGAAGCAATTTCCATATTAACAGCATCACAAGAGTGGCTATAACCCCAATTACAGCAAAAGTCGAACGCCAGTCTAATGCTTGCCCAATCATTCGCCCAATCGGTAAACCCAAAATCATTGCCAGTGAACTACCTAATGCCAGTAAGCCCAACGCTTGTTGTTTTTTATCTTTCGGTGCAACACGAATGACTAGTGATGCAGTAATCGACCAGAAAATAGCGTGAGCCAATGCGATGCCAATTCGAGAAATTAACAGTATCCAGAAATTCCACGCCACAACCGAAAGAATATGACTGACAATAAAAAGAGCGAAAATCGAAAGCAGTAATTTCTTGCGTTCTACCTTTGCGGTAAGCAACATCAACGGTAACGAGCTGAGAAACACTATCCACGCATATACGGTAATCATCAACCCAACGGTTGCGGTTTCCATTTCAAAACTTAGAGCGATATCTGAAAGCAGAGCTACAGGCACAAACTCTGTCGTGTTAAAAATAAATGCGGAAAGCGAAAATGCAAAAACCCGCAGTAACGCGAGTTTTCGATAAGATTGTTTGGTCATCATTTCAATCCCTAAAAATAAAGCGGTCAAATTTTTCATTCAATTTGCGATGCAAAGCGTAAGAAAAATTTAACCGCTTGTAAACTGTTTTATTTAATAGCTCATTTGTATGTTTAAAAGGTTTTTAAAGGCAGTTTAAATTTAGAACATATAAATCATATTATCCTCATAAATCCCATCTTTGGAAGCAGATGCTTTAACCACAATTCGCTCGTAATTATCAAACGCTTGCTAATTATCCACTTTGTCTTCTACTATATAATCCACAAAGCGAATAAACTCCGACTTCGTTGAGCTAAAGAAAATATACGGTGGTCGTGTGATTGATCAGTCGCAGGAAGTCAATCAAATCAAAATAGGTGGCTTGTTTGTAGCTTTCTTGTTTGGTGCAAAGATAAGGCGGATCTAATACGAACAAGGCTTTCGGGTTATCGGTAAACTTCGGCATGTAGCTTCAACAAAACATAGGGGGCAACAAAATGGCACTATTTGACTACGTAATTAGTGATGATTTAGGCATTACTTTAGACGCAGATTTTATCCAAACTACAAATCACTCACTTTATTTTTGGGTTGCAACACCTTACACCACTATTAAAAATTGCAAAGCAGTGGAC
>NZ_JAHAHT010000124.1 GCF_018373095.1 Haemophilus parahaemolyticus
GGTGAAGTGCGTGATATGGTGCCAGATGGTAAAGGTCGTACCCGTTTAGAGTACATCATCCCAAGTCGTGGTTTAATCGGTTTTCGTAATGACTTTATGACAATGACATCAGGTACTGGCTTACTTTACTCAAGCTTCAGCCACTATGATGATGTGAAACCAGGCGAAATTGGTCAGCGTATCAATGGTGTATTGATTTCAAACGGCACTGGTAAAGCATTAGCATACTCACTTTATGCATTACAGGATCGTGGTAAATTAATGGTAGAGCATGGTGCAGAAATATACGAAGGTCAAGTTATCGGTATTCACAGCCGTTCAAACGACTTAACCGTAAATCCATTGGAAGGTAAAAAACTCACCAATATGCGTGCTTCAGGTAAAGATGATGCCCTAACACTGACGACACCAGTAAAAATGACACTTGAACAAGCGCTAGAATTTATTGACGATGACGAGTTAGTGGAAGTAACGCCAACTTCCGTACGTATTCGTAAAAAACTTCTTACCGAAGTAGAACGTAAACGTGCAAGCCGTACAACCACAAGTACAAGTACGCGTTAATTCGCAAAGTTTTAAGAAAAATTAACCGCTTATCAATCCTCCATAGACCACAAGAACGTATGGAGGATTTTTTATGAAAATAGGAAAAATATGGAACAGACTAAAAATACAGATTCTTACGCAAAATACAATGCTCAGAGTAATGCAGTAAGTAAATTAATTTTTATGAGCCGTTGGCTGCAATTGCCTATCTATTTAGGTTTAATTATTGTTCAAGGTGTTTATGCTTATAAGTTTATAAAATCTCTTTGGGCATTAGTAACCAATATTGGTAATATGGATTCAAATACGATTATGTTGGCAGTATTGAATTTGATTGATGTGGTAATGATTGCAAATCTTTTAGTAATGGTCACTATCGGAGGATATGAGATTTTTGTTTCAAAACTTCGCACCCGAAATCACCCTGATCAGCCAGAATGGTTAAGCCACGTAAATGCAACAGTGCTGAAAGTAAAACTTTCTATGTCAATTATCAGCATCTCATCTATTCATTTATTGCAGACTTTTGTAAATGCAAATAATATGCCTGAGAAAACAATGATGTGGCAATTACTCTTGCATTTAGGCTTTCTGATCTCAGCTATTGCATTAGCTTATACCGATAAGATCCTTTATAGCACTAGTCATAAAACGCATTAGCTAAAAAACAAAAATGGTCGTAAATCTGTTCGTTTTATGACCATTTAAATATTCTCTTATTTTTATTTCTGCAGTGCCTTGCAAAGAGATATGTGGGAAAAAGGTATTCCAGTCAATGGACAAACTGTAAGCTAGTATGCTACCTAATACCGATTAAACCTGTGATGATGCCGATATAAATAAGTGAAAGGTAAAATTGAAAAGATGTTTTCATAATAAAGCATAGAGGCTAGAAAGTGCAGTTATTATAAGTTTTCTCATTTCTCGTTTAAAGCAGAAATATGCTACACTTCTTGCCCATTTTGTGAGGAAATACTATGAACTACCAAGATAAAACCCTTTCAGCTCTTAAGCTTGGACAAAAAACTGAATATAAAAGTCAATATGATGCTTCTCTTTTACAACCCGTGCCGCGCAGATTAAATCGTGAAGGTTTGGGGATTGTAGAAACTCAGCCCTTCAATCAAGGAGCAGATGTATGGACGTGTTACGAACTCTCGTGGTTAAATCCAAATGGCTTGCCACAAGTTGCAATTGCGGATATTGTAATTGATTTTAAAAGTGAAAATTTAATCGAATCGAAGAGCTTTAAACTCTATTTAAACAGCTTTAATCAGACTAAATTTGCTTCAATCGAAGAGGCTGAACAAACACTTACGAGAGATTTAAGCCAATGTGCAAGCGGTCAAGTTTTGGTGAAAATTCACAAATTGAGCTGTTATACCAATCAACCGATTGTGAATTTTGCAGGTGAGAGTATTGATGAGCAAGATATTCAAATTGATAGCTACGAATTTTCGAATCAGCATTTAAATAATGTTGCCGAAGGTGAAATGGTGGAGGAAACGTTAGTCAGTCACTTATTGAAATCCAACTGTTTGATTACCTCACAGCCAGACTGGGGTAGTGTGCAAATTCACTATGTTGGTAAGCGGTTAAATCGTGAAAAACTTTTGCGATATTTGGTCTCTTTCCGTGAGCATAATGAATTCCACGAGCAATGCGTTGAGAGAATTTTTACGGATTTAATGCGATTCGCCAAACCTGAAAAACTCACTGTTTACGCCCGTTATACGCGCCGTGGAGGATTAGACATCAATCCATTCCGTTCTAATTTTGAGAACGTGCCAGAGAATTTGAGAATGGCAAGACAATAAGTTAGATAGTTTCAAATTAAATGTAAGGCTCATAAAACTTATTTAGTTTATGAGCTTTATTTTATTGATATTCAAAAATCACGCGTGGGGTAAGTTTGGTTATTAGCTCATAGCTAATTACGCCTATGTGTTTGGCAACTTCTTCAATGAGTAAGTCTTTGCCCCAGAAGATTGCTTCATCACCGACTTTGTCTTGACTATCAGCACCAAGATCGACCGTAAGCATATCCATTGAAACGCGTCCGACAATTGGTACGATTCTGCCATTGAGTAACACTGGTGTGCCTTCTGGTGCATTGCGAGGGTAGCCATCGCCATAGCCCATTGCAATTACGCCAAGTTTAGTGTCTTTCGAGCTAACCCAAGTGCCACCATAGCCAACAGGTTCGCCCGCTTTGTGTGTACGGACGGCAATGAGAGAAGAGGAAAGTGTCATCACGGGTTGGAAGCCAAGATGAGTGATGGGTTCGTAATGGGGGGAAATGCCATGCATAATAACGCCTGGGCGTACCCATTCGTAATGTGCTTGCTTCCAATAGAGAATACCGCTAGAAGCGGAAATACTGCGAGCATGTTCGGGGTAAGCTTGAGTGGCTTGTTCAAAGGTAGCGATTTGTTTTTCTGTGTAGCCGCAATTTAATTCATCGGCACGGCTGAAATGGCTGACAAAGCTGATGTTTTAACCAACGGGCATTTTTTAAGGCGTTGATAAAACTCATCCACTTGTTCAGGATGCACACCTAGTCGGTGCATTCCTGTATCGATTTTTAACCAAATATTGATCGGAAAATAGATCTTAGTTTTGCGTTTCCAAAAGCCTTTTTGTTGCTCCTCTTCCCATTCTTTGGCGACTTGCTCTAGCAATTTGAGCTGTTCATAGCAGTGAATTACACTGTCAAAGCGACGGGAAAGGGTTTTGAGCAACTCTTCACGATCAAAAAAACCTTCAACTAATAAAATTTTGCCTGTGTAGCCTGTTTCTTGAATTTCAAGTGCTTCACGCAGCCGTGCAACACCAAAGCCATCTACTTGGTCGGCTAGAATGTGAGCTGCAGGAAGAAGACCTTGCCCATAGGCATTGGCTTTGATCATAGCAAGTAGTTTTTGATTAGGTGCGAAGGATTTGATGAGCTGAATGTTGTGGCGAAGTGCCGCACTATTGATAGTTGCAATGGCTGGTTTCATTTTGTTTTTATCACTTCAAAAATAAAAGCATTATACGCCCGAACGTCATTTCTGGACAAGGGATTGCAAAAATTAGATAATTTAACCACTCATTTTCAACAGATTACCGCAATGCTAACCCTTCTTTATACTCTTAAAGAGCAAAAAATCATTTCAGAAATCAATTATCAATTTGCTAAATTGATTGATCGTAAACAGCAAGGTTACAACTACTCGTCATTACAACAGAATTTGTCGCTGTTTTTAGCGGCTCTTGTTTCGTTTAATGTGATGCAAGGGCATAGTGCAGTGCGATTAAATTCGAATGCGGTAAAAAATCCGTTTGGTTTGCGAGAGTATAATCCAGAGCAGGCAATATGGTTGGCAGAGATTTCGCAAAAGATTGAGCAAAGTTTACCGCTTGAATGGCAAGAAATTTTGGCTGATCACATTGCTTTTAGTCGCGATGTAACTCAAGTTGCCCCAATGCTGTTTCAAGGCGAGTTAATCTATTTTTATCGCTATTGGCAAGCGGAACATCAGATTGCTCGTTACCTGCAACAAGCGGTTGAAACAGAGACAGAAAATGCAAATGTGGAAGAAGATCGTGAGATTTTGGAACGATTGTTTGGTTCTTCTCAAACAGATGAAATTGATTGGCAAAAAGTGGCGGTTGCAACGGCACTGTGTAAACGCTTTTGCGTGATTTCTGGCGGACCAGGT
>NZ_JAHAHT010000125.1 GCF_018373095.1 Haemophilus parahaemolyticus
CATTATTTTTAAGAGGTTCTTATGGTAAGGGATGGCCAGTTGAAAAATTAAAGGTAAAAATGTAATTATAGTAGCAGGAGGAACAGGGGTTGCTCCAGTAAGAAGTATGATAAATATGTTTTTTAATGATGAAAACTTCGTTCCCTCTATAAACGGGAAGATATTAACGAATAAATAAACTATTCAAACACTCCCCCGTTCTTAAATCGACAAACCGTTGGTTGGTGGTAAGGCTATTTAATCCGCCACGCTCAGCAATCCAACGCCCTGTTTTGAGGTAGGTGAGTGAGGTTAAAATTCTTGGGTCAAGTTCTGTTTTTTCTAAGCCTGTATAAAGACAGGTTGCCAGCCCCTCGGCTTGTGCTATTTTGAGCAATGGAATGAGTTTTTCAGGCAACCATTCACCGCCCATAAACAGCACGCAAGTGATAAAACCTTGGTATTTTTTGAGCTGTTCGGCAAGGTAAATCTCCGTCAAAATTTGACCGCTTCCACGTTTCCAGCTCTCGGTACTGTGGCAACCTTTGCAACCTAAAGGGCAGCCTGTAATCAAAAAAGCGAGGCTGGTTTCATTCGGCACTTCTTGCCAAACAACTTGTTGATTGCAAAATCTAATTTCTTCCATTTTAAAATTAAATCACTATATGTTGTGTTTTTATAAACCAATAACAACAATATATAGATATGCTACGATTTTTCTTAAAAAAAGAAAATCAGAAAATTTGCACGAAAGGGGTTGCAAAATTTTTAGTTAAATAAAATCAAAGAGATAAACCCAGAAAATTTTTCAGGTTAATTTTGCGTTAATTTGCGTTAAAAAATGGGTAAAAATGTTACAGTTTTGGTAAGCGGTTGAATTTCTTCTATTTTTTGCAAGGCTAATATTTTATTCATTGAAATTACCCCGTTTTTTCTATTGTTCACACTGCCAAAAAACGGGATAATAAGCACATTTTTTTAATATTGAATGTGAATTTGGGTGTGGAAAATGGTGGATTATCTTCTTCTGATTATAGGCACGGCACTCATAAACAACTTTGTCTTGGTGAAATTTCTTGGGCTTTGTCCGTTTATGGGGGTATCGAAAAAAGTCGAAACAGCGATCGGTATGGGATTGGCAACAACGTTCGTACTGACGGTGGCATCACTGTCGGCTTATTTGACGGAGACATTTATCCTCATTCCGCTGCAAGCCCAATTTTTACGCACACTTGTTTTCATTTTAATTATTGCGGTCATAGTGCAATTAACCGAGATGATTATCCACAAAACAAGTCCTGCGCTTTATCGCCTGCTTGGGATCTACCTACCGCTGATTACGACCAACTGCGCTGTATTAGGAGTGGCGTTGTTGAATGTAAATCTTGCCAATAACTTGGTGCAATCAGTGCTTTATGGCTTTGGTGCCGCACTTGGCTTTTCACTTGTTTTAGTGCTTTTTGCCGCACTGCGTGAACGCTTGGCGGCAGCAGATGTGCCTCGTCCGTTCCAAGGCGCTTCAATTGCGCTGGTCACTGCAGGCTTGATGTCGCTTGCCTTTATGGGCTTTGCAGGGTTGGTGAAAATCTAATGTTAGCCTTTTCCATTGTGACTTATATTATTATCGCCATCGTGGTTATCGCCTTGATTTTTGGGGCAATTTTGGGCTATTCCTCTGTAAAATTGAAAGTGGAAGAAGACCCAATTGTCGAGAAAATTGATGCGATTTTACCGCAAAGCCAATGTGGACAATGTGGCTACCCTGGCTGCAAACCTTATGCGGAAGCCATTGCCAATGGCGATGTGATTACCAAATGCGTGCCAGGTGGTCAGCCTTTAGTGGTCAAAATTGCTGATCTATTGGGCGTTGAAGTGCCAACTATGGATGGCGTAGAAGAACCCGAAACCAAAGTCGCGTTTATTCACGAAGATCTCTGCATTGGCTGCACTAAATGTATTCAAGCCTGCCCTGTGGATGCGATTGTAGGTGGCAACAAGGCAATGCATACCGTTATTGCTGATTTTTGTACTGGCTGTGAGCTCTGTGTTGCCCCTTGCCCAACCAACTGTATTGAGATGATTAAACCGAAGAAAACTGCTCAACAGTGGAACTGGCAATTTGACCCAAATTTGGTCATTCCAATTGTGAATACGACAGAAATTCAACAGAAAAAAGTAATTGGCGGAGGGGCTGATGAGTAATCCAAATGATGTACTTGCTCGCATTCGCTTGAATAAAGAAACAGGCAAACTTTGGCAATTTCCTGGCGGAATTCACCCGCTTGAGAACAAAAAACAGTCAAGCCAAAAGCCAATTCGTACACTCAATTTACCTAAATATTTTTATGTACCCGTGGTACAACATTCTGGCTGGGCAGGCGATCTGATCGTCAAAGAGGGCGATTATGTCTTTAAAGGGCAAGCCCTCACGCAAGGCAATCATTATCGTCAATTGCCTGTACATGCACCGACATCGGGCAGAGTGGTAGCAATTGCCCCACACGTGGCATCACACGCTTCTGGTTTACCAGAAATAACCGTAGTGATTGAAACTGACGGCAAAGATGAGTGGATTGAACGTAAGCCAATTGACGATTTCTTGCAGATGACAAGCGGTGAAATTATCGAAAAAGTTTACCGATATGGTATTGCTGGATTAGGTGGAGCGGTGTTTCCAACAGCATCCAAACTTAGCCTTGCAGATAAACGCTGTAAACTATTGATTATCAACGGGGCGGAGTGTGAACCTTACATTACCTGTGATGATCGCTTAATGCAAGAGCGTGCTGATGAGCTGGTTGAAGGCATCCGTATTTTGCGTTACGTGCTGCGTCCTGAAGAAGTCGTGATTGCGATTGAGGATAACAAGCCAAAAGCGATCAAAGCGGTCAAAAAAGCCTTGAAAGGTGCAAATGATATGTTTGTGCGTGAAATTCCGACCAAATATCCATCTGGCGCGAGTGATCAGCTTGTGCAGGTATTAACAGGTTTAGAAATTCCACAAGGCAAACGTACCATCGAAATGGGTATTGTGATGCACAATATCGGCACTGTCTATGCAGTAAAACGTGCCATCATTGATGATGAGCCGTTAATTGAACGCGTGGTAACCCTTACAGGCGATAAAATCCGTAATAAAGGCAACGTGTGGGCAAGACTTGGCACACCGATTATTCACTTGCTCGAACAGGTGGATTATCAGGCTGATGCACGTTTCCCTGTCTTTTTAGGCGGGCCGATGACGGGCTTTATTTTGCCTTCGCTACAATCACCTATCACCAAAACAGCGAACTGTATTATCGCTCCAGATCATTTTGAATATGCACCACCAGAGCCTGAACGCAGCTGTATTCGTTGCTCAAGCTGTTCGGATGCTTGCCCTGTTGGTTTATTACCGCAACAGCTTTACTGGTTTGCCCGTTCAGAAGATCACGAAAAATCTAACGAATACCACTTAGAGGCTTGTATTGAGTGCGGCATCTGTGCTTACGTCTGCCCAAGTTACATTCCTCTTATTCAATATTTCCGCCAAGAAAAAGCCAAAATTGCAGAAATAGAAGAGAAGACGAAGAAATCGGAAGAAGCAAAAGAGCGTTTTGAAGCCCGTGAAGCTCGCTTGCAGAAAGAGAAAGAGGCACGCACTGCTAGAATTAACCAAGCGGCTGAAAAACGCCGTGAAGAGATCGCTCAAAATCAAGGTGAAGATCCTGTGGCAGCCGCGCTAGCTCGTATTAAAGCAAAAAAAGCGGAGCCTACAGCCGAAGTTCATGTGAAAGCCAATGGCGAACCTGATAACAGCGATTTGATGGCACAACGCAAAGCTCGCCGCTTAGCGAAACAGGCAGAGACTACACAAGCGGTTGAAAAAGTTGAAGAAACTGTAAAGCCAGCTGAAAACCCAGCAGAGAACCTAGATTCGAAAAAAGCTGCGGTTGCCGCAGCACTTGCTCGTGCTAAAGCAAAAAAAGAAGCACAACAGGCACAAGCGGTTGAAAAAACGGAAGAAGTTACAAAACCTACTGAAGAACTTGACCCACGTAAAGCTGCTGTGGCTAAGGCGATTGCTCGTGCTAAAGCGAAAAAAGAGGCTCAGCAACAAGTACAAGCGGTTGAAAAAACCGAAGAAGCTACAAAACCTACTGAAGAGCTTGATCCGCGTAAAGCTGCTGTGGCTGAGGCGATTGCTCGTGCAAAAGCGAAGAAAGAGGCACAGCAAGC
>NZ_JAHAHT010000126.1 GCF_018373095.1 Haemophilus parahaemolyticus
TCGCCGTGTGTTGTGGTTTCTCTTTTCCAGAACGGGGCTCAACTTCAATGAGTGGCTTGCAGTATTAAAAAAGCGAGTTACTTCAGCCTTAGTGTCAAACCAACGGCGAATGCGTTTACCGTCCTTGTAGAATTCAGCAATCCACTTACCATTCTTTTTTTCATCTTTACGCACGCCCATAATTAAGCATTCTTTAGAAATTTTAGTAATAGTGAGGCATTGTTAGAAATTTCATCAAATGAATATTCAATATCCTCACCATCATTTGAGATAGGTAGATAAATTTTGGCGAATAGTCGGAACATCTGTTCAGAATTTACTTTATATTTTTTGCAAAATATAAGTAAATCATCTTGAAGATTTTTTACTTTATAAGCTACGAATTTATTATATTCTTGACAATTGGAAAGAATATAATCAAGTTTTGTTTCAATCTCGAAGAGTTTATTTTGTTTTTCTTGGGCTACACTTTTTGTTTCTAAAGAGTGAGAATGATAAACGCCATAACAGGAAAGTAGAAACGCCAGACCTGAAATGATATTTGCAATATCATCTGCATTAAAATCAGGCATTTGGTTTCACTCTTTCTAAAAGTAAATCAACACTAGAAGGAAAAACACTGTCTTTCGGCAAAATAACCAATTTATTTTTTACTTCATCGTAAGAGTAGTTATCTTTAGTAACCAACATTAAGAAAGCCCCACTTAAAAAAGTGGAACCAGGACTAGCATCAAAATCACTAAAATCGACTTCAATCCGATCGTAATCTTTCCAAATTGGCTCAAGAAACTCTTTTCTAAATTTGGTTCCATTAAAAGGGCCGTGTTCTTCAGTGCGACCAAATGCTTTAGGGGAAAAGTCTTTTGCAACATTAATGTATTTTGTATTCATAATTTATTACTCCAATGAAAAAGTCCATTCTATTAAGGTTCCAGGAAGAGAAAATGGAACAATATTACAATCATCTATATTATCCTGTGGCACTTTACGCAAAAGTACATTATTCGCATACATCCACAAAGCGACCTGCTTCTGTTCTAAAGGTCGTAACATTTCATATAATCCATTACCTCGTTCAATTTCTCCAGAACGGGAATTTCCCAATTTTACCGCATCTTGAAAGATAAGGGTCGGATGTTGCAAAAGTGGGCTAATTTTTTTCTGGTTATGTTGTTGGTAAGATTCTACAACACCTACCCCCAAATCATAAATAATAAAATTCAATAACGTTTGATTATTGCGATTAGAGCACCAAAGCATTTGCCACCAACGTTTTTCAAAATGAGCTTTATCACCTAAATAAGCGTGATCTTGCACATTCATTAACGCTTCATAAATGGCTGTTTGCAATAAACTAAGCGTATTTTTAGCTTCAGTACCTAAGTTCAACTCATTTCTAAGATGATTGAAATATTCAATAATATGATTAATTTTATCATTGACTATGCAGCCAGATTGCCAGGGATGGAACGATTTTTCTAAATTTTGTAATTTTTGTTCATTATTTGCATTTAGTGCTATTTTGAATAACTTTAATTGTTCTGAAGCTTGATGAAAGTTAAAAGTAAATTTTGTTTGAGATACTTGTTGTAAATGGTAAATATGGGCAAATAATGCCGTTGAGGCTGCTGAAGTAAATTTTTCTATGAACCTAAAATCTAATTCAATTTCTCGAATACCCCAATCCAAGCAACAAGAATATAAAAGCTGCATAAATTGAGTAGTACCTAATACATTCTTGTTTTTAGGATAAGAAGAAGGCTCAAGCGGATTATAGTAAATATTAAAATAAGCTGGCACAATTAACTGCATATTATCTAAACCCTAAACCTTCCTACACAAATAACACACCCTAATTTCTATTTTTGATTAAAGTTAAAATCCCTACCCACATGGTAGGCATTTTCGCCAGCGTGTTGGGAAATGCTTGCCTTTTCGCTTGTAATTTTACAAACAAAGCCGATCACCAAAAACAAAACAGCCACCACTAAAATTCTATTTCCACTTTTCAGCCGCTTGCTGATCGCTATCACGCCCTTCAATCCAGCGTTCGCCGTGTGTTGTGGTTTCTCTTTTCCAGAACGGGGCTTTGGTTTTTAGGTAGTCCATAATAAATTCGTTAGCGGCGTAAGCATTGCCACGATGGGCAGAACTCACACCCACAAGTACAATTTCATCGCCTGTGTAAAGTTGTCCGATGCGATGAATAACTGCAATGCGTTGTAATTCCCAACGGCTACGGGCTTCTTCGACAATTTCGTGCAAGGCTTTTTCAGTCATAGCAGGGTAGTGTTCCAGATATAAGCCAGAAACATCATCACCCAAATTCATTTCTCGCACTTTTCCAACAAAAATGGTGGTTGCCCCAACCGAGTGGAGTTCGCTTAGCCAGTGGTAAACTTCGTTCTGATCGAAAGATTCAGTTTGTACTTTTACGAGTGTGCTGTTCATTTTAGCCTCCAGTCACAGGCGGAAAGAATGCCACTTCATCACCCTCTTTGATTTTAGCTGAAAGCGGAGCAATATTTTGATTAATAGCGACTAATAATTTACCTGCTTTTAAGGCTAATGCCCATTTGCTGCCTTGTTCAGCTAAGTGATGTCGTAATGCTTCTGCGGTCTCAAATTGTGCTTCGACTTCTAATTTATCTACGCCTACCAATTCACGAGTTTGGGCGAAAAAAAGTACGGTAATCATCTGTTTCTCCTATTTCGCGACAAAATTGCCCGATTTTCCGCCACTTTTACTGAGTAAGCGAACTTGCTCAATCACCATATCTTTTTGCACCGCTTTGCACATATCGTAAATGGTCAGTGCCGCCACGCTTGCCGCAGTTAAGGCTTCCATTTCTACGCCTGTTTTGCCTGTGAGTTTGCAAAGCGATTCAATGCGAACTTGGTTGGTTTCGGGTAAGGCTTCAAGTGAAATTTCCACTTTCGAAAGCATCAATGGATGGCAGAGCGGAATTAAATCCCAAGTGCGTTTTGCCGCTTGAATACCCGCAATACGAGCGGTAGCGAAAACATCGCCTTTATGGTGGTTGCCAGAAATAATCATCTGTAACGTTTCAGGGTTCATTCGGATAAAGGCTTCGGCACGAGCTTCACGCACGGTTTCTTGCTTCATTGAAACATCGACCATATTGGCTTCGCCGTTTTGATTGATATGAGTAAATTGTGTCATAGTAAGAATTTTATTTAAAAATAATATAGCTGTTGTAAGGGCGTAGCAACACGTCCTTACAAGGGAATCAACCGCCAATCGAGGCTAAATTATTGCGAATGCCACTATCGCCAATGTGCAAATAGTGATGTTCTCGCTTGCCTTGTAATGCGGATTTTAAACGCATTTCAAGCTGTAATTTTTGCTCATCAGATTGCAATAAATCGCGAATATCCACGCCCTCTTCACCAAATAAACAGAGGTGTAATTTGCCTGTGGCAGAGACGCGTAGGCGGTTACAGCTGGCACAAAACGATTTTTCATAAGGCATAATCAAACCGAGTTCGCCCATATAATCGGGGTGCGATAATACTTTCGCTGGCCCATCAGAAAGCGATTTTGGTTGTAATGCCCAACCTTCTTGTAAAAGGCGTTGCAGTATAGATTGACCAGAAAGATGCTGCGTTTTGAAAAAATGATCCATTTCGCCCGTTTCCATCAGTTCGATAAATCGCATTTGAATGGGTTGATGCTTGATCCAAGTAAGGAATTTGTCAAGCTCAGGTAAAGTATATTGCTTCATCAGCACCGCATTCACTTTGACTTTTTTGTAGCCTACGGCAATGGCTTTATCGATCCCTTTTAAGATCGATTGCAACTTATTTTCGCCTGTAATCAGTTGGAATTGGCGTGGGTCTAGGCTATCTACACTTACGTTAATGTCGGTGATGCCCGCTTCTCGCCAAACAGCGACATCTTTTTCCATACGGTAGCCGTTAGTGGTCAGTGCCACTTTACGGATACCTTGTGTTTGGGCGATAGAGTGGGCAATTTCAAGGAAATCTTTGCGTAAGGTTGGTTCGCCGCCTGTAATGCGGATTTTTTCTGTACCAAGTGATGCAAACGCATTCGCTACCCGTTGAATTTCAGAGAGTGTTAAAAACGTTTGTTTATGAGCAGGGGGCTGGTAGCCATCAGGTAAACAGTAGGTACAACGAAAATTACA
>NZ_JAHAHT010000127.1 GCF_018373095.1 Haemophilus parahaemolyticus
ATGAAGAACGAATCCAATTAAAATTAAAAGGACTGAGTCCGATACAATATCGAAAACAGTCCTTTAAATAACAGTCTAACTTTTTGGGGTCAGATCAAAATTAGCGAGGTTCTTTACTAAATTTGGGGAAACCAAACTGCTTACAATAGATAACAAACGGTCGATTATTATAGTTTTTTTACATTAACTGCAGATAAACCACGATCTGATTTTTGTACTTCGTATTGCACTTTCGCACCTTCTTCTAAGGTACGGTAGCCGCCGTTATTTTCGATTGCTGAGAAGTGTACAAAAATATCTTCACCGCCTTGTTCTGGTGCGATAAAGCCGAAACCTTTGGTTGCGTTAAACCATTTTACTGTGCCGATTAATGCTGACATAGCGTTTTCCTTCTAAAAAATAAATCAAAATTGCTCAAGAGAGATGATGGATAACTAAAACACTCTCATTTTTGAGAAGAAAAGCGATCACATTAAGTCGCAAAAGCCCTTTGATTAGACCATTTATTCATCAATAAAGCAAATGTTATTTTTGAGATAGAAAAAAGTATGGAAAATAATCTAAACTTTTTCGCTAAAATGATTGACCTATTTACACGAAAAATTAGGTAAATCTATGGACGAAGCAGGTTAAATAAAATATAGTTACTACTTTAAGTCTTATGCTATCTAATCCCTTATTTTCAGTTAAAAATGGAAGAAATTATGTCTGAGCAAGAAGTACAAGCAGCAGTTGAAACCAGTGAAAAAACTACAAACACGAATAAAGTGAACCCACCAGTTAAAGAGGTGGTTGCCTATTTAGCGGAAAAATTCCCGCTTTGCTTTAGTGTAGAAGGCGAAGCGAAACCAATTAAGATTGGTTTGTTTGAAGATTTAGTGGCAGCATTAGCGGATGATAAAACGGTAAGCAAAACCCAACTTCGTCAAGCACTGCGTGGTTATACGAATAGCTGGCGTTATCTTGCTGCTTGTCAGCCAAATGCGGTACGTGTAGGTTTACAAGGCGAAGAAGCAGGTATTGTTGATGAGCAACAAGCAGAACATGCAGCACAAACTTTAGCACAATCTCGTGAAGCGGTAGCTGCTCGTAAAGCAGAACAGCGTAAAGCACAACGTAAAGAGTTCTTCAAAAAACAGCGAGCTGAGCAAAATAAAACGGCTCGTAAATTTACGCCAAAAGCGAAGAAACCAGCCTCTAATGCACCTGCAGCATCAGCAGAAAGTTTAGCTGCATTAGCAACAAAATTTGGTCGATAATTTTCTTATGCCCCTCTCTCCTTGTGGGAGAAAGGGGAGAGGGATAAGCGGTCATTTCTGTATGTTTTTTGCGCAATGATTTTGCACTCCGTTTTTCCCCTCTCTCTGCTTGAAATTGCCTTATACAATTCCAAGCTGCCTCTCTCCCACAAGGAGAGAGTAATTATTTTAAATTATATTTATATCACATCAGGACAAGCATGAAATTCAATAAAGTAAGCCGTTTGGTGGCGTTATTCACACTGGGACTTTTTGTGAATAACAGCTTTGCGGTTGAGCCTCAAATCAAAGAAAATGCGTTAGTGATTCCAACACCTAACGATCAACACAGCATTTCTACCAAACGCGTTACAGCACGTTTAACTCAATCACATTACGAGAAATTCAAATTAGACGATGAATTTGCAAACAAGATTTTTAATCGCTATATCGACTTTTTAGATCCTGCCCACAACACTTTTTTGCAATCTGATGTTGAAGAGATACGTGCAAAATATGCAACTAAGTTAGATGATCAGCTTTATGCAGGCGAATTAAGCGCCGCTTTTGATATGTATGGTTTAATGACTAAACGTCGTTATGAGCGCTATAAATATGCTCTCTCGTTATTGGATAAAGAACCTGATTTAAAAACGAACGATCAAATTGAAGTAGAACGCAATAAAGCACCATTCCCAAAAACAACGGCAGAAGCGGATAAACTTTGGGAAGAGCGTGTAAAAAATGACATTATCAATCTCTATCTCAAAGAGAAAAAATGGCCCGAAATCAAGAAAACTTTGGTGAAACGCTATGATTTAGCGATCAAACGTCTCACTCAAATTAAAGCTGATGATATTTTACAAACTTATTTGAATGCATTTGCGCGTGAAATCGATCCGCATACGAGCTATTTATCACCTCGTGCGGCTAAAGCGTTCCAAGAGAGTATGAACCTCTCACTTGAGGGCATTGGGGCAACGCTTTCAATGGAAGATGATATTACTTCTATCCGTTCACTTGTCCCAGGTGCACCTGCTGCTCGCAGTAAAAAAATCTCAGTGGGCGATAAAATCGTGGGGGTTGGTCAAGGCGAAAAAGGAGAGATTGAAGATGTTATTGGCTGGCGATTAGATGATGTGGTTGATAAGATCAAAGGTAAAAAAGGCTCGGTGGTTCGTTTAGAAATTGAGCCAGAAAAAGGGGGGAAAACTAAAATTATCTCTTTAACTCGCGATAAAGTGCGTATTGAAGACAGTGCGGCGAAACTAAGCCTGGATAAAGTTGATGGTAAAAATATCGCTGTGATTAAAATTCCTTCTTTCTATATTGGCTTAACTAGCGATGTGCGTAAATTATTGGCACAAATGAAAGAGAAAAAAGCGGACGCTCTCATCATTGATTTACGCGAAAATGGTGGTGGTTCTTTAACGGAAGTAATTGAATTATCAGGTTTATTTATTAAAGAAGGTCCAGTGGTTCAGGTACGTGATGCTTTCAATCGCATTAAAGTACACGAAGATCCTGAATCAGATAAATCAATTTACGATGGCAAATTAATGGTAATGATTAACCGTCATAGTGCTTCTGCTTCAGAAATTTTTGCGGCAGCGATGCAAGATTATAACCGTGCAATCATTGTAGGACAACAAACTTTCGGTAAAGGCACTGTGCAACAAAGCCGTTCGTTGAATTTTGTGTATGATTTGGATAAAGATCCTTTGGGCTATATTCAATATACCATCCAAAAATTCTACCGTATTAACGGTGGAAGCACACAGCTAAAAGGAGTGGATGCGGATATTAAATTCCCTGAAATCATAAATGCGGCGAAAACGGGCGAGAGCTTTGAAGATAATGCCTTGCCTTGGGATAAAATTCCAGCTGCAGATTATCAAATAGCTGGACACGCTCGAGATGCCATAAAAACCTTAACACAGAAACATGAAGAACGTATTGTAACGAATCCCGAGTTTATTGTGGTTAATGAAGACATTGCAATTCGTAAAGAGCGCGAAAAACATAAATACCTCTCACTTAATTTAGAAGAGCGTCAGAAAGAAAATAAAGTTGATGAAGATCGTCGTCTGAAAAACTTAAATGAACGTTTTAAACGTGAAGGTAAAAAGCTGCTTAAAAATATTGATGCTTTACCAAAAGATTATGAAGCACCAGATTTCTATTTAAAAGAAACGGAACAAATGATGATCGATTGGTTAGAAATTGATAAAAAAGTGTAAAATCTTTATAATATTGCTATCTTATTAAGCCGCTGGGAGAAAGCCAATAAGCGGCTTAATTTTTAGGTTAGAGATTTCAAGATGAAAAAAATTAAATTATTGCCTGTGTTAATGGGGCTTTCAACTGTAGCATTTGCTGAAACATCTATTCAACAAGATAAAATCTTGCCATTACTCAGTTTTGAAGCACAGCAGGCAAGAGCCTCAGCCCTAACGAAAGATGCGCAATATGCTGTTAAACAAGAGCAAGATCTTCAGTTAGTAGAGGCTGAAAACCGTATAAAACAAGAAATTGGTGACAATACTTTATTATTGCGTTCAGCGACAGCAAAGGTTTATCTGGATAATCATTTTTCTCCAATGTGGGAAGATACCAATGCAACACGTGCTTTCTTAAAAGAGTATGCCCTGTTTGCTGCAAGTGGTGTCTCAAGCAAGTCAGCATTATCATTACAGCAAATTCTTAATCAGCCTGAGGGTTTCTTAGCACGCGATATTTTACTTACCGATGCATTTTTAGATTACCTTTATTACATGCCCGCCGCCGCGACCATATCTGGGGAGGGCTGCGCTGTATCCTGCTTTGCTACTACTGGATTAACCCGCTGGTATGGGCGGCCGCGTTCTTATCCAAGCGTGACTGCGAGCTGTCCTG
>NZ_JAHAHT010000002.1 GCF_018373095.1 Haemophilus parahaemolyticus
CTTATGTAACCTGCCGTGAACAAGGCGAATCTGGTTTATATAAACCAGAAGATGTTCACTATATGGATATTTCAACCCAACAAGTGGTGTCTGTGGCTGCTGCACTTATTCCGTTCCTGGAGCACGACGATGCGAACCGTGCGTTGATGGGTGCGAACATGCAACGTCAAGCAGTTCCAACATTACGTGCGGACAAACCGTTAGTGGGTACAGGTATGGAAAAACCTATCGCTCTTGACTCTGGTGTAGCTGTAGTTGCAAAACGCGGTGGTGTGGTGCAATACGTTGACGCATCACGTATCGTGGTGAAAGTCAATGAAGATGAAACGATCCCAGGCGAAGCGGGTATCGACATTTACAACTTAATCAAATACACCCGTTCAAACCAAAACACCTGTATTAACCAAATTCCTTGTGTGAATTTAGGTGAGCCAGTAGCACGTGGTGAGATCTTAGCAGACGGTCCTTCAACAGACTTAGGTGAATTAGCGTTAGGTCAAAACATTCGCGTGGCATTTATGCCTTGGAATGGTTATAACTTCGAAGACTCAATGTTAGTGTCTGAACGTGTGGTTCAAGAAGACCGTTTCACGACAATCCACATTCAAGAATTATCTTGTGTAGCACGTGATACCAAGTTAGGTGCGGAAGAGATCACCGCGGATATTCCAAATGTGGGTGAATCTGCATTAAGCAAACTAGATGAATCAGGTATCGTTTATGTGGGTGCGGAAGTCAAAGGTGGCGACATCTTAGTGGGTAAAGTAACCCCTAAAGGCGAAACCCAATTAACGCCAGAAGAAAAACTTTTACGTGCAATCTTTGGTGAGAAAGCATCTGATGTTAAAGACTCTTCATTACGCGTACCAAACGGCACTTCAGGTACGGTTATTGATGTTCAAGTCTTCACGCGTGATGGTGTACAAAAGGATAAACGTGCATTAGAAATCGAAGAAATGCAGCTTCGTGAAGCGAAAAAAGACTTAACCGAAGAGTTAGAGATCTTAGAGGCGGGCTTATTCGCACGCGTACGTAGCCTTTTAGTGGAAGGCGGCGCGGCAGAAGCGACTTTAAATGCAGTTTCTCGTGAAAAATGGTTAGAACAAACGCTTGAAGATGAAGCAAAACAAAATCAATTAGAACAACTTGCAGAACAATATGATGAATTACGTAAAGAGTTCGAACGTAAACTTGAAGTTAAACGTAATAAGATTATTCAAGGCGATGATTTAGCTCCTGGCGTGTTAAAAGTGGTGAAAGTGTATCTTGCTGTGAAACGTCAAATCCAACCAGGGGATAAAATGGCGGGTCGTCACGGTAACAAAGGGGTTATCTCAAAAATCAACCCAGTTGAAGATATGCCATACGACGAAAACGGTCAGCCTGTGGAAATCGTGTTGAACCCTCTGGGCGTTCCATCACGTATGAACATCGGTCAGATCTTAGAAACCCACTTAGGTTTAGCGGCGAAAGGTATCGGTGACCAAATTAATGCGATGATTAAACAGCAACAATCAGTGGCGAAATTACGTGAATATATCCAAAAAGCGTATGATTTAGGTCACGGTTCACAAAAAGTGGATTTAAGCACCTTCTCTGATGAAGAGATTATGCGTTTAGCTGAAAACCTCCGTAAAGGTTTACCGCTTGCAACACCAGTGTTTGATGGTGCACACGAAAGCGAAATCAAAGGCTTATTAGAGCTTGGCGGCTTACCAACATCAGGTCAAATTACCTTATTTGATGGTCGCACAGGGGAGAAATTCGAGCGTCCTGTAACCGTAGGTTATATGTATATGCTCAAATTGAACCACTTAGTTGATGATAAAATGCACGCTCGTTCAACAGGTTCTTATAGTCTTGTTACTCAACAACCGCTTGGTGGTAAAGCACAATTCGGTGGCCAGCGTTTCGGTGAGATGGAGGTTTGGGCATTAGAAGCATATGGTGCGGCTTACACTCTACAAGAAATGCTTACAGTGAAATCGGATGACGTGAATGGTCGTACGAAGATGTATAAAAACATCGTAGATGGTACGCACTACATGGAACCAGGTATTCCAGAGTCGTTCAACGTAATCACCAAAGAAATCCGTGCATTAGCGATTGATATGGAGTTGGATGAGGCGTAATTAGAGGTTAACGGAGAAAGAAAAGCTCTCTTCTTTAGTAAAGAGGGGCTGTGGGAGATTTGATAGCAATGTGAAATCTCCCAATGTACTCCGTTTTTACTTCTGCCAAATCTCCCCTAACCCTTCTTTACCAAAGAGGGAGACGGGAACAAGCGGTCAAATTTGCAAAAAATTTTACAAATCGAACCGCTTGCAATCGAAAAAAAATTTATAAGGTGGGCGAAGCCTGCCAAGCAAAACAACCTCAAACTAGGGGCAAAAAGTGAAAGACTTAGTTAAGTTTTTAAAAGCACAATCTAAATCAAATGATGATTTTGATGTAATTAAAATCGGTTTAGCCTCACCAGATAAGATTCGTTCTTGGTCTTTTGGTGAAGTGAAAAAACCAGAAACCATCAATTACCGTACCTTTAAACCTGAGCGTGATGGTCTTTTCTGTGCACGTATTTTCGGGCCGGTAAAAGATTACGAATGTTTATGTGGCAAATACAAACGCTTAAAACACCGTGGTGTAATTTGTGAAAAATGTGGCGTTGAAGTAACCCAAACTAAAGTTCGTCGTGATCGTATGGGTCATATCGAATTAGCTTGCCCTGTGGCACATATCTGGTTTTTAAAATCATTACCGTCCCGTATCGGTTTGATTTTAGATATGCCATTGCGTGATATTGAACGTGTGCTTTATTTCGAAAGCTATGTGGTAACAGAACCAGGTATGACTGATTTAGAAAAAGGTCAGTTATTAACTGAAGAACAGTTCATGGACGCAGAAGAGCGTTGGGGCGATGAGTTTGATGCGAAAATGGGTGCAGAAGGTATTCAAGCGTTATTACGCGATATGGATTTAGAGCACCAATGTGAAATGATGCGTGAAGAGTTACAAGAAACTAACTCTGAAACTAAACGTAAAAAAATCACAAAACGTTTAAAATTATTAGAAGCGTTCCAACAATCTGGTAACAAACCAGAATGGATGGTAATGACTGTGTTGCCAGTGCTTCCACCAGATTTACGTCCATTAGTACCACTTGATGGTGGTCGTTTTGCGACATCAGATCTGAACGATTTATACCGTCGTGTGATCAACCGTAATAACCGTTTAAAACGCTTATTAGACCTCGTAGCACCAGACATTATCGTGCGTAACGAAAAACGTATGTTGCAAGAGTCTGTAGACGCGTTATTAGATAACGGTCGTCGTGGTCGTGCGATTACAGGTTCAAACAAACGTCCATTAAAATCTCTTGCCGATATGATCAAGGGTAAACAAGGTCGTTTCCGTCAGAACTTGTTAGGTAAACGTGTTGACTATTCGGGTCGTTCGGTAATTACCGTAGGTCCATACTTACGTCTTCACCAATGTGGTTTGCCGAAAAAAATGGCATTGGAATTATTCCGTCCATTTATTTACTCAAAATTAGAAAACCGTGGCATTGCATCAACAATCAAAGCTGCGAAGAAAATGGTTGAGCGTGAAGAGCCGATCGTATGGGATATTCTTGCAGAAGTTATCCGCGAACACCCGATTCTTCTAAACCGTGCACCAACCCTTCACCGTTTAGGTATTCAGGCATTCGAGCCAATCCTTATCGAAGGTAAAGCAATCCAGTTACACCCACTTGTTTGTGCAGCGTTCAATGCGGACTTCGATGGTGACCAAATGGCGGTTCACGTTCCATTAACGTTAGAGGCACAGTTAGAAGCACGTGCGTTAATGATGTCAACCAACAACGTACTTTCACCAGCAAGTGGTGACCCAATTATTGTTCCATCTCAAGACGTTGTATTAGGTTTGTACTATATGACTCGTGAGAAAGTAAACGGTAAAGGCGAAGGAATGTACTTCTTAGACCCACGCGAGGCAGAAAAAGCCTATCGCACAGGTCAAGCAGAGTTACATTCACGTGTTAAAGTACGTATTACTGAATATGTGAAAAATGAAGCGGGCGAATTTGAACCAAAAACTTCATTAATCGACACCACAGTTGGTCGTGCAATTTTATGGATGATCGCACCGAAAGGTATGCCATACAAATTATTCAACCAAACGTTAGGTAAAAAAGCGATTTCTAAGCTCATCAACGAATGTTACCGTCGTTTAGGCTTGAAAGAGTCTGTATTACTTGCTGACCAAGTAATGTACACAGGTTTCGCATATGCGGCACGTTCTGGTGCATCAGTGGGTATCAACGATATGGTGATCCCAGCACAAAAAGAAGAGATCATCCGTGCAGCAGAAGCAGAAGTTGCTGAGATCCAAGAGCAATTTAACTCAGGTTTAGTAACCGTAGGCGAACGTTATAACAAAGTAATCGATATTTGGGCTGCGGCGAACGAACGCGTGGCGAAAGCGATGATGGACAACCTTTCAACGGAAGAAGTGATTAACCGTGAAGGTAACCCAGAAAAACAAGCTTCATTCAACAGCATCTTTATGATGGCGGACTCTGGTGCACGTGGTTCTGCAGCTCAGATTCGTCAGTTAGCAGGTATGCGTGGTTTGATGGCACGTCCAGATGGTTCGATCATCGAAACTCCAATCACGGCGAACTTCCGTGAAGGCTTGAACGTTCTTCAGTACTTTATTTCAACCCACGGTGCACGTAAAGGTCTTGCCGATACGGCGTTGAAAACTGCGAACTCTGGTTACTTAACTCGTCGTTTAGTAGATGTAGCACAAGACTTAGTAATCATCGAAGACGATTGTGGTACTTCAGAAGGTATCGTAATGACTCCACACATTGAAGGTGGTGATGAAAAAGTACCATTACGCGAATTAGTATTAGGTCGTGTAGCAGCTGAAGACGTATTAAAACCAGGTTCAGAAGAAGTATTAATTCCGCGTAACACCTTAATCGATGAAAAATGGTGTGATGTGATTGATGAGAACTCTGTTGATAGCATCAAAGTACGTTCTGTTGTAACTTGTGATACCGATTTCGGTGTGTGTGCGAAATGTTACGGACGTGACTTGGCACGCGGTCACTTAATCAACCAAGGTGAAGCAGTGGGTGTTATTGCGGCACAATCAATCGGTGAGCCAGGTACACAGTTAACCATGCGTACGTTCCACATCGGTGGTGCGGCATCTGCGGCAGCCAAAGAGTCTAGCGTACAAGTAAAAAACAACGGTACGATCAAGTTAGCAAATGCGAAATTCGTTACTAACAAAGAGGATAAGTTGGTATTAACTTCACGTAACACTGAATTAACCGTGATTGACACCTTCGGTCGTACCAAAGAGAACTATAAAGTTCCTTACGGTGCAGTGCTTTCTAAACACGACGGCGATGAAGTGGCAGTAGGCGAAGTAGTTGCAAACTGGGATCCGCATACAATGCCAGTTATCTCAGAGGTATCAGGTCGCATCCAATTCAGCGACATCGTCGATGGTCTAACCGTTACTCGTCAAACGGATGAATTAACAGGTGTATCATCAATCGTGGTACAAGATGTGGGTGAGCGTGCAACTGCAGGTAAAGATTTACGTCCAGCATTACGCTTAGTGGATGCAAACGGTAATGATATCTTAATCCCTGGCACAGATGTTCCTGCACAATACTTCTTACCGGGTAAAGCGATTGTAACGCTTGATGATGGTGCAGAAATCGCAGTGGGTGAAGCATTAGCACGTATTCCACAAGAATCTGTAGGTACGAAAGATATTACCGGTGGTCTTCCACGCGTTGCAGACTTATTCGAAGCACGTAAACCGAAAGAACCAGCAATCCTTGCGGAAATCTCAGGTATCGTTTCATTCGGTAAAGAAACCAAAGGTAAACGCCGCTTAGTAATCACTCCTGCAGAGGGCGAAGCATACGAAGAAATGATTCCAAAATGGCGTCAGCTCAACGTATTCGAAGGCGAAATGGTACAACGTGGTGACGTGATTTCTGATGGTGCAGAAACGCCACACGATATCTTACGTTTACGCGGCGTACACGCAGTAACCAACTACATCGTGAACGAAGTACAAGAAGTTTACCGCTTACAAGGGGTAAAAATTAACGATAAACACATCGAAGTTATCGTTCGCCAAATGTTGCGTAAAGCAATCATCACCAACGCTTACGACTCAGAATTCCTTGAAGGGGAACAAGTGGAAGTGGCACGCGTGAAAATTGCAAACCGCAAACGTGCAGCAGAAGGCAAACCGTTGGTAGAATTTGAACGTGAATTGCTAGGTATCACCAAAGCATCACTTGCGACTGAATCATTTATCTCAGCGGCATCGTTCCAAGAAACTACCCGTGTGCTTACCGAAGCAGCCGTTGCAGGTAAACAAGACGAATTACGAGGCTTGAAAGAGAACGTTATCGTAGGTCGTTTAATCCCAGCAGGTACAGGTTTTGCTTACCACAAAGCACGTGCAGAAAAACGTGCTGCGGCAGCTGCAGGACAAGCGGTTGATTTTGCAGAAACTTTTGCAAATCCAACCAACAGTTTTGCCACTGATGCAGACATTGAAGCAGAGTTTGAGTTCGTCGCTGACGACGCAACCCAAAGCTTAGCTGCTTTGTTAAATGCAGAAATGGATTCAGAAGAGTAATCCAGAAGGTGGGCTTCTAGCCCACCAATTAAAGATAGAGAAAGCCCTCAGGACATTGAGTTCTGAGGGTTTTTATTTATGCGAAAACGAAAATCTTTGCTAAAGCGATGATGAAAAAATAGAAAAATAATTATTTCTGAACGAATTAAATTTTGTAGAAGAAAATTGGGGATTGTACCAAAAAAAGGTATAATCCCCTTAATTTTTTATGATAAAGAGAACGTTATGAGTAATATTCCATTAAGAAACGAACAAGAAATCGAGAAACTTCGTGAAGCCTGCAAATTAGCTTCCGATGTGTTAGTAATGATTGAACCTTATGTGAAAGAGGGCGTGAGCACAGGCGAATTAGACCGCATTTGCCACGAATATATGGTTAATGAGCAGAAAGTAATTCCTGCTTGTTTAAACTATCACGGATTCCCAAAATCAACCTGCATTTCTATTAATGAAGTAGTTTGCCACGGAATTCCAAGTGATGACAAAAAGCTGAAAAAAGGTGATATTGTAAACATCGATGTCACGGTAATCAAAGACGGCTATTTCGGCGACAACTCCAAAATGTATGTGGTAGGCGAGCCTTCTATTCGTGATAAACGCTTATTAGAAGTAACACAAGAATCACTTTACATTGGCTTACGCCAAGTAAAACCAGGCATTCGCTTAAAAGAGATCGGCACAGCGATTCAAAAATATGTGGAAAAAGAAGGCTTCTCTGTGGTACGTGAATATTGCGGTCACGGCGTAGGCACAGAGTTCCACTGCGATCCACAAGTCTTGCACTACAACGGTGACGATGGTGGTGTAGTGTTAAAAGAAGGCATGGTGTTTACCATTGAACCAATGGTCAATGCAGGCAAAAAAGAGATCCGCACGATGAATGATGGCTGGACAGTAAAAACCAAAGACCGTAGCCACTCAGCTCAATATGAACACCAAATTGTGGTGACCAAAGATGGCTGTGAAGTGATGACCATTCGTGATGAAGAAATTGCCGAAGGGCGAATTTCGCGTGTAATGGTGAATGTATAAAATTTAATTCTTTAAAGTAAAAGGCTGATTGATTTCCTCCAATCAGCCTTATTTTTACTCCTTCGGCAAGCGAGAAAGGATACCCACGCCAACGATAGTATCTGCTGTCACAAATTTCAGTGCTGCTTTCGCCGCTATTTTCTTCATTTCTTGTTGGTTCATTACGTTTTCCTATTATTGCTTTAAAGATAAAAATTGGTCTCAATGTGTGCCAAAGAGCAAGCTACATCAAGTGATAATTTGTCATAAGTCATTTGAAAATTTTTCTGAAAATAAAAAATTTTGTTTTGCTAATTTTCCGCTAATTTTTCCTCTCTAGAATACACACCATCAAGAGTAGAGATGCTTTTGGTCATAATGATTTTAAACTCTATGAAAATAAACTATTTTTACATGCTTACAAGGAGCAACTTATGAAAAAATCAGTAAAAACTTTAGCAGCAACATTATTAGCAGGTATTATGGCTTTCGGTGCAATCAATGCAAATGCAATGTCTCCAAAAGACCAAGATGCTTTGGGTAAAGCTAAAATCACGGCAGCACAAGCATTATCTACCGCACAAACAAAAATCGGTGCCGATGCGAAAATAAAAAGTATTGATTTTAAACATCACTACTTTGGTAAAGATCATTTTGAAGTTGAAATGTTTGCTAACGGTCAAAAACAAAAAGTGGCAGTAGATGCAGCAAGCGGTGATATTTTAGGCGTGGAAAGCAAAGCCCTTAAAACCGTGAAAGTTAGCCCAACAGCAGATATTGCACCACAAGTGAACTTCGCTCAAGCAATGGACACCGCGGTAGCAAAAACGGGCGGTAAAGTGGCAGAAGCGGACTTAGAATATAAACGCGGTATGGTATTCTACAAAATTGAAACCGTAAACAATGGTGTGGTTTATAAAGTGGCGGTAGATGCAAACAGCGGGCAAATTATTGATATGCCACAAAAACATGAAGGTAAACATCATAAACACGCTCGTTTTGAAAAAGGCGAACGTCACAAACATCCTCAAAATGAAGGCGGTTTCCGTCAAAACTAATCTTATCTTCGCATTGTGCGATGTCGGGCGGATGTATTTCCGCCTATTTTTCGATAAAATCTCGTCAATTTTTTGATCCTTCATTTTTACTATGCGAATTTTATTGGTCGAAGACGACAAAATGATTGCCGAAGCGGTATCGAACGGCTTAAAAACCGCTCGTTATGCGGTGGATTGGGTAAACAACGGCAACACGGCAGAACAGGCGTTAAACAGCCAACAATATGATTTGGTGTTGCTCGATTTGGGTTTACCAGGGCAAGATGGTTTGCAAGTACTGAAACATCTCCGACAAGAGAAAAACAATACGCCTGTGTTGATTGTCACCGCGCGTGATGATTTGGATAGTCGCTTGGCAGGCTTAGACGGTGGGGCGGACGATTACATTATTAAACCTTTTGATTTGTCCGAATTACTTGCCCGCATTCGTGCTGTCCTGCGTCGCCAAAGCGGACAAAGTACACCATTGTTAAGTAACGGTGCTATAACCCTCAATCCGACGAATTACCAAGTTACTCTCGCTGATCAACCGATGCCGATTGAGCTTAGCAACAAAGAGTTTTCCATTCTGCAAGCCTTAATGACAAGACCAGGGATTATCCATTCTCGTGCCGATTTGGAAGATAAAATCTACGCGTGGGGCGATGAGGTGGAGAGCAACGCCATTGATTTTCTGATTCACGCCTTACGCAAGAAAATCGGCAAAGAGCATATTAAAAATGTGCGAGGCGTGGGGTGGTTGGTGTCTAAAAATTAGTGATACCTCGGATAATAACCTTACCCTAAGAGGAAAAATGAAAAACTCAATCCAACTCAAACTCACTTTAGCTTTTACTGCCCTTTTCACCGTGGTGGCAGGCATTGCGGGCGGTGTTTCGTTCTACGATACTTACCGCGAAACGTACAAACTGCAAGACGATATGTTGGTTCAGCTTTCGGGCTTTGTCAATTCTGTGGAAAATCCGACCGCACTTTCGGGGGATTTTCGTCCACCACGCGATAACGATGCACGAATTTATATGCATTTTGAGCGAAACGGCACGCATACAGAAAGTCTTCCGCCGAATTTTCCACAGCAAATGGAAGATGGTTTCCATACACTCAGAAAAGATGGCAAAAAATACAAAAGAGTCAAACCGCACAAAGAAAATCGCTTTTGGTTTACGTTGAAAAACGCCAATGATTTATACCGCACTTACGTTCGTAACACACCCAACGGCAAGATTATCATCACCCAAGAAAATGAATATCGTGAAGAACTGGCATTCCGCAGTGCATGGCAGAGCGTGATTCCGCTGATTGTGTTGTTGCCGTTGATTATTTTGCTGACCATTTGGATTGTCCGTCTCGCAATGAAGCCTGTAGACAGACTTTCTCACAAGCTAGAAAAACGCCACGAGCAAAATCTTACACCGTTGCCGACGGAAAAAATCCCGAGCGAAATTCGCGGATTTGTGGTGGAAATCAACCGCTTGCTGGGGCGAACAGATGAATTTATTCAGCAACAAAAACGCTTTATTGCGGATGCGTCACACGAGTTGCGTAGTCCGATGACTGCACTTTCCTTGCAAGTAGAGCAACTCGCTCATCAAGATTTGCCTGCTGAAGCCAAAACTCAACTTATCCAAGTGAAACAAGGTCTTCAGCGTAGTCGTAACTTACTAGAACAGCTGCTTTCATTGGCTCGCATTCAAAATAACAAAATGGAAAACCACAGCGATTTTAACGTGCAGGATATTTTCCGCAGCGTAATTGAAGATTTGCTACCTCTTGCCCTCGATAAAGATCAGGATTTGGGTGTAACGAATGAGCAAGCAGTCAAGTTCCACGGTTCAGAAACGGATCTCTACTTGCTCGTTAAAACGCTGGTGGATAACGCCATTCGCTACACACCAAACGGTAGCCAGATTGATTTAAGTGTCAAAGAGAAAGGCGGTAGCATTCAGATCTGCGTAGAAGATAACGGCAACGGCATTCCACCAGAAGAACGCCAACGTGTGCTAGATCCGTTCTACCGCATTCTTGGCACAGAGCAACAAGGCTCTGGCTTAGGCTTGGCGATTGCTGAGGAGATTGTGAAAAATTATGGTGGAAAAATTGAATTAAAAGATTCAGTGAGTTTTGAAACGGGGTTGTTAGTGGAAGTTGAATTACCAACAAGCGGTCAAATTTAGGAAATTTTTTGTAAAAGTGATTAAGGCGATATAATTTGTTGCATTATTTTATTATTCTGCATATAGCTTAAATCAATAGGAGAAGAAAAATGTTTGAGCCGATTTTTGAAGAAAAAATTATCCCTGTAATTTCTATTGTTGCCAAAGGCGAATTTGGTGTGAGAGTGGTTAATTCGTTGATGTATCCAGCTAAAATTTACTGCTTAAAATTTGAAGAACTAGAAGAGTTATCAAAGAATGATATGACATTTATTGTAGCAGATAAACTTAATGAAGAGGAATGGGCAAAAATCCGCCGAGCAACATCAAATCCCATTGTTGTTGTAGGCTGTTCAATGCCAGAAGAAGTAGAATTTGCTAGTTGCTCTTTTAATGAAACCTCTACAGAATTATGTAGCAAAATAATAAAATCTATTATTGATATCCTGACTCAGGAAGGTTTAGTTGACATTGATTTCGCAGATATTCACCGAATTTTATTTGAATGTGGTAAACACGCTAAAGCTGGTTATGCTAAAAATATGTTAGCTAAAGATGCGACTAGAAAGATATTAAATCAATTAGGCGATAAATCCGTTTCACTCGACAAAGCGAAAGGAGTATTAATCAATATTGTTGCAGGTGAGCAATTAGAATTTAAAGAGGTTGATTTGATTACTCAAACAATCATTGAAAAAACCAACCAAGAAGCAACCATTATTTTTGGCACAAGATTTGATACAAATAAATCAGGTAAAGAATTAGATTTAAGCGTGGTAGTAACTTACTAAAATACAAGCGGTAGATTTTGCAATTTGTTTTACAGAATCCACCGCTTGTTGTTTATGGAAGAATTAGTTACGTTTCACTGCTTCCGCAATCTCTTTCGCACAGCTTTGGGCTAACGTTGCATCTTCACACTCTACCATCACACGAATAAGCGGTTCTGTACCTGATTTACGTAACAAGATACGTCCTTTTCCTGCTAAGCGTTCTTCTACTGTTTTTGCAACAGCTTTTACTTCTTCGCTATTGAGTGGGTTTTCACCGCCTGCGAAGCGAACGTTAATTAATACTTGTGGGAAGAGTGGCACGGCTTTTGCTAATTCGTTTAAGGTTAGATTGTGTTTTACCATTGCCACTAACACTTCAAGCGAGGCAACAATACCATCACCCGTGGTGTTTTTATCTAACACGATGATATGACCTGAGTTTTCACCGCCTAATTTCCAGCCTTTCTCTTTTAATTGCTCAAGCACATAGCGGTCGCCCACGTTGGCACGTACGAATGGAATAGCAAGCTCTTTTAATGAGAGTTCTAAACTCATATTGCTCATCAATGTACCCACTACACCGCCTTTTAATTTGCCCGCACGCAACGCTTCACGTGCCAAAATAAACAGAATTTGGTCGCCATCTACTTTATTGCCTAAGTGGTCTACCATCATAATGCGGTCGCCATCACCATCGTAAGCTAAACCGATGTCTGCTTCCGACTCTTTCACCACTTTTTGAAGTGCTTTAATGTCAGTTGCCCCGCATTTTTCGTTGATGTTTAAACCGTTCGGGCGAGTACCAATTTCGATCACATCAGCCCCTAACTCACGCATTACGTTTGGTGCAATGTGGTAAGTTGCACCGTTCGCACAATCCACCACAATTTTTAAGCCGTCTAAGCTTAATTCGGATGGGAAACCTGCTTTACAAAATTCAATGTAACGACCCGCCGCATCATTGATACGGCTCGCCTTACCAAGGTTTGCAGAGTCAACACAATCCATCGGCTCATCTAACATCGCTTCGATCGCTTCTTCCACTTCATCAGGTAATTTTTCGCCCACTGATGAGAAGAATTTGATTCCGTTGTCGTAGTATGGGTTGTGAGACGCTGAAATCACGATCCCCGCTTCTGCACGGAAAGTGCGGGTTAAATACGCAATTGCAGGGGTTGGCATTGGACCGACGAATACCGCAGATAAACCTGCTGCAGTTAAACCTGCTTCAAGTGCTGATTCCAGCATATAGCCAGAAATACGGGTGTCTTTACCAATAATCACTTTTTTCGTGCCTTGAGTCGCAAGTACTTTACCTGCTGCCCAACCGAGTTTTAACGCAAATTCTGGCGTAATTGGGAATTTACCGACTTCACCACGTACACCATCTGTACCGAAATATTTGCGAGCCATAAATGTTCCTTATTTTAAAAAGTATTGATAAGCCAAGCTGTCGCTCACGTCTTGGTAGCGATAGCCTAATTGTTCTAAATGTTTGGTTAATTCTGCTTCTGAGCCTTCAGCTACAGGGAATGCGGCTAAAATATCGCCGTAGTCTGCACCGTGTGCACGGTAGTGGAACAACGAAATATCCCAATCAGTTAAGGCTTGTAAGAATGTAAGCAATGCCCCTTTCTGTTCTGGGAAGTCAAAGCGGTAGAGTTTTTCGTTTTGAATACTAGCCGGTCTGCCACCAATCATATAACGCACGTGGGTTTTAGCGATGTCATCATCTGATAAATCGCTCACATCGTAACCATTTTGGCGAAGCTCCTCGAGAATTTCTGCTTTTTCTTGGCTGCCAGAAATACGAACACCTACGAAGATACACGCGTTGGCATCATCTGCATGACGGTAGTTAAATTCTGTCACCGCACGGCTACCCAGAATTTGGCAAAATTTTAAGAAGCTGCCTTTCTGCTCTGGAATGGTTACCGCTAATAAGGCTTCACGTTTTTCGCCAATTTCGCAACGCTCAGACACAAAACGCAAGGTATGGAAATTAAGGTTTGCACCTGAGAGCACGCAAGCAAGATTTTCTCCTTCGATGCCGTGCTTTTTCACATATTTTTTCAAACCTGCAAGCGAGGTTGCGCCCGAAGGCTCCGCCACCGCACGTACATTCTCAAAAATATCTTTCAGTGCCGCACAAATTTCATCATTATCGACTAAAACTACATCATCGACATATTGTTTACAAATACGGAAAGTTTCATCGCCAATGCGTTTTACCGCAATACCGTCTGCGAATAAACCTACGTGATCTAAATCGACAGGCTGACCCGCTTTTAATGCGTGATATAAACAAGCAGAGTCTTTGGATTCTACCCCAATGACTTGAATTTCAGGCAGAAGTTGTTTCACGAGCACTGCGATCCCAGCAATCAAACCGCCGCCGCCAACAGGCACAAAAATGCGGTTTAGATCGGAACGTTGCTGAATGAGCTCCATCGCAATTGTGCCTTGCCCTGCAATCACGGCTGGAGCATCAAATGGGTGGATAAAGGTCATATTCAACTCTTTCGAAAGCTCAAGTGCTTTGGCTTTGGCTTCGTCAAAGTTCGCACCATAAAGCAATACTTCTCCACCAAAACCACGCACCGCATCCACTTTAATACTTGGTGTATTTTGTGGCATCACAATTAAGGCACGTAAGCCTAAATGTTTCGCTGAAAGCGCGACACCTTGAGCGTGGTTACCCGCAGAAGCCGCAATCACACCCGCTTCTTTTTGAGCTTTAGAAAGATTAGAAATCATCGCAAATGCCCCGCGTAGCTTAAAGCTATGCACTGGCTGGCGATCTTCACGTTTGATGAAAATATTATTTTTCAAGCGTGAAGAGAGCTTGTCCATTTTTTGTAATGGCGTGACTTGAGCGAGATCATAAATATTGGAACTAAGAATAGTGCGGAGATAGTCCGTATTCGATTGGATTTGTTGTGTCATATGATTGATTTTAATGATCTTCCCAAAGGCAGGGATTGAAAGGGTTAGATAGTCGAAAAGGGCGTGTTTAGCACGCCCCATTGCAATTAGTTAATTAGTGTCCACTACAACCACAGCCACCATGATTGTGTCCGTGATCATGATGATGGTGATGACCACCGCCACAGCAGCCGTGACCTTCTTCTTCATCGCTGTCGTGACCACCACAGCCACAACCGTGTTCGTGACCAGAATGAATGTGACCGTGTGCAATCTCTTCTAAAGTTGCTTCACGTGTACCCACTACTTCTACAGAGAAGAGTAATTCTTGACCTGCAAGCATATGGTTACCATCAACCACTACTTCATCGCCATCCACTTCAGTGATCACAACAGGCAATGGACCTAAGTCAGTATCTGCGATAAAACGCATACCTACTTCTAATTCCTCTACGCCCATAAATACATCTTTCGGCACACGTTGTACCATATTTTCGTTGTATTCGCCGTAGCCTTCTTCTGGGCTTACACGCACTTCGAAAGTATCACCAACCGCTTTACCTTCTAATGCCTTTTCTAAGCCTTCAACAAGATTGTTGTGACCGTGTAAGTATTCTAGCGGTTGGTTCACTGGTGCTTCATCCACTAATACGCCATCTTGAGTACGTACTTGATAAGCAATGCTTGGTACTACGTTTTTAGTAATTTTCATTAAAAATGATCCTTTGTTTATATAAAAAATTAACCGCATTGTAGCGGTTTGTATGATATTTGCAAATAGTAAGCGAATTATGACCGCTTGTCTATGAATAGATCTAAAAACCGAGAGAGTGCATATCTCAAACAGGAATAAAGTTAATTATTTTGATTAAATGTTAAAAGATAATAAACAGCTAAACAAATGTAACTTAATTTAAGTATTTTTGTTTGATAAAGCTATATAACAGGCGTAGAATCACACACTCTTCAAAAGTCGGAAATTTTTTATCTTTTAAATTAATTTGAGGACATCAAAATGAGCTTATTCTCAGAACCATCTAAACGTCGTTATGGCGTGGCGGTATTTGTTGGTATTATCGCGGGCATTATTTCAGCATTCGTAAAATGGGGTGCAGAGCATCCATTCCCACCACGTAGTCCAATTGATTTCTTCGAAGCTGCGTGTAAAGTGGACATCACTGGTTTAACTCAAAACCAAATTTTCGAAGTTTGTTCACGTGCTTTCTTAAATCCACCACACGTTTTCTTACGCGACTACATCGGTATCGACCCAACAGAAGCAGTATTCACATTTGCAGACCACGCATTTAACTGGATCGGAGTAACTCATATGCTTTTCTCATTAGTGTTCGCTATCGGTTACTGTGTTGTGGCTGAAATCTTCCCGAAAATTAAATTCTGGCAAGGTATCGGTGCGGGTATCATCGCAAACATCTGTGTTCACTACATTACATTCCCTGCGTTAGGTTTAACACCACCAGTTGCAGAATGGCCATTATATGAGCACATCTCTGAATTAGTAGGTCACATCTTCTGGTTCTGGACAATCGAGGTAATTCGCCGCGATTTACGCAACCGTATTACTCACCAACCAGATGTTGATGAAATAAGTCGCTAATTTCTTATTTAAAAAGCCACAATTAAATAATTGTGGCTTTTTACACAGTTTATTACTTCAAACGTACATCTACCGCAGGATCTACATCCTTACGGTATTTCTCTTTAATCTGTTTTTGTAAACCATAGTCGTCTTTATCTGCTTGATTTGAAAACAGATCTTCCTTGCCAAGTTTTGGATTTTGAATCCCCACCCAATGAGCGATGCCTTCTAAGAAGTTCAATCCAGATTTGAATACTTTATATTCGTGGCGTTCAGTGTCATCAGACGAAATTTTAAATAGCGGAATATTATGGTGTAACTGGCTGTGGCAGTTTTGGTTGAACAAAATCGCACCATCTTTTTCGTTCGTTTGATGACATAAACCGTGGTCAGAGAAATAGATCATCGAGAATGAACGGTGCGTTTTTTGCTCGTTCTCTTTCAATTGCTCATAGGTGCGTTTTAAGAAATCATCGGTTTTCTTAATCGATGAGATGTAGCAATTGAGGTAATCATATTGCGGTTTGATTTCACCTTCTTTAAAGATTTTCGGATAATCCTCCACGCGGTCACAAGCTAACGGGTGTGAGCCGTAAAGGTGCAATACGATAAAGCGTTTACCTTGTGCAGGGGCTTCTAACACTTGAGCGAATTTCGGCAAGAGATCAAAGTCACTGTAATTGGTAGAGTTAAAGCTACCACCATTTTTAAGAAATATTGTTTCATCCGCTTTGGAGGCAAGCGAGGAAATTGGTGTGTCATATTCGCCTAAAAAGCCTTGATTGGAAATCCAATAGGTTTTTACGTCTGCGGATTTTACGAGGTCAAGCAAGCTCAAATCATAGTGTGGCTCCCAACTTTCTTTGTTTGGCAACGTAAGCATTAAACGCAATGACGCGATGGTGTTTGTACCTGCGGAGGTCATTCCGTCAATCAACGTACCGTTCGCACTCGACATAAAAGGGGTGTTTTCCACAGGGTAGCCATAGGCGCGATGGTAATCTTTGCGAGCACTTTCGCCTAATACAATCACATAATCATCATATTTCGAATTTTCGAGCGTTGAGCTACCCCAATTGTTCGCTTTTGCCATCTCTTTAAGCGTGTGCATCTCTTTGGTAATTTTTACCGCAGAATCAACCGCTTGTTTAAGTGGCTCTGCAATAGGTGAATAATAGGCAAAGAGCAAGCCTGAAAGTACCACGAAGGTACGATTGCGTTGGAATTGAATGCCTGTATTCAAACGGATTTTATATTGCAGCCAGATAAGCAACGGAATTACAAACGCAATGAGGTAGCTGCTGATTGGCATTTGCTGTAAGAACTCTTTGGTTTCAAGCAAATCCGTGGCAAAAATTGAGGCGATATATTGGTAACTTGGTGCACCAAAATTTAAGCCTGTTGGCGTATAAATTGCGTGAATGATTGCTAGCGGAAGCAGTAAAAAATAGAAGGCTTTTTTGCTAGAGCTGAGGAAAATAATCAGTACGCTGGTCAGCAGAATTTGCCCGACATCAGGTTCAGGGAACATTCCTGAACCGATAAGGAGAAAGTAACTGCTGAGTAGGGTAATTGCAAGAATTAATATCAGTGCGGTAGGTTTAGAAAGATTAGCGAGTTTCATAATACAAATAGATAAGAAAAACGTTTACTCTCTCCCCTCGTAGGGAGAGACAGGAAAATTGCATTTAGCAATTTGTCAAAGAGGAGCAAAAAAGCGGTCAAAAATGACCGCTTACTCTCTCCCAAATTTCAATGCTGAACGCCTTGAAATTATCCCTCTCCTACAAAGGAAAAGGGCAATCATTAAGCCGTTACTTTATTCTTATTTGTCGTAGCTTTCAATAGAATATAGCCGACAACTGCCGATAAATTCGTTCCAATTAAGATACCTAATTGAGCTAATGGGAGCATATTGCTGCCATCATTATTATCCGCACCGAAAGCTAAGCCTGCGATAAAAACAGACATCGTGAAACCAATACCACAAAGCACCGCAATCGCAAAAATCTGTTTGAAATTGACCCCTTGTGGTAAACCTGCAAGGCGAAGCAACACTGCAACATAGCTGAATAAGAATACACCAACTGGTTTACCAATAAACAAACCCAATGCGATACCTAGTGGCACAGGTGAAGTCAATTTTTCTAAGCTCATACCATCAAATGAGACGCCTGCATTGGCAAATGCGAAGAGCGGTAGAATCACAAATGAACACCAAGGAGCTAAAATATGTTCTAAGTGGTAAAGAGGTGTTTCACCATTTTTACCTCGTAGAGGGATTGCAAAACCAATGATCACACCAGCCAATGTCGCATGTACACCTGATTTCAGCACAGATGCCCATAAAATTGATCCGACGATTAAGTAGTGAATCATACTCACTACTTTATAACGGTTCATCGTGAATAACGTAATAATCGCAAGACTCGCCACAATTAACGCAGGCATACTCATTTCGTGTGAGAAGAAAATAGCAATTACCACAATAGCACCAATATCATCAATAATGGCTAACGCAAGCAAGAACATTTTTAGTGGTAATGGCACTTGCTTACTGAGTAATGCGACAATACCTAATGCAAAAGCAATATCCGTCGCCATTGGGATTGCCCAACCACGAACAAGTTCAGGATCATGGTGATTGATAAAATAGTAAATCAACGCAGGTACAATCATTCCACCAAATGCGGCAAATGCGGGAAGAGAAGCTTTACGCACGCTTGAAAGCGAGCCTTCAAACATTTCTCGTTTGACTTCAAGTCCAACAAGCACAAAAAAGACCGCCATAAAGCCATCATTAATCCACATTAAAAGTGGTTTATCAATCGCAAAAGCCCCAACCTTCAACACCACTTGGGTTTGTAAAAAATCAAAATAGACAGATTGTACGCCTGTGTTGGCACAAATAATCGCTAATATAGCCGCGACAAAAAGCAGGATGCCGCCTGAAGATTCAAGTTTAAGGAAATTCTTAATTTGCCTAATCATCATTCACTCCTTATATTGGCAAAAAACATCGTAAAACAAAACTACAACACAAACGGCAAAATTAACCGCTTGCAAGCTTATTCCATTATCTTATAACATTTTTTTATCATAAAAGAAAAGTTATTTTATCCATAATTTTGATAAAATATCGTCTATCGAAAATATCAAATTAAAAGAAATTTATTTATGTCAAATCACTGGCTTTATTGGGCACTCGCCTCGGCAGTTTTTGCCTCACTCACGGCAATTTTTGCCAAAATAGGTTTGCAAGGCGTCAATTCCGATTTTGCGACCTTTATCCGCACCATCGTTATCATTCTTGCTCTTATTCTTTTTTTAACCTACACCCGCAAATGGCAGCCACTTAGCTCGCTCAACGGTAAAAACTGGCTATTTTTAATCCTCTCAGGCTTGGCAACGGGAGCGTCGTGGTTGGCTTATTTCAAAGCCTTGCAAATGGGCAATGCCTCACAAGTTGCCCCTATCGATAAATTGAGCCTTGCACTGGTTGCTGTTTTTGCTTTTCTGTTTTTAGGCGAACGCCCAAGCCAACAAGAGTGGCTAGGTATTGGCTTAGTAGTTGCTGGCGTATTAACCTTAGCTCTCAAGCGGTAGATTCATGGAACACTTTTGCCAAATTGAGGTGGTGTTTGCCCACAATGATGAGACAATTGCCGAGCCATTTTCACCGCCTGAACATTTTACAGAACGCCAGCTAAAGCGTTGGAAAAGCCGACGAATGGCAAAATTTTTGCTGAAAACGTTGCTCAAAAAGCACGGTTTTGATCCGAATTTAGCCGAACAGATTCAGCGAGCAAAAAATGGTCGCCCTTATTTCGCACAGCAAGAAATTGATTTTAACATCACACATTCGGGCGATTATGTCGCCATTATTTTTGCGAAAGTGGCAAGTGGGGAACGAAGCCCTGTAGTCGGTATTGATTTAGAGCATCCGCAAAAAATTCGCCGTTTTGAACCACTTATCCGCCACTATGCCGATGCGATTGAAGCAGAACAGTTGCTTGAAAAACCACAGATTTTGACGAATTTAGCAGAACGCTTTTATTTGAGCTGGTGTTTGCGAGAAGCAGTGCTAAAATCGCAGGGAGTGGGGATTATGAAGCTGTCGGAAGTGACTCACCGCCCCAATGAGAAAACGATAAAAAGCCAGCATTGTCCGCGAGGTGTTTTGCATTTTTATCATCAATTCCCGTTTTTTCTTGCCTATTTCTTTGGATTTTGCAACAGATACCAGCTAGATTTATGGGAATGGAAAAAGGGTGGTTTGCAAAAAAACTGTGCATTTCAACCGCTTGTTTATTCAGTCAATGAAGGAATATCGTATGAGTAATATCTTACAATTTGGTCAAAAAGACCTCGAAATTATTAAAGAAGAGACTGTCTATAAAGGACATTTTGAGCTAAAGAAAATCCATTTTCGCCATAAACTTTTTTCAGGCAAATTCAGTGGCGAAGTGGTGCGTGAATTACTTGTTAAAGGCGAAGCAGCAGCACTGATTGCTTACGATCCAAAATTGGATAATGTCGTTTTGGTTGAGCAAGTTCGCATTGGTGCATATCAAAAACATTCAGACCAAACCCCGTGGCTACTCGAATTAGTGGCAGGAATGGTGGATAAAGGCGAAGAGAACCCAGCCGAAGTTGCCAAACGCGAAGCCTTTGAAGAAGCGGGGATTGAAGTCAAAGAGGTCGAACACGCCTTAAGCGTTTGGGACAGCCCAGGTGGACAATTCGAACGTTTGCATCTTTTCCTCGGTTTAATCGACAGTACCCAAGTCGGCAACGGTTCAATCCATGGTTTGGAAGAAGAAAATGAAGATATTTTAGTACACGTAGTTCCTAGAACCCAAGCCTACCAATGGGTTATTGAGGGAAAAATAGATAACGTGATTGCGGTCATTGGCTTGCAGTGGTTGGAGCTAAATTACAAAAAATATCGCTGATTTATTAAGTGAAAAGTTTGATTTAGATCATCATTCTATTTATTTTAGCGAGTATAATCAAGTTGCCTATTATAGAGGCAATTTAATCAATCAATAACAAGAGGTTTATATGAAAAAAGTACTAACCGCATTAATGGTTTCAGGGATGGTCGCTTCAGCATCGGCAGCTGATTTAAGTGCAACATGCAAAGAATATTTTGCAGAAATTGATACATTTGTTGCAGCAGTTCCGGCAGCTCAACAAGAAATGATGAAACAACAATACGAAGCAAGCAAAAAACAAATTACAGCCTTACCCACAGCACAACAAGATATGATGTGCAAACAAGGTTTAGAGCAGCTTAAACAAGCAAAAGCAATGTTACCAAAATAAGTTAAATTACTACTAAAAAAGAGCCATAAAATGTAAATATTTATTATTTTGCATTTTAGACATAATAGAAAAAAGTGTTGGTAAGAATTATGAAAAATAATTAACCAACACTTTCCTAAGCCGTGTGATTATTTATAACGTCGCCAGAATGATCTGTTCTGGGTCAATTGTAGCTTGATTTCTATGTCAAGTTCCGCCTCAAGCGAAGATTCTGTTGTTGCACAAAATTGGATTTTATTAAGACTAACCATCACTTCATTTTGGTTGATAGAAGCCACCTTGCCCACAAAATTATTTACCGTAGTATTGCTTGTATTGAGCTTAATCCATGGGGCTTTAATCAGCAACATCACCACTCGCCCAAGCGTGAGTGCAAGGCGTTGGCTGCTTTTTTCGGTAATCATCGCACAAATCGGGGAATTTAACCCGTCAATCTCCACATCTACCCAAACCAATGCCCCTTTTTGCTTAAGGCAGAATAGATAAAATTATTACTAAAAAGTGGCTTAAAGTCTCACAGTACAAGGCTTTGAACCACTTTTGAAATATAAGTAAAAAACGATATTATTTATTCGCTAATTTTGCATCTAATGATAAAGAACCTGCCCCTCTCACTAAGAAAAGTAAGAATGCCATACAATACATAATAGCTATTTCGCCTTTGTTTGATAACGGATCTAATACCGTTTCTGGTGTCACATGAATAAAGAAATATGCATATGCCATTTGACCTGCTAACAAGAATGAAATGGGGCGAGTGAATAAACCTAATGCTAATAATAAGCCGCCGCCAATTTCTAAGATACCGCCTAACCCATACATTGAGAACAGAGGAACACTACCGTTTCCTCCTGTCATTGAGAAGGGAAATTCAAAGAATTTCGCTGTACCGTGTAATAAGAACATATAGCCGATAACCACACGTGCTAATAAAAATACTACTGGGCTAAGTTTTTCGAATTTTTCAAATACTTGATTCATAATGTTTCCTAATAAAGTTAAAGAAATGTAATAAAAAATATGGCTTGTATTGTAATTGAATCTTTCTGCTTGATCATTCCGATTTTTCTAAATAAACTTTTTAGCTCAGCTTAATAATAGAAAGTACGAAAGATGAATGATTTTAAAGCGATGTCGGTTTTTGTGACCGTGATTGAACGAGGTTCAATGCAGACTGCAGCAGAAAAGTTGGCGATGACGCCATCTGCAATTACCCAGTCGATCCAAAAGCTAGAACAGCAACTCAAAATTAAATTATTAAATCGCACCACCCGCAAAATTTCGCTTACAGAAGCAGGAGAAGTCTTTTATCAACATGCTAGTCAAATGCAGAAAAGTGCTGAAAATGCAATAAAAAGCGTCGAACTGTTGCGATCTTCTCCGATAGGTACGCTCAGAATTTCTTGCCCTTCAGGTTTAACCCGTTCTCCGTTTATTCAAGCCTTAAAATTAATTCTGGAAGAACATTCTGATTTCAACATGGATCTTTCTTTTAAGGATGAAGCGGTTGATTTAATTGAAGAAAGGATAGACATCGCTTTACGTATCGGCACGCGTGCATTGGAAGACAATATGATCGCTCGCCATATTTATGATGTGAAATTGGCTATCGTGGCACATAAAGATTACCTCGAAAAGCATTTTTTCCCACAAACCCCCGATGAGTTTTATCAGTTAGATTGGATTCATTTTGCTTCACTTGATCCCGACTATTTACAACTTTCTAGCCCTTTAGGCAAAGCTCATATTAAACCTAACTATCGTATTAAAACCAATACACTTTTGGCAAGCCGAGACTTAACGCTGCAAGGCTTAGGCATTTCTCTTCAGCCTATCCTTGAGATAGAAAAAGAGCTTGCTGATGGCACACTTGTGCAACTTTTGCCAGAATGGGAATTGCCGAAGAACCCGATGTATTTAGTCACTCTTCAGCGGATGCAATCGGAAAAAGTGAGAATAGCGGTAGAAGTAATTGTAGAGTATTTTGAGAAATTGAAAGGTTAAGCCCTCGCTAATGTCCAAACTTGTACCTCTTTTACACCTACACGTTTAATCTCTCTGCAAATCGCATTGAGCGTAGAACCTGTGGTCACAACATCATCTACAATTGCAATTCGCTCGTAAAATTTGCCCGCTTGTGGCTCAAAACGAAAGGTGTTTTTTAAATTCAAACGCCGTTCTTGAGCGGTGAGTTCACGCTGTGAAGCGGTATGCCTTATACGGCTAAGGCTTTTTGTATCAAGCGGAATATTCAGCCATCGAGAAAGATGGCAAGCAATCAACTCCGCCTGATTATAGCCTCGTTTCCAATGGCGTTGCCAAAAAAGTGGCACGGGCAAAATCGCTTCAGGAAGCACCAGACAATGCTCCCGTTGAGCTTGTTTTACAGCTAATAAAAGCAATCTTGCTAACGGCTGATCTAACCAATATTGCTGATGGAATTTAAAGCGATGAATCCAATCTGCAAGCGGTTTTTTATATACAGAGACTTGCACCATTCGCTGCCATTTTGGCTCATTTTGCAAACATTCTCCGCAAGATAAACTATTTTCAGCCAACAAACTGCCACAATGTCCGCAATAAGGCGAACAAGATAACAACTTGACGCAACGGCTACAAAAGCCGTGATTCACTATTGCCAACGACTTATCACAATGAAAACAGCGGAAACCTAATCTATTCATACGCCCTCCGCTATTTACTTTATCAAATTAGCAAAAATAATTTTTCGAGTGCATTCGAAAAGTTGAAAAATATTTTATTTCAACCAACTTTTTACAAACTCCGCAATTTCATCCACATCATTGATATTCAATCGATTTTCTCGTTCAATCGGGTAATCGGTGGCGGTGGCCATGGTCCATTCATCTAGTTCGGGTAAGGGCTTTTTAACCTCTTTTCGATGAAGTTGAATTTTGGGTAGAGCCTCGTGTTTAAAGCCTTCGACCAGCACCAAATCAACATCTTTGAAATTGGCAATAATTTGCTGAAAATCGACCGCTTGTTCGGGCGTTTCGGTCATTAATGCCCAACGTTCATCGCAGGCAATTGCGGTGGGATTCGCTCCCGCTAGACGCAATCGATGGCTATCTTTGCCTGGTTTATCTACATCAATGTTATGGTGTGAATGCTTGATTAAACCCACTTTGAGGTTGCAAGCGGTCAATTTTGGAATTAGTTTTTCCAACAGCGTGGTTTTGCCCGTGCCGCTGTAGCCTGTAATGGCTAGCACGGTGGGGGTTGTACGAGGCATTTCTGCTGTTGCCAATTCCTCTAATGTATTGAAATTTCGAAATGCGGCTGTTTGATCGGAAAAATCTACCGCAACGCTTTTTTGTTGTTGGAAGAATTGGTATAAGCGGCGTTCGCCCATTTGCAGGTAATCATTCAGTGCTTCTGCGACATTGCGATGAATTAACGCAAAAGTCGGGTGCGGACGTTCGCCATCGTGGGCATAAGCAATCTCTGCTTGGTTAATTTGTAAGGCTGTAAGTAGTTTTTTAAGCAAATTTTCGGGCAAAAATGGAGAATCACAAGGCACGAATAGCAGATAATCGCTTTCAATCTGATGAAAGCCTGTAAGCATTCCACTCAGTGCCCCTTGGAAATTGGGCATTTCGTCTTGGTAAAAAGGTAAGTGAGGGAAAAACTGCTGATATTCCGCCTGTGAGCGGTTGATATTCAAATAAACTTTTCCATTTACTGCTGATAATTGTGGGCTAAGACGTTGCAAAATATGTGCAATAAGTGGAAGATTTTGTAGCTTTTGTAAGCCTTTTTCTACGCCATTCATTCGGCGAGCTAAACCGCCTGCGAGAATTACAGCGTGAATTTGAGGTGAAGTTTTTTCTGTCATAAATAAGGGCTTTTCTTTGCAAAAAGAGTGCTAAAAGTATATGATCCGAGCCAATTTTCAACAAGATTTTTTAAGGATTTTCCAATGAAATGCAAACGTTTAGAAGAATTATTAGAGCTATTGGGCGACCATTGGCGTAAAAACCCTGATTTACATTTGATGGATATTTTGCAGCAGCTCTCGGTAGAGGTGGGCGAACCTGATAACTACCCTGCATTACGTGATGAGGTGTTGATTTATCAGTTAAAAATGCGTAATGCCGACAAACACGAGCCAATCCCAGGCTTAAAAAAAGATTACGAAGATGATTTTAAAACAGCACTTTTACGTGCACGTGGAATTTTGAAAGACTAATGTGGTCTAATAGAAACCATATTTTTTAAAGGAAATTAAAATGAAAAAAATGTTATTAAAAACTACATTCGTTGCACTTTCTGCATTTTTCGCAGTAAATTCGACCGCTTTTGCGTCAAATCCTGTGGAAGGTAAAGAGTACAATATCGTTCGCCAAGCACCATCGGCTCAAAAAGAGGTGCTGGAATTTTTCTCTTTCTACTGCCCGCATTGCTATGATTTTGAATTGAATTACAAAATTCCTTCACAAATTAAAGCAAACTTGCCTGAAGGCACAAAATTGGTGCAATATCACGTGAATTTCTTAGGTCGACAATCTGAAAACTTAACTCGTGCGTGGGCGTTTGCGATGGCTCAAGGCGTGGAAGATAAAGTAAAAACAGCGTTGTTTGAAGGGGCACAAAAAGATGCGTTTAAATCAATGGACGACATCAAGGCGGTATTCGTGGCAAATGGCGTAAGTGCGGAAGATTTCGATAACGGCATTAACAGCTTTGTGGTCAATGGTTTGGTAAACAAACAAGTTCAGGCTGCGGAAGAGTTCAAAGTTCGTGGTGTGCCAGCTTTCTTCGTAAACGAGCAGTATGAAATCAATTTAAGTGGTTTCTCAGATTCCACCTCAACTAACGATTTCATCAAACGCTATGTAGATGCAGTAACGTTTTTAATTAAAAAATAATCGTAAGGCGGCTCCAAACCCGCCCTACCAAGAAAATTAAAGGGCTTTTGCCCTTTTTTTGTGATTTTCCCTAGGATATCCATATAAGAGAAATATCAATGAAACTTTCCCACTCAATTGTATTTGCAATCTTTGGACTAAATCTGACCGCTTTCGCACAGGCAGAAGTGGTGCAACCGCAAGAAAAGAAAATGGCTGAGCCTAAAAATGATTTAACCGAACGCTTCCAAGTGGCTCAACCAAAACCTAAAACTCAGCCTGATACAGAACAAACAGAAACATCAGGCACGGTGTCGATGACAAAAGAAGAATTAGCTCAGCACCCTGATTTAATCGTACGAGGCTTAATTCCAGCTGTGTTACAAAACAACGAACAAGCGGTCGAATTATTGCTGCCGATGTACCAAAACTTGCCAAAGCAAGATCCATTCTTACGTGAGTGGGCAGAAGCGATTTCGGCTAAAGCACAAGGCAATTTTAGCCTTGCAGTAGAACGTTACCGCTCGCTCTTTGCACAAAAATCGGATATTCCTGCTTTGCGTTATCAGCTCGCTCAAGCCCTCTTTTTAAATAACAATAATGAGGCAGCAAAAGACCAATTCCAGAAATTGCGTGCGGAAAATTTATCGCCCGATTCAGTGGCAATTATCGACCAATATTTGACCGCTTTAAATAAACGTGATCAGTGGAAATTTAGCGGTGGGATGAGCTTCCTTAACGAGACTAATATCAACAATGCACCTAAAGCGGGCACGAGAGTAGGCGGTTGGGAAGCATGGAAAAAAGAGAGTGCACAGGGCTTTTCTTACTACTTTAATACGGAGAAAAAATGGTCATTACCAAATCAATTTTTTACCAAAATAGCGTTGGATGCTTCGGGAAAATATTATTGGGATAACAAAAAATATAACGAGCTTAATGTGCGGACAGGCATCGGTTTAGGCTATCAAACTGCGCGTTTTGAAATTGCTCTTACCCCCTTTACCGAGAAACGTTGGTATGCGGGTGGTTCATCGGGCAGTGAATCGCTTAAACAATATTCAAAAAACTCAGGTGTGCAGCTTGAAAGTAGTTACTGGCTGAATGAAAAATGGCAACTTTCAAACGTATTGGAATATGGTGAACAACGCTACGACTGGCGTAAGCACCTAAACGGCAACAACTATTTGTGGTCAAACACGCTCTTATATGTCCCAAAAAGCGGGCAATATTGGTTTGCAGGTTTGGATTACAATCGTGAAAATACTCGCGATAAAGACAACGCTTACCAACGCACCAGTGCACGTTTAGGCTGGGGGCAAGAATGGGACTGGGGAATTTCTAGCCGCATCTCGTTTTCTTATGCGAAGCGAACTTATCAGGCACATCCTGCTCCAGATTTAATCGGCAAAATACAAAAAAATGATGAATATTCTTCTGCTTTAACGCTCTGGCATCGTGACTTGCATTTCTTTGGCGTGACACCAAAAGTGACGTGGCAATATCAGAAAGTAAGCAGTAATCACCCATTTTATAGCTACGATAAAAATCGGGTTTATTTTGAGATGAGTAAAACATTTTAAACTGTGATATGCTTAATCTTGTTGTAAATAACATTTCTCTTAGTGTTGGAGGGCAGCTTATCTCCGCCTGATAAATCTTGGAAAATTCAGGGTGGAGATAGCTCTCTACATAGGATTAACGTAAAGATAAAAATAAAATGAAAACACTACCCGAAATTAAATCTGTTTCTGTCATTGCGAAAACCGCAATTTTCGAAGTGCAATCGGTCGATTTACGTTTTTCTAATGGTGAGGAACGCACCTATGAACGCCTTACGCCACAACGCCGTTCTTCAGTGATGGTTTTGCCAATTCACGAGGGTAATTTAATTTTTGTACGGGAATATGCCGTGGGTTCTGAGCGTTATGAACTTACCTTTCCGAAAGGAATTATAGATGCGGGCGAAGAGCCGATTGAAAGTGCCAATCGTGAGTTACAAGAAGAGATTGGTTTTGGTGCACGTAAAATGGAGCCGTTACGGAGTTTATACAGCGGTCCGAGTCATATGTTTGGCTTAATGCACGTTTTTGTGGCAGAAGATCTTTATCCATCCAAACTTGAGGGCGATGAACCTGAACCGCTTGAGCTGGTTCACTATCCGTTGGCAAAAATCGATGAATTACTTGCCTCCCCTGATTTTGCCGAAGCCAGAAATTTATCCGCCCTCTTTTTATTAAAAGCATATTTAAATAAGAATACGGAAAAATAGAAAAAAAGGACGGAACTATGCAAACACTTAATCAATCCTTGTTGGATAAAATCGTAAAAATCGCCCAAGATGCAGGTGAACACCTCAAAGATTTTTATGCGAAATCGGTCGAGGTGCACATTAAATCAGACAAAACACCCGTAACTGAGGCGGATCTTTTTTTAAGCCAATTTATCACTGAACAGTTAAAACAGCTTACGCCATATGTGCCTGTGCTTTCGGAAGAAAATTGCGATATTGCCTTTGAAGAGCGTCAAAAATGGGATGAATATTGGATTATCGATCCACTGGATGGCACGCAACAATTTATCAATCGTACTGATCAATTTGCGGTGATTATTGCTCTTGTGCAAAAACAAATTGGCAAAAATCGCCCTGTCTTAGGCGTTATCCACGCTCCTATCTTGGAAAAGACCTACTTTGCAATGCAACATTTTGGCTGCTATTTGCAAGAAAAAGGTGAAATTCGACCGCTTCACGGCTTGAAACAAGCTGGCTATCGCGATCACAATCTGCATATCGCGATTGGTTTCGTACATCCTGATCATATCGAAGATAACCTCAAACCGCCTTATCAAGCTACTTTTATGGAATATGGCTCAAGCAGTTTAAAATCGGGCTTGGTAGCGGAAGGAATTAGCGATTGCTATATCCGTTTTGGCGACACTGGCGAATGGGACACTGCTGCATCAGAAGTTCTACTTAGCGAAATTGGTGGCGAAATTTTTGATCTGCATTTTGAACCGCTCAGTTACAATGAACGCGAAACGCTGATTAATCCTTATTTTATTATGGTGCGCGACAGCCAGCACGATTGGCAGAATGTCTTTCAATTTAATAAGTTGTAGCGATTAGTAAAAACAGCGAAAATGTTGCATTATTGTTAAAACTTATAATCTCATTAGGAATAAAAATGAACATAGAAAATTGTTGTATCGTGATTTTTGGGGCTTCGGGGGATTTAACCTTCCGTAAGCTCATCCCCGCACTTTATAACTTACATAAAGTTGGCAGATTAGGCGAGCATTTTTCGGTACTCGGTGTGGCTCGTACGGAATTAAATGACGAGCAATTCCGAGCAAAAATGCGTGATGCGTTAATTAAATTTGAGAATGCAAGCGGTGAAACTTTAGATGAATTTTGCCATCACCTTTACTATCAAGCAGTAAATACTTCCGATGCATTAGATTATGTGAAACTCTTGCCTCGTCTTGACGATTTACACGACAAATATGGTAGTGCGGGCAACACGCTTTACTACCTTTCAACCCCACCAAGTTTATATGGCGTGATCCCAGAATGCTTGGCAGCACACGGTTTAACCACCGAAGAGTTCGGCTGGAAACGCATTATTGTGGAAAAACCATTCGGCTATGATATTCAAACTGCAAAAGCATTAGACGTGCAAATTCACCGCTTCTTTGAAGAGCATCAAATCTACCGTATTGACCACTATTTAGGCAAAGAAACTGTGCAAAACTTGCTCGTGTTACGCTTCTCAAACGGTTTATTTGAACCACTTTGGAACCGCAATTACATTGATTATGTGGAAATCACAGGGGCAGAATCAATTGGCGTGGAAGAACGTGGTGGCTATTACGATGGCTCAGGTGCGATGCGTGATATGTTCCAAAACCACTTATTGCAAGTGCTTGCCATGGTTGCAATGGAGCCACCAGCGATTATCAACGCGGACGCAATGCGTGATGAAGTAGCAAAAGTGCTTTACTGCTTACACCCACTTTCTAACGAAGATTTGAAAAATAACCTTGTGCTCGGGCAATACACCGCCGCAGAAATCGATGGTGAAATGGCGAAAGGTTATTTAGAAGAGAAAGGCGTCCCAGAAGATTCCAATACAGAAACCTTTATGGCATTAAAATGTGAAATCGATAACTGGCGCTGGGCGGGTGTGCCTTTTTATGTTCGCACAGGTAAACGATTACCAACCCGCGTAACGGAAGTGGTTATCCATTTCAAAACTACACCGCACCCCGTGTTTAGCCAAAATGCGCCTGAAAATAAATTGATTATTCGCGTGCAACCTGATGAAGGTATCTCAATGCGTTTCGGTTTGAAAAAACCAGGTGCAGGCTTTGAAGCAAAAGAAGTGTCAATGGACTTCCGTTATGCTGATTTAGCTTCTCCGAGTCTTCTCACTGCCTACGAACGTTTATTGTTAGACGCAATGAAAGGCGATGCCACCCTATTTGCCCGTACTGATGCAGTGCACGCTTGTTGGAAATTTGTGCAGCCTATTTTGGATTATAAAGCCCAAAATGGTCGTGTCTATGAATATGAAGCAGGTACTTGGGGACCAAAAGAAGCGGATAAGCTGATCGCCAAACACGGCAGAGTATGGCGTAAGCCTTCAGGTATGATGAAGAAAAAAGTGTAATGAATTTTCCCCTCGCCCTTTGTGGGAGAGGGGATATGATAGAGAACCTAAAATGAAAAAAGTTATCTTCCCTACCGCTCAACAAGCAGTCGAAAAAATCGCTCAGGAATTGAAAGCATATAGCGAACAACATCATCCTGTGCATATCTCTCTTTCTGGCGGTTCAACGCCCAAATTATTATTTAAAACCTTAGCTCAAGCTCCGTTTGCCAATGAAATTCAATGGCAAAATCTCCATTTCTGGTGGGGGGACGATCGTATGGTTCCACCACAAGATCCTGAAAGCAATTATGGCGAAGTACAAAAACTGCTCTTCGATCACATCCAAATTCCTGCCGAGAACATTCACCGCATTCGTGGCGAAGAAAATGTCGAACAAGAATTGGTAAGATTTTCGCAAGAATTGACCGCTTGCGTGCCAGATTTAGCCTTCGATTGGATTATTCTTGGAATGGGCAACGACGGGCACACCGCCTCGCTTTTCCCACATCAAACTAATTTTGATGATCCGAATGTTGCTGTGATTGCCAAACATCCTGAAACAGGGCAAATTCGCATTTCTAAAACCGCGAAATTATTGGAAAACGCCAAGCGTATTACTTACTTAGTGACTGGCACGGCAAAAGCGGAAATTTTGAAAGAAATCCAAGAAACGCCCGCAGAAAACTTGCCTTATCCAGCTGCAAAAATTCAGGCAAAAAATGGTGTAACAGAATGGTACTTGGATAAAACGGCAGCTAAATTGCTATAACAAGTTGAGTATCAAATATTACAGGCTTGCAAAATGATAGACTACAAAGTGAATGAACCAATTTCAGTTAAACAATTTATTGAATTGCTAAATAAAACAACGCTCGGGGCACGCCGTCCGTTAGATGATGAAAAACGTGTCGCGGCAATGTTGCACCATGCGGATTTATTAATCACCGCTTGGGATGGTGAACGATTAGTGGGAGTGGCACGTTCCGTGACGGATTTTGCCTATTGCTGTTATTTATCTGATTTAGCGGTTGATGAACAATATCAAAAACAAAGTATCGGTTTGCAATTGATTGAACACACTAAACAAGCCTTACATCCACAAGCCAAAATTGTGCTGTTATCGGCGCCACAAGCCGTGGATTATTATCCGCATATTGGATTTACACAGCATATGAGTGCATGGACAAAGAGTTAATTTATTAGTATTGTACGGACTAAAATAAGATATAGATACATTAGATGCGGAGTGGCTTTAATGTTGAATTTAGATAATAAAAAATTTGTTGCCGTTAAAAACACCTCAAATGGTGAAGTGAGTAGCCAAACAGAATTTCATTACCATCAACAAGGTAAAATGATTTGGGCCGAATATGGTGGTGGTGAAATTTTAAAAGGTTTTTTAATTGGGAAATGGATAAACGACACACAAATTGAGTTCACTTATCAGCATTTAAATCAAGCATTAGAAAATCGTTTAGGGAGTTGCTTAACAACATTTTCAATTGAAAGTGGAAAATTAATTGGCAATGAACAATGGCAATGGTTAGATACTTTTGAAGAAGGATGCTCTTTAATTAAAGAGGTTTAATGTCTTCTCTCCCTTTGTGGGAGAGGATTAACCAATAAAATCAACATACAACTTGAGGTCTTAATGAATTTAAGAGAAAAAATCGATAATAGCCCAATGGGCGTTTACCAGTGGGCAATCGTGTTAATGGCTGCCGTAATGAACTTTTTAGACGGCTTTGACGTGCTTGCCATCGCCTTTACTGCAACCAATATCAGCAAAGATTTTGGCTTGAGCAAAACCGAATTTGGGATGCTCGTGAGTGCAGGGTTAATTGGTATGGTAATCGGCTCAATGGTGCTGGCACCACTTGCCGATAAATTCGGTCGTCGCCCAATTTTATTACTTTCTGTAGCATTTTCTGCAGTGGGTTTGGCGGTTTCTGGATTTTCTACTACATCTGAAATCCTTGCGTTCTCACGTATTCTTACAGGCTTAGGCGTAGGCGGTATTTTGGTAGGCACTAACGTAATCACTAGCGAATATTCATCGAAAAAATGGCGTAGCTTTGCGATTAGTGTTTATGCAGCGGGCTTTGGTATCGGTGCGATGATTGGCGGGATTATCGCGAAATCGTTACAAGCCGCTTACTCTTGGCACGCTGTTTACTTTGCTGGTGCCGTAATGACGGCAGTCGTTTTTGTGGTACTTTGGATTTGGTTACCAGAATCAATCGACTACCTCAATTCAAAACAGCCACAAAATGCTAAAGCACGTTTAAATAAAATTGCACATAAACTCGGCTTTGCAGGCGAATGGGATTTAACGTCAAAAGCAGAGAAAATGGCAGTAAAATTGCCGATCTGGGAGCTATTTGGCAAAAAATATCTGCGTTCTACGCTATTATTATGGCTCTCATTTTTTGCGATTATGTTCTGCTTCTACTTCATCAGCTCGTGGACCCCTGCGTTGTTAAAAGAAGCAGGAATGACCATGGAAGAGAGTATCAATGTGGGAATGATGATCTCGCTTGGCGGTGCAGCAGGCTCATTGGTTTATGGCTTAATCGCCAGCCGCTGGTCTGCACGTAGCGTGTTGATGCTATTTACTGTAGCGTCTTCAATTGCAATTGTAGTCTTTATTCTTTCAAGTGCGAACCTTGCGATTGCAATGGTACTTGGCGTGGTAGTCGGTGCGTTAATTAACGGTTGTATCAGTGGTTTATATACCATCAATCCAGCTACTTACGATGCGGATATTCGCAATACAGGTGTGGGCTGGGCGATTGGTGCAGGTCGTGCAGGTTCAGTACTTGCTCCAACGGTTGCGGGAATATTGCTTGACTCAGGATGGGAAAAACAAACGCTTTATATCGCTGTAGCGGGTGTGATGTTAATTGCAACTGTGGCATTAGCCTTTAAGAAATCGCACGTAGAGATTAGAAGACAATAAGCGGTCGAATTTTAAGAGCATTTCGTAAAAATGCTCGAAAGCCTCCTCTTTGCTAAAGTAGGGGGATTCGTTAGAAACGTAAATTTTCACTTAAATTTGACCGCTTGTAGGGGAATTTATGGATCATACGTTAATTGTTTTTGATATGGATACACATTGCTTAGAGCGTAATATGTGCAGGAAAATCAGTAGTAAATTGGGAAAAGATAATAAAAATTTAACCATTTACAGCCCTTATGCATAACGTAGGATAAAATCAAAAATCATGGTGGGCTAAAGCCTACCCTACCAACAGGAGAAAAAAATGTCAGTAAAAGGCGACATCGGTGTTATCGGCTTAGCCGTAATGGGGCAGAACCTTATTTTAAATATGAATGATCACGGCTTTAAAGTGGTGGCGTATAACCGCACAACTTCAAAAGTGGATGAGTTCTTAGAAGGAGCTGCGAAAGGCACAAACATTATTGGGGCGTATTCTTTAGAAGACTTGGCGTCTAAATTGGAGCGTCCGCGCAAAGTGATGTTAATGGTGCGTGCGGGTGATGTGGTGGATCAATTTATTGATGCATTATTACCGCACTTGGAAGAAGGCGACATCATTATTGATGGCGGTAACTCAAACTATCCAGACACAAACCGTCGTGTGAAAGCCTTAGCGGAGAAAGGTATTCGCTTTATCGGTTCTGGCGTGTCAGGCGGTGAAGAGGGTGCACGTCACGGACCTTCCATTATGCCAGGCGGTAATGCAGAAGCGTGGCAATATGTGAAACCAATCTTCCAAGCGATCTCGGCGAAAACTGAACAAGCCGAGCCTTGCTGTGACTGGGTGGGCGGCGAAGGGGCTGGTCATTTCGTGAAAATGGTTCACAACGGTATCGAATATGGTGATATGCAATTAATCTGCGAAGCCTACCAATTCTTAAAAGAAGGTTTAGGCTTAAGCTACGAAGAGATGCAGTCTATCTTTGCAGAATGGAAAAAAACCGAGCTTGATAGCTACTTAATCGACATCACCACCGACATTCTTGGCTATAAAGATGCCGACGGCGAGCCGTTAGTAGAAAAAATCTTAGACACTGCAGGTCAAAAAGGGACAGGTAAATGGACGGGTATCAACGCCTTAGATTTCGGTATTCCATTAACCTTAATCACTGAATCAGTGTTCGCACGTTGTGTATCTTCATTCAAAGACCAACGTTTAGCCGCAAGCCAACTCTTCAACAAAACCATCACACCAGTTGAAGGTGACAAAAAAGTATGGATCGAAGCGGTGCGTAAAGCATTATTAGCTTCAAAAATCATCTCTTACGCACAAGGCTTTATGCTCATTCGTGAAGCATCAGAACAGTTCGGTTGGAATATCAACTACGGTGCAACCGCATTGTTATGGCGTGAAGGTTGTATCATCCGCAGCCGTTTCTTAGGCAACATCCGTGATGCGTACGAAGCGAACCCAAATTTAATCTTCTTAGGTTCAGACAGCTACTTCAAAGGCATTTTAGAAAATGCGTTAAGTGACTGGCGTAAAGTAGTGGCGAAATCGATTGAAGTGGGCATTCCAATGCCTTGTATGGCATCGGCTATCACTTTCTTAGATGGCTACACCTCAGCACGTTTACCAGCAAACTTATTACAAGCTCAACGTGACTACTTCGGTGCACACACTTATGAACGCACGGACAAACCACGTGGCGAATTCTTCCACACCAACTGGACGGGGCGTGGTGGTAATACGGCTTCAACCACTTATGACGTGTAAGTATTAAAATAAAAAGGCAATAATAGACCAAAGTATTGGTAAAAATGAGCTTAGATCTTATAGTACAAAGCTTTAAGCTCACTTTTACTAACTGTTTTGTCTATTATGCCTTTATATTAGGAATTTGTTTGTTCTGTTGAAAGTTGCCAGCCTTGCTGACGATATTGTTTATAACGCTCGCGGGCTTGGATTTTTTCCGTTTCATCTACAGGTACAAACTCAATGACTTGATTAAAACTCGCTATAAATTCAGGGATTTGCACTTGCAAGCTAATCAATAAATCGCGACGTTGGGCATTGCGTTTGCCTTTCCAGCTGATTTCAATAGGAGTTGGGTATTGCGTCGTTTCGCCAGAAAGATTATGTGGTACAAAAGAGTCTGGTTCCTTCATCCAAAGTAGCTCGTCAATCTCCAATGCCTGTTGCTCTGTTTCGCACGCAATCAACACGCGTTTACCTAGCCGCCATGCTTTTTCTGCTAAATCACATGCTTGCTCATGAATATTATCTTTATTATTTAAAACATAAAATTGAACTTGTTTCATTGAATTATCCTTGAAAAATATAAGATATTTGAATTTAAACGTTGTTTTAGCTGTTCCAAACGGCACTCTGGATCTGTACGTTCAATTAAAGTTTTGGCAAGTGTCATAAGTTATCTTTACATCAATAGCTTAACATTACTCTAGCATAATGCTTACTTTATTTCGACATAGAATCATCACCCTTAATATTTTTTTATTTTAATTTATTAAATCTCTAAATATGGTTAATGCTTGCAAGATGTGGCTTTGAACGTTACAATGCCAGTCTATTTCCCTGTTTTTTATATACTCACCATTGAGGTTTAAGAATGTCAATTTCTATCGAAACTTTAGAAGGCTTACAACGCCGTGTAACAATTACCGTAGCAGCAGATAAAATCGAAGCAGCTTACAAAGAACAGTTAAAAGGCTATGCGAAAAACGCTCGCGTAGACGGTTTCCGTAAAGGTAAAGTACCTCACTCAATTATTGAACAACGTTTTGGAGTGGCAGCTCGTCAAGAAGTGTTATCTGATGAAATGCAACGCGCATTCTTTGATGCCGTTATCGCAGAAAAAATCAACCTTGCAGGTCGTCCAACTTTCACCCCAAACAACTACCAACCAGGTCAAGAGTTCTCTTTCTCTGTTACTTTTGAAGTGTTCCCAGAAGTAGAATTAAAAGGTTTAGAAAACATCGAAGTTGAAAAACCAGTGGTTGAAATCTCAGATGCAGATTTAGACAAAATGGTTGATGTTTTACGCAAACAACAAGCAACTTGGGCAGAAAGCCAAGATGCAGCGAAAGCAGAAGATCGCGTAACAATCGATTTCGTAGGTTCTGTTGACGGCGAAGAATTCGAAGGCGGTAAAGCAACTGACTTCGTACTTGCAATGGGCCAAGGTCGTATGATCCCTGGTTTTGAAGAGGGTATCGTAGGTCACAAAGCGGGCGAGCAATTCGATATCGATGTGACTTTCCCTGCAGAATACCACGCTGAAAACTTAAAAGGTAAAGCAGCAAAATTCGCGATCACCTTGAAAAAGGTAGAAAATATCGTATTACCTGAATTAACGGAAGAGTTCGTTAAAAAATTCGGTAACGCAAAATCAGTTGAAGATTTACGTGCAGAAATCAAGAAAAATATGCAACGTGAATTAAACAACGCAGTCACTGCACGTGTGAAAAACCAAGTAATCAATGGTTTAATTGCACAAAACGATATCGAAGTGCCTGCAGCAGCAGTAGCGGAAGAAGTGGAAGTATTACGTCAACAAGCGGTTCAACGTTTTGGTGGTAAACCAGAAATGGCAGCACAATTACCAGCTGAATTATTCGAAGCGGAAGCTAAACGCCGTGTTCAAGTAGGTTTATTACTTTCAACGGTTATTGGCTCTAACGAATTAAAAGTGGATGAAGCACGCGTTGAAGCGATGATCGCAGATATCGCATCAGCTTACGAGCAACCAGCTGAAGTAGTAGAATACTATGCTAAAAACCGTCAATTAACTGAAAATATCCGTAACGTAGTATTAGAAGAGCAAGCGGTTGATGCAGTATTAGCGAAAGCGAAAGTGACTGAAAAAGCGATGTCATTTGACGAGTTAATGCAATCACAAGTTCAAGCCTAATCTTTAAAGCCGCTCCGCTGTGAGCGGTTTTCGTGTACAAGCGGTTTGTTTTCGCAAAACTTTTGCAAAATTTGACCGCTTGATTTGCATTATTTGCAACCAAAGAGAGGATTTATGGACTTAACGTTTACTCAACAACTTCAACAATTTATTGCAAATCATCCATTGCTAATTGCGGCGTGGGTGGCAGTATTTGTGATTACCCTTTATACCTTATTCAAAGGGGCAACCAGCAAATTCAAAGTGATTGAAAATGCCGAAGCAGTGCAATTGGTAAATAATGAAGAAGGTGTGTTCTTAGATGTGCGTACTGATGATGAATTTCGTAAAGGGCACATTGTGGAAAGCCACTTAATTCACCCAAGCGACATTAAAGATGGCAAAACCACTTCAATCGACAAATTCAAAGCTCGCCCAGTTATCGTGATGGATGGTAACGGTTTCGGTGCAACCAAAATTGCAGAACAGCTTGTTAAACACGGCTTTGAAAAAGTTTATGCACTTAAAGAAGGTATGATGGGCTGGAAAACTGCAAATCTGCCGACAGTAAAAAAATAAGGAAATAATATGGCTGAAGAAAACAAAGTTGCTGAAACAGCAGAACAAGAAGCACAACAATTCGAATTCCAAATTCAACGCATCTATGTCAAAGATGTTTCTTTCGAAGCACCAAACCTACCCACCATCTTCAATCAAGAATGGGCACCCAAATTAGCTTTTGAACTGGATACTGAAACGCGTGAATTAGGCGAAAATCTTTACGAGGTAGTATTACATATTAATGTTTCAACTACATTAGAAGGCAGTGGCGACACCGCATTCATTTGTGAAGTAAAACAAGCGGGTGTATTTACCATCAAAGGTTTAGAAGGCATCCAATTGGCTCACTGCTTATCAGCGCAATGCCCAGAAATTCTTTACCCTTATGCTCGTGAATTAATCGCAAGCCTAGTAAACCGCGGTACATTCCCAGCATTAAATCTTTCTCCAGTAAACTTTAATGCACTATTTGCGGATTACCTTGATCGTTTAGAAGCTGCATCAGCGGAAGAAGACGAAGAGAAAAGTAAAGAAAAAGCAAACTAATTTTGTTTTTTAGAAAGAATAGGTATGTGAAAACATACCTATTTTTTTAGATGCGATATAATAAAACATATTCATTTTCCTCTAGTCCATAAAAGAAAGAGGAAACGTTCAAAAGGAAGAATTATGACCGCAACCTACTCTGCCCCGGTTACCGTGCTTGGTGCAGGCTCTTACGGCACAGCTTTAGCTATTGCACTTGCACGCAACGGACACAAAACTTACCTCTGGGGACATCAGCCTGAAGCAATGGCAAAATTGGCTGAAGAGAGAATGAACCAAGCCTTTTTGCCTGATATCCCTTTCCCCGAAGCCCTTGACATTGAAAGCAATTTGGCACAAGCATTAAGTAAAGCACGTGATTTACTGATTGTTGTTCCAAGCCACGTATTTGCCGAAGTGCTACAAAATATCAAACCGTTTATTCGCCCTGAACATCGTATTATGTGGGCAACCAAAGGCTTAGAACGCAACACAGGTCGATTATTGCAAACGGTGGCTGAAGAGATTTTAGGTAAATCACACTCACTAGCGGTCTTATCTGGCCCTACTTTTGCAAAAGAGCTCGCAGCTGGTTTGCCTACCGCTATTGCGCTTGCTTCAAACGACTCACAATTTGCGGATGAAATGCAGCAACGCATTCATTGCTCAAAAACTTTCCGTGTCTATATCAACAATGATATGGTCGGTGTTCAATTAGGTGGAGCGATTAAAAATGTAATTGCAATTGGGGCAGGTGTTTCAGATGGAATGGGCTTCGGGGCAAATGCTCGCACCGCGTTGATTACCCGTGGTTTGGTTGAAATCAGCCGTTTAGGTGCTTCGCTTGGAGCTGATCCAAAAACCTTTATGGGAATGGCAGGCTTGGGCGATTTGGTGCTTACTTGTACCGATAACCAATCACGCAACCGTCGTTTCGGTTTAGCATTGGGACAAGGCAAAAAAGCAGACGATATTATTGAAGAAATCGGGCAAGTGGTAGAGGGTTTCTACAACACTAAAGAGGCTTATTTACTCGCCCAAAAACAAGGGGTAGAAATGCCCATCGTCGAGCAAATCTACCAAATGCTGTTCGAAGGAAAAAGTGCCGTGGATGTTGCCAAAGCTTTGTTAGGACGCGAGCGTAAAGGCGAGTAAAAAGGAAGAATATGATAAACGCACAACAACAAGCCATCATCTGGCAAGAGATCCGTCAAGAAGCACAGGAATTAGTGGAAAGCGAACCCATGCTTGCCAGCTTTTTCCACTCGACTATTTTAAAACACCTTAATCTCGGCAGTTCGTTGAGCTATATTTTGGCGAACAAGTTAGAAAATCCTATTATGCCTGCGATTGCTCTAAAAGAAATTATTGAAGAGGCATATCGTGCAGATCCGCAAATAATTTTGAGTGCAGCCTGCGATATTGATGCGGTTCGTACCCGAGACCCTGCGGTAGATAAGTGGACAACGCCGCTGCTTTATCTCAAAGGCTTCCACGCCTTACAAAGCTATCGCGTAACCCATTATTTGTGGAAGCAAGGTCGCAAAGCGTTAGCAGTTTATCTACAAAATGAGATCTCCGTCGCGTTTGATGTGGATATTCACCCTGCTGCACGCGTCGGCTGTGGCATTATGTTTGACCACGCAACAGGTATTGTCGTGGGCGAAACTGCGGTAATCGAAAATGATGTGTCGATTCTGCAAGGTGTGACTCTTGGTGGTACAGGAAAAGAACATGGTGATCGTCACCCGAAAATTCGCGAGGGCGTGATGATTGGTGCAGGTGCAAAAATTCTTGGCAATATCGAAATTGGGCAATACGCGAAAATTGGAGCAAATTCGGTGGTGCTTCAGCCTGTACCCGATCACGCCACTGCTGCGGGTGTACCTGCCAAAATTATCAGTAAATCTTCCGACCAAAAACCTGCCTTTGATATGAACCAATATTTTGAGGATACCCAAGGAATGTTTGGAGATGGGATTTAACCTAGTTTATCTAGTTTAGCGAAACATAAAGAACCTGAAATATAATGAATGGCATATGACAAAATGGTTACTGACATTTGGTTTGTCTACTATGACATTTTGTTTTACTCTCTAGTAAAAACGGCAACAAAGCAAATAGCATCAACATCAATGCGGTAACTGAAGCATCTTCGGTACGGTAGCTGCCGAGTTGTTGGTAAAGCAAATAAGGCAACGTACTAAAATCAGGCGTGCCAAAAAACGCAATCACCGCAAAACTGCCTAGGCTCGCAGACATTGATAAGATAAAGGCATTGGCAAGCGGTCGGACTAGGTAATGTTTTTCCGCAATCCACCAGCGGTTGAAGCCCGATAAACCAAGACTTCGAGCAAGTTTATCTTGGGCATTGAACGTTTCCCACATAGAAGAAAAGAGCATCGGGTAGACGTAAGGAATTAAGATAATGCCATTCATTACGCCAACCAAAACTAGCAGTTGAGTAGTAGAAAGTGAGATATTCATCAGCAATAAAAAGAGCCCGACTGCCAGTAAAAATACGGGTAAAATCAGCGGGTAAGTAGCGACGCTACCTAAAATTGCGTGTAGAAAATGGTGTTTACGGTAAAGTAATTGACGGGTTTCAAGTGCAATCAGGTAAGTCACGCCAACTGTGGTGATTGAGGCAATTAAGCTAATCAGCACCGAGAAAAGCGTAGCTTCCCAAAGCTCTAGATTAACAAGGCGTTGCCAAAAGTGAGAAACGGAAATCCCTGCCCAGAGTACACTAACAAGCGGTAATAAAATCAATAACGTTTGCAAAATCAAAATGCTTTGCAAACCCAGTTTGCGGCTACCCGCTAAACGTGGCTTCCAAAGTTCAACGTTGGTGGTTTGGTTGCTTTGCTTTAAAGCACGTTGTGAGAAGAAGAATAGCAAAGCTTGCAACACAATGCCGAATGCTAATTGCACCATTATCAGCATCACGGCTTTAGCAAAATCAAACTCAAAACTCACCGCTTGATAAATCGCTACTTCTAACGTGCTATATTTAGGCCCCCCGCCAAGCATTAAGACGATAGGGAAACTAGTAAAGCAGATCATAAAAATCGTTAGAAACACATAGGGCAGAATGCGTTTAAACATAGGAAATTCAACAATACGGAAATAATTCCAACCCGAAAGGTTAAGTTGTGCTGAAAGTTGGTATTGGCTAGACGGAATGAGGGCAAGTGCCTCCACACAATATTTCGTTACAAGCGGAATGTTGAGTAATCCGTGTGCAATAAGAATACCTTGTAAGCCGTAAATATTGGAGTGCCAATCAATACCAATCCACTTCATTACTTGTGCAATCCAACCTGAATTGCCCCAAATACCAATCACGGCAAAAATAATCACAAGTGAAGGAAGCGACCAAACAAAAAGAATGCTTTTATAAAGCCAAGTTTTGCCTTTAAATTCGAGGTAGAAAAAGGCTTTGGCGAGCAATATGCCGAGAATGGTAGAAATACTGGCAGAAAGCACCGCTTGCAGAAGGCTATATTTGAGGATAGGCAAGGCTTCTATCAGCGAAAAGAGCGTTTCTTCTTGGCGGTTATCCATCAATGCCCATAAACTAAAGGCGTAAAGCGATACAATGGTTGCGTAAAGTAGCCAAGCGGTGATTTTGGTAAGGTTATTGAACATTGAAATACACTTTTTAAATAAACTGCAAAATTCTATCACTTTTCAACCGCTTGTTGGCTGAAAATTAGCTTTATTTTGTAATATAAATGTCAAAAAATCGTTAAATTAGCTGAATCACTATACAAATTTCGCGGAAAAATGTGAACTCTATCACGTTTTTTTATTTTTTATCGTGAATTTATATTCATTTTATAGTAAAGTGCAGGCAGTTAAAAAACTTACATTCTTTACGCAGAGAGGAAAATATTATGGCGTATTCTAAAGACGTTGTTATTACAGCTCCAAGTGGTTTACACACTCGCCCAGCGGCTGAATTTGTGAAAGCAGCAAAAGGTTTCGTTTCAGACATTACCGTAACTTCAAGCGGTAAATCTGCAAGTGCAAAAAGCTTATTCAAACTTCAAACTTTAGGTTTAACGCAAGGCACTAATATTACGATTACCGCAGAAGGTGAAGATGAGCAAAAAGCGGTGGATTTCTTAGTCGATTTAATCCCTACTTTAGAATAATCACTCCCTTTATTGTTCCTATGGCAAGTTTCGGCTTGCCATTGTTTTTACACTACTTTTTAAAAGGATAACATTATGATTTCAGGTATTTCAGCCTCTCCTGGTATTGTTTTTGGTAAGGCATTAGTTTTAAAAGAAGAGCCGATTGTTCTTAACACTCACAAGATCACCGCAGATCAGGTTGATACTGAAGTAGCGAAATTCTTTGATGGGCGTGCAAAAGCCGCAGCACAATTGACCGCTATTCATGAGAAAGCCTTACGCACATTAGGTGAAGAGAAAGCTGCGATCTTTGAAGGGCATTTAATGCTTTTAGAAGATGAGGAGCTAGAAGAAGAGATCGTAGGATATATTAACGATAATTTATCAACAGCGGATGTTGCAGCAAGCAAAGTAATCGATCAGCAAGTTGCTGTACTTTCAGAAATCGATGATGAGTATTTAAAAGAGCGTGCAGGTGATATGCGTGATATCGGTAACCGTTTATTACGTAATATTTTAGGTATGCATATCGTAGATTTAGGCGATATCCAAGAAGAGGCGATTCTTGTTGCTTACGATTTAACGCCATCTGAAACGGCTCAATTAAACCTTGAAAAAGTATTAGGTTTCGTGACCGATATTGGTGGTCGAACCTCTCACACCTCAATTATGGCACGTTCATTAGAATTGCCTGCCATTGTTGGAACAAATGACATCACAGCTCGCGTAAACACAGGCGATTTATTGATTTTAGATGCGGAAAATAACCAAATCCATATCAACCCATCTGAAGCACAAATCAACGAGTTCAAAACAACACAAGCTCGTATTGCCGCAGAAAAAGCAGAATTAGCAAAATTAAAAGATTTACCAGCTGAAACCTTAGACGGTCATCGCATTGAAGTAGCAGGTAACATTGGTACAATCCGTGATGTGGATGGTGTATTACGCAACGGTGGTGAATCTGTAGGCTTATATCGTACCGAATTTCTCTTTATGGATCGTAGCGAATTACCAGGCGAAGAAGAGCAGTTCCAAGCTTATAAAGAGATCGTGGAAGCAATGGGTGGTAAACAAGTTGTCCTTCGTACCATGGATATCGGAGGTGACAAAGAGTTACCATACTTAGATTTACCAAAAGAGATGAATCCATTCTTAGGCTGGCGTGCAGTTCGTATCGGTTTAACACGTCGTGAGATTTTAGATACTCAATTACGTGCGGTATTACGTGCTTCAGCGTTTGGTAAATTAGCGGTAATGTTCCCGATGATTATCTCTGTGGAAGAGATCCGCGAATTAAAATCTATCGTAGCAAGCTTAAAAGAGCAGCTTCGTTCAGAAGGCAAAGCATTTGATGAAAACTTACAATTAGGTGTGATGGTAGAAACGCCATCAGCAGCGGTAAATGCACGTCATCTTGCGAAAGAAGTTGATTTCTTTAGTATTGGTACTAACGACTTAACCCAATATACGCTTGCGGTAGATCGTGGTAACGAAATTATCGCTCACTTATACAACCCATTAACACCATCTGTGTTAAACTTAATTAAACAAGTAATTGATGCTTCACATGCTGAAGGCAAATGGACAGGTATGTGTGGTGAGTTAGCAGGTGATGTACGTGCAACTGCATTATTACTTGGTATGGGCTTAGATGAGTTCAGTATGAGTGGTATTTCTGTACCACATGTGAAGAAATTAGCTCGTTCAATCAACTACACTGATGCAAAAGCATTAGCAGACGAAGCATTAGCTCAATCAACTGCTGCAGACATCGAACGTTTAGTAAACGATTTCTACGCTAAATTAAGCTAGTTTTAATTAAAAAGCATACAAAAACGAAATTCTCGTATAAAATATATGAGAATTTTGTTTTATATAACGGAGATCTCCCTATGAGTTTTTTAAGTAAATTATTTGGTTCTAAACAAAAAGAAGCAAAAGAAATTCAAATCATCGCCCCACTTTCTGGTGAAATCGTAAACATTGAAGATGTACCAGATGTAGTTTTCTCTGAGAAAATCGTAGGTGATGGTGTAGCAATCCGTCCTACGGGCGACACTATCGTTGCACCAGTAAATGGTACTATCGGTAAGATTTTCGAAACTAACCATGCGTTCTCAATTGAATCTGAAGATGGTGTTGAGTTATTCGTTCACTTCGGTATCGATACCGTGGAATTAAAAGGTGAAGGCTTCACACGTATTGCTGAAGAAGGTCAAAACGTTAAAGTAGGTGAACCAATCATCAAATTTGACTTAGTGACTTTAGAAGCAAAAGCAAAATCTGTATTAACTCCAGTTGTGATTTCTAATATGGATGAAATTGCTAACCTTGAAAAACGTTCAGGTTCAGTGGTTGCAGGTGAAACAGTGGTTTTAACCTTAACAAAATAATCATTAAAAATGCCCGCTTGTATGATCTGCTCCCCAAAAGTTGGACTAAACAACCAACTGACTAAGGTGCAGATTTTTTATGACCAAATACAACACTCTTTTCAAACAATAAGTCATCGAATGTTACCTTCAAAATGGTAAAAATTGTGCACTTATCCGTAAACATTTTCAACTTACCAGCAGAACATTGCGACATTAGATTAACCAATTTAATCATAGTGAAATCAATGGGTTAGCTGTGCTGGTTAAGAAGCGAAATTACTCACCTAAATTTAAACTTAACGTGATACAAGCGGTTAAAAACAGAATATTATTACAGCAAATGATTTAAGACGTTCGAAGAGCTGGAAAAAACGATCCACGAGTACATTCATTATTACAATCATAAACGCATTTAGGGAGCTAAAAAGAGTGAGCCCTGTGAATGACAGAGCTCAGTCCTTGAACTAAATAAGTCTAACTTTTTAGGTACAGATCATATAGAGGGCTTTTTTGTATTCATTTGTAGTTATAATAGACAAAATTGTTGCTGACATTTATTTTTAAAATATTAGCAACAATTTTTATGGCATAGCGATCTGGCTTGTATGAAAAACCTACTATGTAATTAGTCGGGTTTCTTTTTCTCTATTCTTTCCGTTCAAATACCAGCACTTTATGTTCTAACTTACGCAATAGTACAGTCATAATGCCAGTAATAACAAGATAAATTGCCCCTGCGATACCATAAATGGTAATTGCATCATATTCCGTGCCGTAAAGCTGTTTAGCGTAGCCCATAATATCTAAAATCGTGATGGTTGAGGCAAGTGATGTGCCTTTGAAAACCAAAATGATTTCGTTGCTATAAGAAGGTAACGCTCGTTTTAACGCATACGGAATCAAAATTTTGAGCGTATCTAAACGGCTTAAACCTAATGCTGCACAAGTTTCCCATTGCCCTTTCGGAATCGCTTTTACTGCTCCGTGGAAAAGTTGCGTTGAGTATGCCGCACTATTAAGGGCTAAAGCCAATACTGCACAAAACCACGCATCAGAAAATAATGCCCAAAGTGGGCTTTGTGTGAGCCATTCAAATTGACCCGGTCCACTATAAATCAGGAAAAATTGCACCAATAATGGCGTGCCAGTGAATAACATTAAATAGCCGTTCACCAACCCTTTCAAGATTTTACTTTCCATTGAAAGCAAGAAAGTAAATATAATTGCCAATACAAAGGCAATGATGAGCGAAACCAGCATTAAGCTCAGGCTAGTTGGAATACCTTGTGCGATAACTAAGAAATAATCCCACATTATTTGCCTCCTCGCTCAAAACGGGTGAAACGCAGTTCAAGACGGCGAATAATCACTTGACTAATTAAAGTAATCGCAAGATAAATCAATGCCGCAAAGCCATACCACGTAAAGGGTTGGTGTTCGTTGGTGTTGATTAAGTCTGCTTGACGCATTAAGTCATCAACGCCGATAAGCGAAACTAATGCGGTATCTTTTAACAATACGAGCCATTGGTTACTTAAACCAGGCAAAGCGTGTCGCCATACTTGAGGCATAATGATGTGCAAGAAAGTGTAACGGCGACTTAAACCTAACACCGCACCACTTTCCCACTGTCCGTTCGGAATCGCTTGAATTGCCCCACGAAGTGATTGTGAAGCATAAGCAGCAAAAATTAAGCTTAACGCTAGCACACCGCTGTTAAAGGCACTAAATTCGATGTATTCACCTGTGATTTTTTCGATCAGCTCGGTTGAACCGAAATAGATTAACAACACGACCAAAATTTCAGGTAAACCACGCATTAAAGTGAGAAAAACCGTGGTTGGTTTGCTGATGCAAGCGGTCTTATTCATCTCCAAACTTACAAAAAGAATGGAAAGTAATAAGCCGACGACAAGCGACGCCAGTGCAAGCCCAAGCGTCATGAGCGTTGCACTGTAAATTAAAGGAAGATATTCGGTAAACATAGCTTACTTGTTTGTCATCCATTTATCGTAGATTTTTTGGTATTCGCCGTTCGCTTTAATGGTTGCTAAACCTTTGTTTAACTCATCCACAAGATCTTTGTTGCCTTTGTTGATCGCAATCCCCAAACCATTACCAAAGTATTTTTGGTTAGTCACTTTTTCGCCCACAAAGGTTAAATCTGTTTCTTTTGAAAGCATATCGGCTAATACGGCAGTATCACCAAAGATTAAATCAATACGCCCATTTTTTAAGTCTAAGATTGAATCTTGAATTGAGTTATACGCTTTAGGAGCGTATTGTTTTGCTTCGGCTACAACATATTGTTGGAAAGTTGTCCCATTTTGTACGCCTACATTTTTCGCGGTGTTTAAGTCTGCTTTACCTTTTAGGGCAATGAAACTTGCTGAACTATCATAATAGGCATCAGAGAAAAGCACTTGTTTGCTACGTGCTTCAGTAATATCCATTGCGGAAATAGCACCATCGATACGTTTTTGTTTTACCGCTTGCACTAAGCCATCAAAAGAGAGACTTTTGAATGAGCAGTTTGCTTGGATTTCTTTACAAATTGCATTGGCAATATCGACGTCAAAACCGATGATTTCACCTTTTTCGTTGGTTGTTTCAAACGGTGGGTAGCTTGGTTCCATTGCGAAAGTTAAATCTTTTGCTTGTGCTGAGAAAGTTGCGAATGCAATAGCGGATGCGATAAGTAATTTTTTCATAAGAAAGTCCTTATTAAATATGTGTTTAATTATTCAGAATGAGAAAGATATTGAGCAAACTCTGCGGTTTTTGGCTGTTCAAAACAACTTGAATCGCCTTGCTCAATAATATGCCCTTTCTCCATATACACTACTTTGGTTGCCACTTTGCGAGCTACGCCCACCTCGTGCGTTACGATTACCTGCGTGATACCTGTATTTTTCAATTCTTTAATAATATCAACCACTTGTGCAGTGATTTCTGGGTCAAGTGCTGCGGTTGGTTCATCAAATAACAACACTTGTGGTTGCATCATCAAAGCACGAGCAATCGCCACACGTTGTTGCTGACCACCTGAAAGTTGAAGCGGAAAACGATCAGCAAATTCGCCTAAACGTAAACGTTCTAAATGGGCTTTTGCCTGTGTAATCACTTCTTCTTTCGATATTCCCAATACTTTCATCGGTGCTTCAATTAAGTTTTGTAGCACGGTCAAATGGTTCCATAAATGATATTGCTGGAACACCATTCCCACTTCACGACGAAGTAGCGCTATCTGTTTTGCATCCATTTTGGCGGATAAATTAAAGCTATGTTTCGCCACTTCCAGCGTACCTTCTTGCGGTACTTCCAATAAATTCAGTGTGCGAATAAGCGTGCTTTTCCCTGCCCCAGACGGGCCAAGCAACACCACCACATCGCCTTTTTCAACATCAAGATTGATGTCAAAAAGTGCTTGGTTGTTGCCATAGAAAAAATTGATGTGATGAAGACGAATTGCCATTCGTTAAATCCTGTTAAGTAAACTAAATGAATTGAATGAATATTATGAATTTTTGCATAATTATGCAAGCAGTTTTTGAGGAAATTTTTGAGGAGGAAGAATATAAATGTAAAAGCCGAGGATAATGAATCCTCGGCTAAGGATAGATTACACAACTTTTTACTTCAGGGCTTGGGCGATTTCCACAACTCGCGATGGTGGTAGATAAAATAACTAAGCCAATTAAATATGTTTTATTCATAGTAGACTCCTTATGTATTTTCGCTCAATTTAGAAAAAAAGGGCTGATAAAATCAACCCTCTGAAAAATAAAGAAAAAATTAAGCATTTACAAAGTCTTTGCCTAACTTAATATCTGCTTCTAATACTTCTTCAAGTGCTTTTAATTTTTCTTGCTCATATTCACTTAATTGACCAATTGGCAGAATTTCCTCCACGCCTGTTAAACCGAAACGCACAGGGTGAGCGAAGAATTCTGGGTAACCACTGTCTTTTTTGCTTTCTACATACGCATAACGCACGCAGTCTTCACCTAATAATGCTTTGAATACCGCTACGGCAAAACGTGCACCCGCTTCTGCCATTGAAAGGGTTGCTGATCCGCCCCCTGCTTTGGCTTCAACTACTTCCGTTCCTGCATTTTGGATGCGGTGGGTTAATGATTCGATCTCTTCTTGTGTGAAATCAATTTTACGACCTTCAGATAACGCTTGAGAAAGTAATGGCAGAATGGTTGGGCCAGAGTGCCCACCGATGACAGGCACTTTCACGGTTTCAGCGTGTTTTTCTTTTAATTCAGATACAAAGCTTTTCGCACGTACCACGTCTAAAGTGGAAACACCGAATAATTTACGTTTGTCGTATACGCCTTTTTTGCGTAATACTTCTGCCGCTAATGGCACCAATGTATTTACAGGGTTACTTACAATACCCACGCACGCATCAGGGCACACTTCTGCTACTTTTTCAACCAAGTTTTTGATGATGTTACCGTTGATGTTAAATAAATCTGCACGGGTCATGCCAGGTTTACGTGCCACACCTGCGGTAATTAACACCATATGTGCATCTTTTAACGCAGCAGCTAAGTTCTCTTCGCCTGCATAACCTATTGCTTTTACAGAAGTTGCAATATGGCTAATATCTACCGCAACACCTGGCGTAACAGGCGAAATATCATAAAGGGCTAATTCTGTGCCTATTGGTAAACGTAATTTTAACAATAATGCCAAAGTTTGACCGATACCACCAGCAGCACCTAAAAGGGTTAATTTCATAAAAAAACTCCTATTAAAATGAAAGAATTTAATCTCAAAATTGGAGAAATTTTAACAGATTTTTACCTAAAAAGGGGAGTGTGTTCTGTTGAAAATATAATCTGAATCAAGTTTTTACCAAATAATCATTTAATTCATTAAGAAAATTAACAGAACAAATTGCTTTTTATGCATAGATACGCAAGAATTCTGCATAGAAATTGAATTTTTAACTGAAAAGGAAACTCATGGATAAACTTTCTGAAGCATTCAAGGCTCTATTAAAAGAAGAAAAGTTTGGTTCACAAAGCGAAATTGTGACGGCTTTACAGGAGCAAGGCTTTGAAAACATTAATCAATCTAAAGTCTCTCGAATGCTCTCTAAATTCGGTGCTATTCGCACCCGCAATACTAAAATGGAAATGGTTTATCAATTGCCGAATGAATTGAGTGTACCAGCCACTTCCAGCCCGTTGAAAAACTTGGTGGTGGACATCGATCACAACGATCTACTAATTGTAGTGAAAACCAGCCCTGGTGCGGCACAGTTGATTGCACGCTTGCTTGACTCCATCGGCAAAAGCGAAGGCATTTTAGGTACTATCGCAGGCGATGACACTATTTTCATTACGCCAACTCGGGGAATAGAGATGGATGATTTAATGCAAACCGTCCGCACTCTATTTGAAAGCTCATTTTAATGAACATTTTACTTACAGGTGGCACAGGGTTTATTGGTTCGCATTTAGTGCCCATTTTGCTTGAAAAAGGGCATCAGCTCACGCTCTTATCTCGTAAAACAAGACAGCCTCAGCAAGCGGTCAAATTTGTGCAAACCCTTGCAAACTCCAGCGATTTAAATGAATTTGATGCCGTGATTAACCTCGCGGGCGAACCAATTTTTGATAAACGTTGGACAGAAAAGCAAAAGCAAAAATTGCTCGACAGTCGTGTGAAACTAACCAATCAGCTTGCCGCTCTCTTTGCTAAAAGCACACAACCGCCTGCTGTGTTTATTTCGAGTTCTGCCACTGGCTTTTACGGTGATTTGCCGACAGACCAATCTGGTCATGAAAAAACGCCTTCAAGCGGTGGATTTACTGCAGAATTATGCAAACAGTGGGAGGTAGAGGCGTTAAAAACAGAAGCCATCACAAGGCTTTGCCTTATCCGCACGGGGATTGTGTTTTCCGAACGAGGAGGGGCATTAAAAAGGATGCTCCCACTTTATCGCTTAGGGCTTGGAGGGAAACTAGGTAATGGCAAACAGCATTGGGCATGGATTGCATTAGAGGACTATTTGCGTGCCCTATGTTTCTTATTGGAAAATCCGAACTGCGTTGGAGTGTATAATTTCGTTTCACCTTATCCTGTGACCAATGCAGAATTCAACTGCTGGTTGGCAAAGCGGTGTAGTAAACCTGCATTCTGCCACATGCCTGCTTTTGTATTGAAATGGCTACTTGGCGAACGTTCGGCAATTTTGTTGGATAATCAACCGCTTGTACCAACGCATTTGTTGGCGGATGGGTTTGGGTTTAGGTACCCTGATTTGAATTTTTTAAACATAAAATTTTCGTAAATTTATTAGCTAATTTTTTCGGCAGTATCTATTAACGAAAAAATTAAGTAACAACACCTAGGAATATTTATGCTACTTGATATCCTCTACCTCGTCATCGGCTTAATCCTCCTCGTTTGGAGTGCCGATAAATTTGTGGATGGTGCATCAGCTACTGCACGCTACTTGGGGCTTTCGCCTCTACTTATCGGCATTGTGATCGTAGGCTTTGGCACATCCACGCCTGAAATGCTTGTCTCAGCCTCTTCTGCATTAGACGGGGCATCTGGCTTAGCGTTGGGCAACGCTTATGGCTCGAACATCTCCAATATTGCCCTGATTTTAGGGGGGACCGCTGTGATCTCACCAATTTTGGTAGCAAAAGATGTGCTCAAAAAAGAGCTTCCTGCATTGCTGGCAATCACCGCACTTTCTGCCTATTTTTTAACTGATGCGACAGTTACTCAAACAGAAGCGGTCATTTTATTGGTCATTTTTGCCATTTATATGGGCTGGCGAATTTGGGAGGCGAGAAAATCGCCCGATGCGGTTGAGGAAGAAGAAAATCAAGCCCCCGTTTCGCTTAAAAAATCGGTGTTCTGGCTTGTAGTCGGCTTATTGCTGTTAGTGGCAAGCTCAAAATTGATGGTAGTCGGTGCAGTGTCACTTGCCAAAGAGCTAGGTGTAAGCGATTTAGTTATCGGCTTAACCATTGTGGCGGTGGGCACCTCTTTACCTGAGCTCGCATCTTCCATTATCGCAGCACGCAAAGGCGAATCTGATTTAGCCCTCGGCAATATTGTCGGTTCAAACCTCTTTAATACCTTGATGGTAGTTGGCATTGCGGGAGTAATTAGCCCAATGCACGTTGAGCCTGATATTTTCAGCCGCGATATGCTAGTGATGTCTGCACTCACCGTGCTACTCGCTCTCTGCTGCTATCCATTCAGTCGCAAAAAACAAGGTAAAATTACCCGCTTTGAGGGATTTCTTTTGATACTCTGTTTTGTAGGCTATACTCTCTATTTACTTAAAAGTGTGGTTTAAAATGTTACGTATTCTGATACTTCTCGTAAGTCTCTGCCTCTCGCTTAATGGTCAGGCGGGCTTATTTGATAAAAAACCGACTTTCCTCGCAAGCCAACAAGCGTTCCAATTTGACGCCAAGCAATCGGGCAACCAATTGGCACTAAATTGGCAAATCGCAGATGGCTACTACCTCTACCAAAAAGAGGTGCAAATTACCCCAATACAAGCCGAATTGGGTGAGTGGCAATTTCCGCCAGCGGAACGCCATCAAGATGAATTTTTTGGTGATGTGGAAATTTTCCGCAACGAACTGAGCTTACAAATTCCGCTAAAATCGTCTCAAAATGGTTCGGTAGAAATTCGCTATCAAGGTTGCACCAAAGGCTTCTGTTATCCGCCTGAAACGGTGAGCGTGCCTCTGCAAAATGTGGAAGCACAAGCGGTCGATTCTGCTCAAAATATTGCAAATTCAGCTGTTGCAAATTCTAGCGAAAATTCAACCGCTTCTAATATGGCAGGCATCAGCCAACAAGACCAACTTGCAAGCCAGCTTTCACAAAATCGCTTGTCGATTTTCTGGTTTTTCGTGTTGGGGGTAGGTTTGGCATTTACCCCGTGTGTGTTGCCAATGTTGCCACTGCTTTCCGCGATTGTAATCGGCAACCAACAACGTCCAAATAGCCTAAAAGCATTGCTACTCAGCCTCACTTACGTGCAAGGTATGGCACTCACTTACACCTCGCTTGGTTTGATTGTGGCAGCAATTGGCTTGCCATTCCAAATTGCCTTGCAAAGCCCGCCCGTGTTAATTGGCTTAGCGATTTTATTTACCTTGCTCGCGGCTTCCATGTTTGGCTTGTTTGAAATTCGCTTGCCAAATGCGTGGCAACAAAAGTTGAATGCACTCAGCCAAAAACAATCAGGTGGTGCATTCGGTAGCGTGTTTATCATGGGGATAATCGCAGGCTTAGTTGCCTCACCTTGCACCTCTGCCCCACTTTCGGGTGCATTGCTTTACGTGGCTCAAAGTGGCGATCTATTCACGGGTGGTTTAGCACTTTATTTGCTCGCACTTGGAATGGGTATTCCACTTGTGTTGATCACTCTCTTTGGTAACAAAATTCTGCCTAAATCAGGCGATTGGTTACTAAAAGTAAAAACGGCTTTCGGTTTTGTAATGTTAGCGTTACCGATTTTCCTGATTGCCCGCTTATTACCAACTCAAATTGAACCCTTACTTTGGTCTACTTTAGCATTGGTATTCTTAGGTTGGATGATTAGCGTTATTCCTGCTACAGGTGTGTTGAAAAATGCGATTCGCATTGGTTTGTTTGCATTGTTTGCTTTATCTGCCTACCCGTGGGCAAATTTAGTGTGGGGCAATAGTTCACATTCAGTAGAAACCTCATCGCACGCCAAATTTATTCGCATTAGTTCATTAGCGGAATTAGACACTCAACTTGCCGAAGCGAAAGGTAAAAAAGTGATGTTTGATCTTTATGCCGACTGGTGTGTCGCTTGCAAAGAGTTCGAAAAATACACTTTCTCTGATGCTAAAGTGCAACAAAAATTAGATGAAATGGTGTTATTACAAGTAGATATGACTCGAAACTCATCTGACAACGATGCCATTATGCAACGCTTCCAAATCCTAGGATTACCAACAATTTTGTTCTTTGATGAACAAGGGCAAGAGATAAGCCAAATGCGAATCACAGGATTTTTGGATGCTGAACAGTTTTTGGATTGGCTAACAAAAAAATAGTGAGATGCTTTTAGTGATTAAAAAAGGCTAAATTCCCAAAGAATTTAGCCTTTCGCTATAAAGTTATTTCAATTATTTTACATCGAAATATACTTGTAAATCGTCGCTACCACCAATGTGTTTACCACCGATGAATACTTGTGGAACAGAAGTACGACCAGTAATTGCACGTACAGAAGTGGTTGAAGCATCTTTACCTAATACGATTTCTTCATATGGTAAGCCTTTCACTTCTAATAATGCTTTCGCTTTTGAGCAGAATGGGCAACCAGGTTTAGTAATGATTGACACTGATGGTTTTGCTTCCCAAGATGGGTTTAAGTATTTGATCATTGTGTCTGCATCAGATACTTTGAACGGATCGCCTGGTTCTTGTGGTTCAATGAACATTTTTTCAACTACGCCGTTGTTCACGAACATAGAATAACGCCATGAACGGTCACCGAAGCCTAAGTCGTTTTTGCTTACTAACATACCCATACCGCGAGTGAAATCACCATTACCATCTGGAAGTACAGTGACGTTTTGGCACTCTTGATCCGCTTTCCATGCGTTCATAACAAATGTATCATTTACTGATAAACAAACGATTTCATCTACACCTAATGCATAAAACTCTTTCGCTAATTCGTTGTAACGTGGTAAATGAGTTGATGAACAAGTTGGGGTAAATGCACCTGGTAATGAGAAAACAACCACTTTTTTGTTGTTGAAAATTTCATCTGTAGTCACATCAACCCATGTGTCGCCTTGACGTGTGTGGAATGTAACAGAAGGCACTTTTTGACCTGTCATATCTTTTAAAGACATATTTTTTCTCCAAAACAATAAATAAGAATTAAAAATCGCACGCATTTTATAGATAAATATGCCATAATTCATCTTATTCTATTGATAGGTAATATTTATAAATAAGTAAGGAAAAGGTTATCATGAACATCAGGGATCTGGAATATTTAATTTCATTAGCAGAATATAAACATTTCCGCCGTGCTGCCGATGCATGCAATGTGAGCCAGCCAACATTAAGCGGTCAAATTCGCAAATTAGAAGACGAATTAGGCACGATTTTACTTGAACGTACCAGCCGCAAAGTGCTTTTCACTCAAGCGGGTTTAGCATTAGTCGATCAAGCCAAATCTGTATTACGTGAAGTGAAGGTGTTAAAAGAGATGGCAAGTAATCAGGGCAAAGAGATGTCGGGGCCACTTCACGTAGGCATTTTACCTACGCTCGGTCCATACTTGTCACCTATCATCGTACCCGCAATGAAAGAGACATTCCCTGAGCTTGAGCTTTATTTATACGAATTACAAACATCCCAAATGGTGGATCAGCTCTCTGCAGGTCAGCTCGATTGCGGCATTTTGGCTTTTGTTAAAGAGAGTGAGCCTTTTATCGAAGTACCGCTTTTTAACGAAGAGATTTTGCTTGCGGTATCAGATAAGCACGAATGGGCGAAAGAAAAACAACTGCCGATTTCAGTTTTAAAAGATAAAGAACTACTTTTCTTAGATGATGGACATTGCCTACGCACGCAAACGCTAGATTACTGCTTATCGGTTGGGGCGAAAGAGAGTGCCCATTTTAAAGCGACCAACTTGGAAACACTCCGCAATATGGTGGCAGCTAATGTGGGCATTTCGCTGATTCCAAAATTTGCCGCGAAAGAAACAAGCGGTGTGAAATATATCTCATTTTGCGATCCAACACCGTTCCGTGCGATTGGCTTAATTTATCGCCCAGGTTCACCACTTCGCACCCGTTATGAACGCCTTGCCAAAGGTATCGAAGAAGTGATGAAAAAACAAGATGTTGAATAATCGACACAGAGATAAAAAATGAGTCATGTAGGCATTCGAGCACAACAAAAAGAGAAAACCCGCCGTGCCCTTGTAGATGCGGCGTTCAACCAATTGAGTGCCGAAAAAAGTTTCAGCAACTTAAGTTTGCGGGAAGTCGCACGAGAGGCGGGTATTGCCCCAACCTCATTTTACCGCCACTTCAAAGATATGGACGAACTAGGCTTGGCAATGGTAGATGAATCAGGTCTAGTGCTCCGCCAATTAATGCGTCAAGCTCGTAAACGTATTGAGAAAGGCGGCAGCGTGGTTGCCCTCTCGGTGGAAACTTTCTTTGAACTGATTAACGACCGCCCAAACGTTTTCCGTTTATTATTACGTGAAAGTTCTGGCACATCGCAAGCTTTTCGAACTGCAGCTTCGCGTGAAATTCAGCATTTTGTAGCAGAACTCACTGACTACATCTTAATGAAAAGCCCTGAATTAGAGCGTGAAATCGCTCATATTCAAGCAGAAGGCTTAGTCACTCTCGTTTTTACTGCAGGTTCACACGCTTTAGATATGAACAACCAACAACGTGACGAACTCAAAAAACGGGTGATGACCCAACTTAGAATGCTGATGCACGGTGCATCGGCGTATAACAAAAAACCGAGATCTTACCTTTAAAATCTAAACTATCTGATAGCCGTCATATTCAATGGATTTAAAAATAAAATGAAACAACAAATCATCTCTCTCACTCAAAACCTCATCCAGCGCCCTTCTATCAGCCCCAAAGATGAAGGCTGCCAACAAGTGATCGCAGAACGCTTGCAAGCGGTCGGATTTCAGATCGAATGGCTACCATTTGGCGACACGCTTAACTTATGGGCAACGCATGGGAAAGATTCACCTTGTTTAGCCTTTGCAGGTCATACTGACGTAGTACCTGTGGGTGATGAAAATGCGTGGACTTACCCCCCATTTGAAGCTCTCATTGTGGATAATATTCTTTATGGACGCGGGGCTGCCGATATGAAAGGTTCGCTCGCTGCCCTTGTAGTTGCCGCAGAAAATTTTGTGAAAAATAACCCAAACCACGCTGGCAAAATCGCTTTACTCATCACCTCTGACGAAGAAGCCGCCGCCAAAGATGGCACAGTAAAAGTGGTTGAAACCTTAATGGCACGCAATGAACCCATCCATTATGCTGTAGTGGGCGAACCTTCAAGCGGTAAAGTGCTAGGAGATGTAATTAAAAATGGTCGCCGCGGTTCAATCACTGCTGAGCTTTACATTGAAGGCGTGCAAGGACACGTTGCTTATCCACATCTTGCCGAAAACCCTGTGCATACTTCGCTAAGTTTTTTGACAGAACTCACCACGTACCAATGGGACAACGGCAACGAATTCTTCCCTCCAACCAGTTTGCAAATCGCCAACATTAAAGCAGGCACAGGTAGCAATAACGTGATCCCCGGTGAGCTTTATGTGCAATTTAACTTACGCTATTGCACCGAAGTGACCGATGAAGTTATTAAATCAAAAGTTTCCGAAATGCTGCAAAAACACAGCTTAAAACACCGAATTAGCTGGAACTTGTCAGGAAAACCGTTTCTTGCAGGCAATGGAAAGTTAGTCCAAGCTGCCCAACAAGCGGTCAAAAATGTAACCAAGATTACACCTCGTTTAGACACCAGTGGCGGCACATCAGACGGACGTTTTATCGCCCTAATGGGTGCCGAAGTAGTAGAATTCGGCCCTCTCAATGCCACCATTCATAAAGTGAACGAGTGCGTAAATGTGGACGATTTAGGCAAATGTGGTGAAGTTTATTACCAGATTGCGGAAAAATTGTTGATTAAATAATTGTAGAGACGTGTTGTACTCGCCTCTACTCGAAGAACAACATAGTTGCTACATTTTATCTAAACAAGCGGTCAAAAAAATGCCAAACTTTGCAAACCTTACCGATATTCTCACGGGCAAAAGCCGTGAGCATTTAATTGCATTGCCGAATGCACTATCGGACAAACACGCCTTGCAACCAGAAGCGGTAAAAGCTTTTTTAGCATTACAGCAAGCTGCCAAAAATGCAGGCTTTAATTTACAACCTGCCAGCACGTTTCGTGATTTTGAACGCCAGAAACTGATTTGGAACGCCAAATTTAATGGCGAGCGTAAAGTGCACAATGATAAAGGCAATGCGATTGAGCTGGAAGGCTTGAGTGATTGGCAAAAATGCCAAGCAATTTTACGCTGGTCTGCTGTCCCAGGGGCAAGTCGCCATCACTGGGGAACAGAGATCGATTTCTTCGATCCTGATGTACTGCCTGCAGGCAAAAAATTGATGCTTGAACCTTGGGAATACCAGACAGGTGGTTACTTCCAGCGTTTAACCAACTGGTTGTTGGCAAATGCTGAAACGTTTGGTTTTTACTTCCCCTTTATGCCTGAAAACAACGAAGGTAAGCTCATTGGCGTTGAGCCTTGGCATATCAGTTATTTCCCTATTGCGGAGCTTTATCAACAACAATTTGCTACAAGCCACCTAACACAAGCCTGGGAAACGGAAGAGGTTGCAGGTAAAGAAGCACTTATCGCCCATTTTGACACGCTTTTTAAAGATTATATTTTGTAATGACAATTCAATTGATTAACGAAAATGGCGATGAAAACGCCTTCCAAGCCATTTGTGAAAAATGGCAACTACGCCACAATCCAGATGCTATTTTAGCTCTAGTACAAACACCCGAACGCTTGGAATTACGCAAATTAGACGAACCAAAATTGGGTGCAATTGCGGTTAATTTTGTGGATGGCACGATGGCACATCGCCGTAAATTTGGCGGTGGACGAGGCGAAGCAGTAGCGAAAGCAGTCGGCATTAAAGGTAGCTACTTACCCACCGTAATTGATGCAACCGCAGGGCTTGGGCGCGATGCATTCGTGCTCGCTGCCATTGGCTGTAAAGTGCAATTGATTGAGCGCAACCCCGTGGTTTCCGCCTTACTGGAAGATGGCTTAAAGCGGGCTTATCAAGATCCTGAAATTGGCGAATTTATGCAATCAAGGATGGTTTTATTGCCATTTCATACCATTAGTGAATATGCTACTGCGAATGAAGCACCTGTTGATGTGGTCTATTTCGATCCGATGTTTCCACATAAACAAAAAAGTGCGTTGGTCAAAAAAGAGATGCGCGTATTCCAACATTTAGTGGGTGCAGATTTAGATTCGGATGATTTTTTCCAACCAGCAAAACAAGTAGCTCGCAAACGCGTGGTAGTGAAACGTCCAAATTACGCCCCCTTTATTGCTGAACAAAAACCTGATTTTAGCCAAACGACCAAAAATCACCGTTTTGATGTGTATTTATCCCATTTAACAGTTAAAGAAATCTTATGAAATAGAGTAAAATAACCAACCATTTGTATAGAGAACTATGAAACTAAATTATCTATTAGGCAAACCTCAACAAGCGGGCAGATTAAAAACCGAATTTGCAGATTTTATCGTGCGAGAAGAACTGGGCTACCCACTTGCAGGTGAAGGCGAATTTGTTGCAGTAAAAGTACGTAAAACCAATGCCAATACCCTTTTTGTAGGCGAGCAGTTGGCAAAATTCGTAGGCATTTCCGCGAAAAATATGAGTTATGCGGGCTTGAAAGATCGCCACGCAGTGACCGAGCAATGGTTCTGTTTACATTTAGCGGGTAAAGAAACGCCCGATTTTTCTGCCTTTGAATGTGAAGGCGTAGAGATCTTAGAAGTGACTCGTCATAACCGTAAAATCCGCACAGGTGCATTGGAAGGCAACTATTTCGAGCTTTTACTACGCGATGTAGAAGAAACCGATGAACTCAAACAACGCTTGAATCAATTGCAAGCGGTCGGTTTTCCTAATTATTTTACCGAACAACGTTTTGGGCGTGATGGGCATAATTTAACCCAAGCACAACGCTGGGCAAGCGGTGAAATTTCAGTAAAAGATCGCAAAAAACGCAGTTTTTACCTTTCCGCGGCTCGTTCGGAAGTGTTTAATTTAGTGGTTTCGCAACGGATTGCCGATCAGCAAATGCAAACAGTGTTATTAGGCGATTATCTGCAGTTGGCTGGCTCAAACAGCTTTTTTGAAGTGAAAGCAGAAGATTTAGTGCAATCACAACAACGTTTAGATGAAAATGATGTCTTACTCACCGCACCATTGATTGGCGAAAATTCGCTCGAACAGAAGGGTAATGAGCGTGAAAAAGCGATCGTAGCACAGCATGAAAACTTAATCAGTTTGATGAAAAAAGAGCGAATGAATGCCGCTCGTCGTGCGATATTGTGTAAACCGCAAGATCTCCATTGGCAGTTTGAACCTGAAGGATTACGCATAACATTCTTTTTAAATTCAGGCAGTTACGCAACGGGATTGGTGCGTGAATTAATCATATTAAACGAAGAAGAATAAGAAAATGATGAATATTTTAATGAGCAACGATGATGGCTTTCACGCAGAGGGCATTCAAACCCTCGCACGAATGTTGCGTGAAGCGGGTCATCGTATCACCATTATTGCCCCAGATCGCAACCGTTCAGCAGCCTCTAACTGTTTAACACTGACAGAGCCGTTGCGTGTGCAAAAATTTGACGAATTTAACTATGCAGTGACTTCAGGTACGCCCGCAGATTGCGTGCATTTAGCCTTAAATGGTTTGCTAGAAAATGACTTTGATTTGGTGATTTCGGGTATAAATCACGGAGCGAATTTGGGTGATGATATTATCTATTCGGGCACAGTAGCAGCTGCGTTAGAAGGGCGTCATCTGCCGCTGCCTTGCTTGGCAGTTTCACTTGTGGGTAAAAAAGGTAATGATAAACATTATGGGCATCTGTTTGGTTCGAACCACTTTGAAACCGCTGCTCGCGTGGTGTTAGAGCTTTTGCCCAAACTCAAACCAGAGATGATTACACACCGTGAAATTTTAAATATCAACGTGCCCGATCTGCCGTATGAGGCACTAAAAGGCACAATGATTACTCGCCAAGGTAAGCGTTCACAAGCAGCAGAAATTGTGAAAACCGAAGATCCACGAGGTGGCACAATTTACTGGCTTGGAGCGAACGGCACCGCTATTGATGAGAGCGAAGGCACAGATTTTTATGCGATCAACCAAGATTGTGTATCAATTACTCCGCTACAAGTGGATATGACAGCACACCATTCACTCACTGATTTACAACAAATTCTCTAAAGAGAAGATAAAGTTTATGCAATTATTTGGTACAATCTACGACAAAACGATGGTCTGGTCGAAGCACACGTACGCAGCGTATTGGCTCAGTTTTGTGAGCTTTATTGAAGCGATTTTCTTCCCGATTCCGCCCGATGTAATGTTGATTCCAATGTCGATGGCAAAACCGCACAATGCGTTTAAATATGCACTTTATACGACCATTTCCTCAATACTCGGTGGCATAATTGGCTACTTTATCGGACTTTATGCATTCGAATGGGTGCAATCATTAATCGCAAACTGGGGAATGCAAGCCAGCTTTGACCAAGCAAAAGTGTGGTTTGAAGTTTGGGGTGTGGCAGTGGTTTTCCTTGCAGGTTTCTCGCCCATTCCATATAAAGTCTTTACCATTTGTGCAGGTGTAATGCAAATGGCATTCTTCCCGTTTGTGATTACTGCAGCCATTTCGCGTTTTGCCCGTTTTATTTTGGTGGCAAAACTTTCAGCATGGGGTGGCGAAAAATATGCGGATAAAATCCGCCGTTCGATCGAATTAATTGGCTGGGGTACAATTACGTTGGCAGTAATCGCTTATACTATTTATCAATTTACTAAATAAAAACAGGATCCTAATATGAAAAAATCATTCCTTTTATTACCGCTTGTGGCGGCATTTGCATTAACAGCTTGTACTTCAAACAACTCAGCAGAAGTAACTGAAAGTTCATCCGACACTCTTCCAAATGGAGGTACTTGGCAACCTGCGGATATTCAGCCAGCTGCGATGCCAAGCGGAATGAACCAACCTGTTTCTATGCCAAGTAAGATGAATCAACCCACTTATCAACCCTCCTATACGCCTGCGCGAGTAACCGCAACTGTTGCTCCGTCTGTTGTAGCTTCACGCCCAAATCAGAATGCAACGAATACTGCAAATTATAACAATAATAGTACCCAAGATAGTATCGGTAACTGCCAGATCGTACGTGATAGTGCAGGCTCTCCAATTTATGCTCAAATGAGCAAAGGATGCTATACCAAGAGTAGTTTTACCGTAGGAGCACAAGATACATTATTTTTCATCTCATTCTTGGCAGGTAAATCTGCAGAAGAGGTTGCGGCTCTAAATGGTATTAGTACAACAACTAAACTTAAAGTTGGACAAACTCTTCGTTTACGTTAATAGGTAATTACAATGAAAAAAGTAATGTTATTTGCACTTTCTTGTGCATTTTTAACCGCTTGTAGTACGGAAAAGGTACAAGATCCAAATGAATTATCCCCTGGCTTAATGCAACCTGTGGATAGTTCAGGCGCAACAAATGGTAGTTTTAGTTGGGGTGATTTTCAAAATGCACCAATGCCTGACTCAATGAAATAGAAGGATTGATAATGAAAAAAGGTTTTCTGATTTTGCCACTTACCGCAAGTATTTTGACCGCTTGTTCGTCTAATTCGCCAGCACCTGTAGTAAATGCTTCAGGTAATAGCGAACTCTCACCAGGAGTAATGCAACCTGTGGTGGGTACAAGAGCAAGTAATAATATGGGCTGGCAAGCGGCAGATATTCAACCTGTGAATATGCCAAGCACAATGAATAGTCCGGCGGTTTCGACATCAAGTTATCAATCAACAGCGGTGCAAAACCCTGTTATTCAACGACCTACTCAATCACAAACCACAACTAAAGTAGTGAAAAAAAACAAAACGGTTGAGAAAAAAGTCGATCAAAACTTTGAAGTTCCACGCGATGCGAACAACGCCCCTATTTACAGCCAGATCAAAAAAGGCTTTTATGATGGCTCTACTTATACTGTTCGCAAAGGCGACACCATGTTTTTAATTGCTTATGTAGTCGGTAAAGATGTTAAAGAGATCGCGGCACTCAACAATATGAGAGAGCCATATCAATTGACTGTTGGGCAAAAACTCAAAACAGGTAAATCGGGCATAGAGACTATTACAGTAGAAGAAACTGTATCTGTGCCATCTCAACCTAAAGTGACTTATCAACAAGGACCAAATGGCACTATGTATTCATCAGAGGGAGAAATTACAGGTCCTGTCAAAGCCAGCGTAGGAGCGGTCCCCCCAACAAATCAAAAAATTCAATCATCTATTGAAAAAGCTGCAAAAAATACTGCTATCGTTGCAACGGCAGCAAGTCCTGCACAGATCAAAGCAACAGAGCAACAGATACAAGTGCAAACAAGTGCTGTCCCAACAAAAGCAAATAGTACCGTAGCTCTAGATTCGGCAATTAAATGGCAATTACCGACTAATGGACGCATCATTCAAGGGTTCTCAAACTCTGATGGTGGTAATAAAGGGATTGATATTGCAGGTCAAAAAGGACAAGATATTCGAGCTGCCGCAGCAGGTAAAGTTGTTTATGCTGGCAATGCCCTTGAAGGCTACGGTAACTTAATTATCATCAAACATAACGATGATTTTTTAAGTGCTTATGCTCATAATGACCGTATTTTGGTAAGTGAACAAGATAATGTGAAAGCTGGTCAAAAAATTGCAACAATGGGTAGTACAGGTACTAGTTCAAACAAACTTCATTTTGAAATTCGCTATAAAGGCAAATCAATTGATCCAACTCATTATTTGCCAAATCAATAATCTCTTATAAGTATCCTTTATATACCTCAAATGACCATAAATTCCATCTGTTTTATGGTCATTTCTATATAAATTTTACCTAATTCATCATCAAAACTTTTTAGTTGTGAGTATCTGCTTTTTTTTGTAAAATACTGTACTTATTTTCACGTCTTATTTCATTTTTATGCTGAAAAATAAAAAAATTCTGGTTGGTATCACAGGCGGCATTGCTGCTTATAAAAGCATTGAATTGATTCGTCATTTCAAAAATGCGAATGCAGACGTGCGTGTGGTGTTAACCCCTGCAGCAGAAGCCTTTGTGACACCTTTAACTCTACAAGCGATTTCAGGTAATGCAGTTTCTACCTCGTTGTTAGACCCGCAAGCGGAACTTGCGATGGGGCATATTGAGTTGGCGAAATGGGCGGATCTGATCGTGATTGCTCCTGCTTCGGCAGATTTTATTGCTCGCCTTCGTATAGGAATGGGCAATGACTTACTTTCAACTCTTTGCCTTGCGACAGCTTCTCCGATTTGGCTCGCCCCTGCAATGAACCAACAGATGTTCAAACAAACGGCAGTGCAAGAAAATTTAGCAGTGTTGGCAGAACGTGGCGTACAAATGATTGGTCCGAACAGCGGCTTTCAGGCTTGCGGTGATATTGGAAAAGGGAGAATGTCTGAACCAAACGAGATTTTTCAAATTGTTTGCGACCATTTTACACAGACACAAGATTTAGCCGATTTCAGCATCACCATTACCGCAGGTCCAACCCAAGAGGCAATCGATCCTGTGCGTTACATCAGCAATCACAGCTCGGGCAAAATGGGCTTTGCGATTGCCGATGCTTTGGCGAAACGCGGGGCGAAAGTAACTCTGATTGCAGGTCCTGTAAATTTAGCAACCCCGAAAAATGTGGCTCGCATTGATGTACTTTCTGCCCAAGAAATGGCGGAACAAGCGGTCAAATTTGCCGAACAATCTGCGATTTTTATCGGTTGCGCAGCAGTGGCGGATTATCGTGTAGCGGAAGTGGCAACGCATAAAATCAAGAAAACCGCAGATAGCAATGAATTGACGCTAAAACTCGTAAAAAACCCCGATATTATCGCAACAGTGGCAAATTTGACAGAAAATCGCCCGTTCGTAGTAGGCTTTGCTGCTGAAACGCAAAACGTGGCGGAATATGCCAAAAGTAAATTGCAACGCAAAAACTTAGATCTGATTTGTGCTAACGATGTTTCTGGCGGGAAAGTGTTCGGGCAAGAACAAAACGCCCTGCAGCTTTTTTGGCAAAATGGAGAGAAAATCTTACCGCTTGCAGAGAAAGGCAAATTAGCCAAAGCGTTGGTTGAAGAAATTATCCAGTTGTATAATAAGAAAAAGGACAAAGAATGAAACAAATTGATTTAAAAATTTTAGATAGCCGTATCGGTTCTGAATTTCCACTGCCAGCCTATGCAACTGAAGGCTCGGCAGGCTTAGATTTACGTGCGTTAATTGAAGCACCAATGACGGTTGAAGCTAAGCAAACCGTACTAATTCCAACAGGGATCTCAATTTATATTGCAGATCCAAGTTTAGCTGCTGTCATTTTACCTCGCTCAGGCTTAGGACATAAAAACGGCATTGTATTAGGGAATTTGGTAGGCTTGATTGATAGCGACTACCAAGGTCCGTTAATGGTTTCACTTTGGAACAGAAGCGATAAACCATTCACTATTGAAGTGGGCGACCGCATTGCACAGTTGGTATTTATGCCTGTAGTGCAAGCGAGTTTCAACATCGTCAAAAATTTTGAACAAACCGAACGCGGCGAAGGCGGTTTCGGGCATTCTGGTAAACAATAATATCATCGCACGCTCTTATCAAACGTTTTATTAGGGAAAATTTATGTCAACGCCACAAGTCAAAATGCCGAAAAAAACTAAAGAAGAACGCCAACAACAGGTATTGGAAACGCTAATTAGCGAGCTTAATTCTGAAGGCGGTATGCAACGTGTAACCACTGAACGATTAGCGAAAGCGGTTGGTGTGTCAGAAGGGGCGTTGTATCGCTATTTCCCAAGCAAAGCGAAAATGTTTGAAGCCTTGATTGAGAAAATCGAACAAACATTGAACAGCTATGTCGTAGCAAGTAAACGCCGTGAAAATAGCACAGAGGCGATTATTAAATCAATCATCTATTCTGTGATTGAGTTTGCACGCAAAAACCCAGGCGTTACTCGTATTCTCACAGGACATGCTTTGATGTTTGAAGATGATGCATTAAAAGCTCGCATCGCTAAATTTTTCTATAGCCTAGAGATGCAATTTACCAATATTTTGCAAATGAGCAAACTCAATAATGGCAAAGCCTTTGATAATGAGCGTGCATTAGCCGCTTACTTAGTAAATTTTTGCGAAGGACAATTTTTACGCCTTGTTCGCTCAAATTTTAACTCCTCTCAATATCAACCTTTTGAAAAGCAATGGGTGATGCTCAAACCACTTTTTGAATAAGGAAAGACAATGATTATTCCTTGGCAAGAACTGGAAGAAGAGACGCTTTATAACGTACTCGACTCCTTTATTTTACGCGAAGGCACAGATTACGGTTTTCGTGAACTTTCATTGGATGAAAAACGCGAACGCCTGTTAGCACAACTAAAAGCAGATAAAGTGGTGATTGTGTGGTCAGAATTACACGAAAGCCTTGATATTAAAGACAAAAAATCGTTTTTAGGCTAAATATCGCTTATGTTACAATAGCGATCTTACCCTCATAAAGAGTTAGTTTTAACTGGGGAAAGCCCTCTAAAAAAGGTTTTAAAATGGGCAAGGAAGCTCGCTCTCACAACATAATTTACCATTCTAAAAGGACTTTTTATGCAAGATATGACACTGAGTACACCGCCGATTGAGGATTTAACTCCTGCACCATCTATCCACGATCCTGTGGTGGAATGGTTCTTAACGCAATGCCACGTACATCGCTACCCTGCGAAATACACGCTTATCCACGCAGGCGAAAAAGCGGAATCACTTTATTACATCGTGAGTGGCTCGGTGTCTGTTTTTGTTAAAGATGACGAGCATAAAGAGATGCTTTTAACCAACCTCGGGCAAGGCGAATTTTTGGGCGAAATCAGCCTATTTGAAGAAAAACAGCAAACTCGCACCGCTTGGGTAAAAACCAAAGAAACTTGCGAAATCGCTGAAATTTCATACAAACGTTTCAAACAGATTGTGCACATCAACCCTGAAATTTTGATGTATCTTTCAGCTCAAATGGCACGACGTTTACGTCAAACATCAAGCCAAGTGAGTAATCTGGCGTTCTTAGATGTAGCGGGAAGAATTGCACAAACCTTGATGAACCTAGCTCGCCAACCTGATGCGATGACTCACCCAGAAGGCATGCAAATTAAAATTACCCGCCAAGAGATTGGACAAATGGTCGGCTGTTCACGCGAAACTGTTGGGCGTACTCTGAAAATGCTGGAAGACGATGAGATGATTTCTGCCCACGGTAAAACGATTGTGGTATTTCACAAGCAGCTGCAAAAAATAATGGGATAAAATATGCTATCTCTCAAAATAATTTCTCTGCTTTTACTTCTGCCACAAGCGGTTAATTTTGAAAGTTACTTTAGCAACAGTATGAAGTGTGAGTATAGCGAGTAAATCTCCCCCTCTTTGCTAAAGAGGGGATTTTTGTAAATATAACATAGTAGACAAGTTGCTATACTTCCAAGCTAATCGCATCCTTAATTTTTTTCAAAGCTGCATTTTCTAACTGACGTACACGCTCAGCTGAAATACCATATTTTTCCGCCAAATCATGCAATGTAAGCTTATTCTCATCCAACCAACGGGTTTTGATAATATCCTGACTACGCTCATCTAAAGTGGATAGTGCATACACCAATTTAGCCGTCGCTTCACCAGTGTACTCAGCATCTTCCAAATCATCAGCGAAATTTGAGCTGTTATCTTCTAAATACATTGAAGGAGTGTAAGCCTCATCATCATCTTCGCCAACAGGAAGATCAAAACCAAGATCTTGCCCAGTCATTCGAGATTCCATTTCACGAACTTCATCTTCAGACACGCCTAGATCTGCTGCTACCTTTTTGATCTCTTCTTCATTAAACCACGCCAAGCGATTTTTATTTTTACGCAAATTGAAAAAGAGTTTACGTTGAGCCTTCGTAGTCGCTACTTTTACAATACGCCAGTTTTTCAACACATATTCATGAATTTCTGCTTTTACCCAATGCACGGCAAAAGAGACCAAGCGTACACCCACATTTGGATCGAAACGTTTTACTGCTTTCATCAAGCCAATATTGCCTTCTTGGATTAAATCGGCCAATGGCAATCCATAACCCAGATAGCTGCGAGCGATATGAATTACAAAACGCATATGCGATAAAATTAGCTGTTTTGCCGCCTCAACATCTTCATCATAGTAATAACGCTCAGCTAATTCTTTTTCTTGCTCTGCAGATAAAATCGGATATTGATTCGCCATACGGATGTAGCTATCTAAATTGCCCGTTGTGACTGGTATTCCCCCCGAAAGTAAGGCTGGGTGCATTGCTTCAGCTTTCTCTTCGCTTTCAGCAGCCAATTCTGCCTCATCAATTCCTTCTGGCTCAACTGATTCGGGTTCAATCACTTCTGCATCATCAATATCATCAAATTTCTTCATCTTCTTCCTTATGATTTGCGTTGTTTTGCAAAAAAGTTTACAGATCATACCGCTTTCTGCTAAAATCGCAAAACTTTTTGGGGCTGATTCTGGATTCGACGGGATTAGCGAAGCCCAAGGTGCACGTCGAGGTGCGGTAGGCCTCGTAAACAAACCGCAAAAAAATAGTCGCAAACGACGAACAATTTGCTTTAGCAGCTTAATAACCTGCCTTAAAGCCTTATCGCCTCAGCTTCCGCTCGTAAGACGAGGATAACGATAAGTCATCCAAAACGAGATCGTGTTGAAGCCACCGTTTGAGGATCGAAGCACTAAATTAAATCAAACTAGTTTATTCTTTGCGTGTCTGTCCGCTGGGGATAAGCGAAATTAAAGACGAGACTAAACGTGTAGTACTGAAGGTAGAGTAATTTCGGACGGGGGTTCAAATCCCCCCAGCTCCACCAAGTCCAATTCCAAACAAGTTTTATAAAGTCCGATAAAGCCTTGGCGCATAACACTCCAAGGCTTTTTTATTGTCCTATTTAATCCTATCTATTCCGACCTAATCCAACGATTTTAGTAACATCGATAGTAACACTATGATAAAATAACTTAGGTCGATGTTACTACAAGCATTAAGAGTCTTATGCTACAAGGCTTTTACCGCTTTTTATATTTCTTAAATGACAGGTGATTCAGCTATGCCAAGAACAACAAAATCTTTAACGAACACCGAAATAGACAGAGCAAAGCCTGCCGAAAAGGAATACAACCTTGCAGATGGGAGTGGGCTATTCTTAAGAGTTAAAACTAATGGCTCTAAATTATGGATTTTTAACTATTACCATCCTTCCACTAAAAAACGTAAAAATATCAGTTTAGGTATTTATCCTGAATTGTCGCTTGCTCAAGCTCGTAAAATAAGAGATGAATATCGCTCATTACTAGCCCAAAATATTGATCCTGCCGAATATCGAGCTAATCAACTACAAGCAAAACAAGACGAGCTAAACAACACATTTGAAGCCGTCGCTTGGCAATGGTTTGAACATCGCAAAACTCGCAAGAATTTCTCTGAGGGCTATGCAAAAGATGTCAAAAGCCTGATTGAACGTATTTTATTACCGCATTTTGATAAATTACCGATTACTCAAGTTACTGCACCTTTAGCCTTGAAAGCATTTAAGACACTTCAAGATAAAGGCACGTTAGAAACGCTTAGACGTTCTATTCAAAAGTTGAATGAGATTATGGATTTTGCTTTGCACCGCAACATTATTTCGCATAATCCCACAGCCAATCTTTCGAAAGAATTTGATAATCCTACAGTTGAACACTTTAAAACGATCCGTCCAGAAGATCTGCCTGAATTTCTGATGACCTTAAACCGTGCTCAAATTAAGCTACAAACACGTTATCTTATTTTATGGCAACTACTGACCATGACACGCCCTAACGAGGCGGCTATGGCTCGTTATGAAGATATTGATGAGAAATCTAAGATTTGGACAATCTATATTCAAAAAGGGATTAAGCAAGATGAGCGTGGTCGAGAACATAAAATTACCCTTTCTCGCCAAGCAATGGCACTTCTAAAGGAAATTAAAAAATTGAGTGGTGGTAAAGAATATCTTTTTCCAAGTGAAAGAAATCCAAAATCGCATACCAACACGCAAACCGCTAATGCTGCGATTAAACGTATGGGCTATCACGGAAAACTCGTTGCTCACGGATTAAGGAGCATTGCCAGTACTTACCTGAATGAACAAGGTCATAACAAAGATATGATTGAAGTGGCGTTATCTCATATCAATCAAGATCGCATTCATACCGCATACAACCGAAGTGATTACCTTAAACAGCGTTTTACTATACTACAAGCGTGGGCAGATTTTATCGATCAATGCTCACATGAAACTATTCCGCAGTATCATTTAAAAGTTGTTAATGCGTAATCTGCTGAATACTAAAAAACCACAATTTCTCTACGAATTAGCAACCGATTTTCGTAAATCCTGTTCACGTTACTTGCAAGATTTTTTCGCCATATTTCAACAACGATTAAATTGCGAATTTTGGCTCATTTTGTGGTAAGAAATTGAGTGGTGAATACTCAAATTCATTATGTAATTTAACGAGAGAAAGCAATTATAAGATTGATAATTGCCTTCTCTCTTTTGCGATGTTTACCTATAGAAAATCAAATTTTACTAAAATTGACTGCACTCAGGCCCAAGATTTTATATAGTTCAATTTACCCACACTTTTTGAAATTTACCTCTTTTTCCTTTTATCCAGCGGAATTTTTTCCGCGTAATAATTAATGATTTAATTTTAGATGTAGATATATTCAATTTTTCGGATAATGCTTCCAGCCTTCTTCTATCTAGCTTTTCCGCACAATCACAAAATTGATGTGGTGATTTTTCATACAAATAAACCGCTTCAAGAATACTCATTTTTTCATCAGGAATAATAATCTTACTTGTTCTTTTATAGGAATATTCCACTTCTTTTTTCAATTTATTCAAATAATGAGATCGCTTGTAATTGCCTATCTGAATATGATCATCTTTTTTCTCATCCATTGGTGTCGCAAGTTCATTATGTAACTTCTCGTTCGTAATGTGTTTGTTATTTTCAGCTCTGCTCTCCTTCAAGGCATCTTTAAAGATATAATTCCGATAACGGCGTGGCTTATTATCTTGAGTATGATCATAGTGAACGGATAAACCAACGTTTAACCAAGAAAAGGGATCTATGGTTTCTTCAAACTCTTTCTCTCTTGGTTTAGTAATGTAAGCAATAATTCTCAAGAGATCATAGTAAGTATTAATCCATTGGGTATTAGATTGTTCTTGATAGCCAATTTTTGACAGTTGCACTCTTATTGCTTCATTAGTATTGAATCTAATATCCTTTCCAATATTTGAATAATTAAAGTTTTTATCAAACAAAATGATAGCATGCCCATGAGTGTTAATTCTGTTATCTTGTTCAGCACATCTACAATCTAGTAATAAAAACAATCCAAGATGATGAACCAATGAAGCATAAAGAAGATTTATATTTTCTTTAATCTCTTCAAAAGATTGATAAGTGGATGCAGCAATCACATTTTCAGGAGAAAGCGTGCAGAAAACAGCTTTAAAATCATCTAGCTTATAAGATAATTTGGCTTTATTTCGCGCAACCCACTGAATCAAGGAATTATCTTTGCTGGGAATGAAACCTGATAATAAATCAAGAATACGAGGGTTCTTGATAATCAATTTGAAACTAGCTATCACTTCTTTTTGTAATTTCAATAATTTTTCATTGTAACAAGGTGTACAAGTTAAGAACACACATTTAGATGTAGCCGAAAATACTCTCCCCATTGTTTTTCCCGAACCTAAATAAGTGCCGCATTTACCTTGCTTTTCTAAGAAAAGTCTTGCTAATGCTTGAGATTGAGTATCAAGCATTGGTAGTGTATTAATCATTAATTCAACTAGTTTTGACATAGTATCTCCTTATTTAGATCTACGATGTACCATATTTAAAATAAAAGTATTAATTTCACTTTCTAAATAACCTACAGAATTTGCACCAATAGAGAGCGGCTTAGGAAAGTCATTTCTATATCTTTTCGATTTTTTATTCTGCCAGTCATAGAATGTACTTTTAGAAATACTGAGCTTTTGAATAACCTATTTTGGTCTAAGGAGTTTAATTTTATCGTTCATTTTATTCCTCTTAAAAATTTAATAAACAATGAAAATAGGCTACACCACAAAAATGAAACGATCAACATAAAAGAAAGCATAAGAAAAGTGTTATTTAAGTGAAAATAAATAAAAGATTAAATTAACAATAATAAAAAAAATACAAATTACTAACAAGAAAGAAATATTCAAGCCAAGGAAAAATATTTATTTTTTTACTTTATATTTACAAGCTTAATAGTTGTTATAAATAGTATTTATGCCCAAAATAAAAATACACTTTAAGAGAAGAGGAAAGAAAAAATTACAAGGCTTACAATATCATTCAAGGAAATTCAACATGCTCTAAGCGCTCTCTTTATTGGATAAAAAATCATTTTTAAAATAAAGAAAACAATCTTGTCACACTGTTTTATGCTGTTTTTTTAAACTTAAAGTCTTTTTTAAAACCTTAAAGTCCTTTTTTAAAACCTTAAAGCCCTTTTTTAAAACCTTAAAGGATTTAATTACCTTTTAAAACCTAAAATAATCAAAAGACCTTAAATCTTTTAATACAAAAATTATTTAATCCAAATTAAATATGAGTTTATTAAATATTTTTTGAAAATCATCAATCACAAAATAAAAAGAAAAAAATTTAATAAATATTAAAATTATCTAATTTAAGCATACGCTATAAATAAAATAAAACACTATGAAAATCACATTAGCATTAAAAAATCAATTAGTACAAGAAAAGTTTGATTGCTTAATTTTTGTTCAATGCAGCAACTTTTTCTGAGCTTTTTGCCCCAAATGACTACCTGACGAAGGCAAAATCGAGAGAGCTTAACAAGAAAAAAGCATCTTCCAGCAATGCCAAAAGATGCTTTTTATTGAAAAAATTAGGATAATTTCGGGCTAATCAATCCCAAAACTTACTCCAGTTGCAGCCCCAACACCTCCGCGAGAGTCGGCAGAACCTGAAAGACTGATGACAAAATTCGGTTTGGGTGCATATTTCACACCGACTGCAACCGCTGTTTCACCTCGATAAGAACCGACACCTGCGCCAACCGTAAAGGTTTTACCCTGTACTGGCGTGATTTGGGTCATCGCCATCGCCCCTGCCATACCTGCACGAGCTTGTCGGCGATCTTGGCGAGAGCGGTTTTCAAGTTCATCAATACGTTTGCTATTACTTTGGATCGCCTGACGATTTTCAGTAATTGCTTGTGTATTTTGAGTTACCTGTCTTGCTTGAGCTTCAACAATGCGAGTGTTTTCATTAATGCGAGCAGTTTGGCTGTTTACTACTTCAACAACTTTTTCCATTCGTTGTGAATTTTTCGCAATGTTAGAGCTGTTGGTAGCAATACTTGCTTTATTTGTTGTAACTTCTTCTTTTGTTTGTTTAACTTGTTTTTGTACAGGCACTAATTGTTCTTGTACCACTTTTTCAACCTTTTTCTCAGTAGCGTAAAGTTGTTTACCAGTAACCGCTTGATTAGAAGTTTCGCTAACTTCACCGTCCGCTAAATCATTCAAGGTTGCATTGTTAAGTGATACAGAAGTTTTTTCTGCATTGTACTGCACAACTGTTTTTTCAAGTTCAACCACTTTCTCAGAAGCCTGTTCTGCTTTTTTAATCGCATTTTCACCCATTGAACGAGCTTGATTGCCAACTAATTCAGCTTTTTCAACTTTACCTACCGTATCAATTAATGCGGTTTGCATTGCATTAATTTCTGTATCGTGTTTTTGTACTTTTACGTCCATTAAATCTACTTTTTGAGCAGAGTTATTAGCAGTACGAACAGCATTATCCGATTTTAGCCTGAGTAAGCAGTTTTTCTTCTGCCAAGTAGTACCATCTAATCGAATAATCAAACTTCATCGAGTTTTAGTACCTGTCTCAAGTTTTCCATTACATCATCATGAGATTTACTTTTCACTAAGTCGTTTTCTAACTGATGTAGCAAATACAGCTCATCTTCAGAGTAGAAAGACTCTTTTTTCTCAAAAGTCGGTGTATTGGGTAAGGCTATTTGCATAGAACCTCCTGTGTTTAGATGCGTGTAGTTTATCAGAAAAGCACGTTGCTATGGCAGCAGCCATTCAATGCGTTTTTTAATCCGTTGTTTTATGGCGTGAACCGGGTGTTTTCTTTCCCATTCTTTTACGCGTTTTTCAAAGATCGCTTGTGATTTACGATCAACCGAAAATGCTGAATGGGCTTTTTTCATGTTTTCTAAAAGGGCATCTGCACGTTTTTTGTGTTGGTATTTTATGAATAACCCCAACCCTAAAAGTAAAACAAAAATAATCGCCAAGTTATAAAAAATAATGGCTAAAACCTCATTCATTTTTCCCTCTCTCCTATTTAATTTTTATGAGTATTTTTTTCATTCCGCATAGTGATCGCCTTTAATTCGGGAGAATAAAAACGCATAAAAATCCCTTAAAAAAACAACAGAAATTTAACCTAAAAACAGACCCAAAAATGAAGTAATTACACACCTAATGCAAATTTAAAATTTGCCTTTTTTCCTTTATAAATCAAGAGTTTGTGTGTTTTCGACCAGAAAATAGGCGTGAATTTTGTGTGCTGAATAGCATCTTTTTAGATGATATACAGTGCTCATTGAAAAATAAAGATTTTCTTATCAAAAATGCTGTATAGTGCATACATAGCACTATGTAGTGCTATATGGTGCTATATAGTGCTTGTTTTAGGTTAAAAAACAAACAGGTTTTGATATGGAAAATTTAAATTCTCAAAATAATCGTATAACAGTTCGCGTTCCTTTTTCTGTATTAGAGGTTATAGATCGTATTGTTCTCAATAAAGTTAATGATGGTGAGGCAAATGCAACAAGAAGTAGTGTTGCATTAGAATTATTAAAACTAGGCGCACGTATAGAAAAGAAAAAACTAGAGAATATAGAATCAGGATCTAATTCATCTGGCAATAGATTAGAGGAGCAACTTTCATATATCGCTCATACAATCGTTAGGAATGGCGTATTAGCCGAAAGATTCCTTACTACTATTGCAGAATTTAATCAGATTCCTAATGATTTTGCTATTCGCATTGCTCAAGGGATTAGGCTATCAGATGAAGAAAAGAAAGAATTAAAAAGATTATTTATTAATATGGATTTTAAGCAAAAGAAACCATAAAGCCCCGAAGTGGTATATAAAAAATCGGAGCCGTAGGCGACTTCATTCAACTGTGCCAACTGACCAATGCGCATCAGCCTCCTCCCCAACGGATTCTTTACTCTATTGACTTTATAGTAGCTTTATAGTTTAAAATGGTACCACAACATTGTTCAAGTGGAGTCATATTATGAGCAAATCCTGTGGTGGCGCCTGTGGCGGTGATGCAACGTCCGCAGCGGATACCGATATACAAGCCTCCTCCGAGGCGCCAGGGAGATGGGTCAGTGTTTATGCAGTGCCGAAGATGGACTGTCCATCAGAAGAACGAATGATTCGCCTAGCCCTGAACGGCTTTGAGGAGATTCGGGCGCTGTCCTTCGACTTGTCGAACCGCCGGCTAAAGGTCGTGCATGACGGCGAGGTCGAGCCCGTCACCTCGAAACTGAAGACCTTGGGGCTAGGCGCCTCGCTTCAGGAAACCGTCGCTGCAAATCCAGAGACCATCAAGGCCGCCGAATTTTCGGCAGCTTCTGCTAAGCAAGAATCCGGGACCCTGCGCTGGTTGCTCGGCATCAATGCACTTCTGTTCGTGGTGGAAATGACTGCCGGTCTGATCGCCCAGTCCACCGGCCTGATTGGAGAATCCCTGGACAATTTTTCCGATGCGGCGGTGTACGGGCTTGCCCTTTATGCGGTTGGACATAGCGTGAAAATGCAGGTACGTGCCGCGCATCTTGCTGGTGTACTGCAACTGATCTTGGCTGTGGGCGTGCTCGTAGAGGTGGTGAGACGCTTTGTATTCGGTAGTGAGCCTGAATCTCTGGTGATGATGGCTATCGCATTCGTCGCATTGATTGCCAATATCAGTTGTCTGCTGCTCATATCCAAACATCGGGAAGGCGGGGCGCACATGAAGGCAAGCTGGATATTCTCGGCCAACGACGTGGTGATCAACCTGGGGGGCATCACCGCCGGCGCCCTGGTCGCGTGGACCGGTTCCAATTATCCAGATCTGATTATCGGTACCATCGCGGGGGGGATTGTACTTAACGGTGCCAGACGCATTTTGGCGTTGAAGGGTTAAATAATGCTCATTATTGGCAAAAAGCTCTCGCCGTATGCCCTGTTTTATCTGCTTATACCCCTGCTTTGTTTTTTGCGTTGAGATATTACCGTTTCAAGCAAGGCATTGTATTCATCTTCTGACAATGCTATTTCTAGGCGTTTGGTTCGCTTTTTCATTAGGTGTCCGTTCTTCAAATTAGCGGTGAAACCGCAGGGGGTCAAGGGGGATTTATCCCTCTTGCAAGGGCATAGACTTAGTATCACAGATACGGGGCTATGTGTCCTTGCTTTAACTATTAGACAATAGTACGCCAAAAGCCCCGAGAGTGATATTAAAAAATCAGCGGAGCCGAAGGCGACTTCATTTTATTAGGCGAGCTTGCGAGCCTTTGAACCAATATAAAAATAACAAAATTTATTATTAGGGAAGTGGTTATTGTGGGCGGTAGGTTTTTAGTGTTGAAAAGCTCGTGGGTAACTAGAAGAGTTATCCAACAGCTTTTCAATACGACCCGCAGGGGAAAAACCGTTAAACCGTCCACATTAACCGCTGACCCAAAAAAGAATGCTTTTATCATTTGCTGTATTAGCAGTCACATTAGCTTGATTTGCATCTGAAATTGCTTTTGAAGAATCCAGAAGTGCTTTATCTGCATTTGTTTTTGCTGTTGTTGCAAGATTGTTTGCGCTAACAGATTGAGCCTGTGCTTGTTTCACATTACCATCTGCGATAACAGCTAATTTATTAGCCTCTGTTGCTTGAGTTAATGCTTGTGTTGCACTCTCAATCGCTTTTGTTGCACTAACATTTGCTTCAGCCGTATTTTTATCCGCATTATTAGCTTTTCTTAAAGCAATGTTTGCGGTTGTTACAGATTGATCGCTTTTTTCTACCGCTTGCTGACTTGCTAAATGAGCTTGATTTGCAATAGTTTCAGCATTATTAGCTTTATCTACGGCTTCACCTGATTTAGTTAACGCTTGAGTAGATTGTGTATTTGCCAATTTTACACTTTCAACTGCGCTTTCGGCATTTACTTTTGCCTCATTAGCGATTTCTCTTAATTGCGTACTGGTACGCTCTGCACTTTCTGCTTTGGCAATCGCTTGATTGGCAAGTGCTGTATTTTCTTGCGCTGTTTTAACCGCACTTTGCGCTTGGGTTAATGCACTATTTACATTGGCATTTGCGATGTTCGCTGTGCTTAATGCGGTTTGCGCCTCGGTTTTTGCTTGAGTAGCGTTATTATTTGCCTGCTCTGAGGTCGCTTTGGCTTCTGTTGAGTGGTTCAACGCATTACTTGCTTGGGTTTGGGCTGTTTGCACGCCTGTTTCTACATTTGCGACACGACCAGTTAAGCCACTAACCGCTTTTTCGTTTGCTTCACTTTTTGCTTTTAAATCGGTTTGAGTTGAAGCAACTTTTGCAAGTTCTGCGTTTGTTACCACTAAACCTGATTTAGCTTGAGTCGCAGTATCTTTTGCTTCTTGCGCTAACTGCTCTGCATTACCTGCTGAAATACTTGCAAGATTTGCTGTTGCTGCTGCACGGGTTGCCGTGGTTTGCGCACGCTCTGCGGTTTGATTAGCGGTAGTTGCTGTGCGAACCGCTCCCTCTGCTGTTATTTTTGCATTATTTGCAAGACTTTCAGCATTGTTTGAATTTCGCACGGCTAAATTTGCTGTATCTTGTGATGCTGTTGCCGCATTAAACGCATTTTCTGCATTACTTTTTGCGGCATTTGCATCACTTTTCGCTAAGGCAACATCTGCCTGAATATCATTGATCGTACTTAATGCACTGGTTGCTGTATTTAAAGCACGAGTGGCATTTGAGTTAGCTGATTGTGCCAACGCTTTCGCTTCGCTTGCTGCATTGATAGCATTTTGACTAACTTCAGCACTTGAACCTGTATTTAATTTAGCTAATTCTAGTGCTTGGTTTGCGGTTTGTTCAGCTTGCGTGACTCGCCCTGTTAAAGCGGTAACATTTTGATTTACTCTTTCAATTTGGGTGTTTAAGTCGGAGATACCGTTTTTAGCTTCATTTGCCGTATTTGTTGCGGTAGTAATGCGGTCAGATAAACCTGATACACTACCATTGAGTTTGGTAATATCTGCCGTATTTTTAACTACTTGTTTTTCTACTTCACTCACACGAGCAATCGCACTATTCACATTTGAATTGGCGGTTTGAGCTGTTTGTTTGGCTTCGGTGGCTAGGGTGACTGCTTGCTCCGCGACTTTTTTCGTATTTACAGACTGAACCACGCTGGTATAAAGCGTTTGTTCCAACTGAGCAAATTGCCCACCGTTAATTGCCTGCTTAGAACTTGGCGCAATCAAGCCATCTTCAACTAAAGTCGGTGCAGCAAGGGGCTGACGTAGATTAGCCCTAAATTCCACACCAATCCCGCAGAATTTTAAGCTGTTGAGACGGTGTGCCGAAGTTAAACCGAAATTCGCATTCTT
>NZ_JAHAHT010000128.1 GCF_018373095.1 Haemophilus parahaemolyticus
GTTGGGATTATTTTCGGCAATATTATTGAAGCAGTAACTACCTTTATTGCCTACGAAACCGACAGTTTGCAGCTACTTTCCGTTTGGTTTGCAGGCGATTTCTCAGGCGTTTTAGCAGGAAGATATGAACTGCTTTGGCTGACCGCAGCCTTAGCCGTCATCATATACATTATTGCTGACCAACTCAGCATCGCAGGACTTGGACAGAATATCAGCACCAATCTTGGCATTAACTACCATCAAATGACGTGGATTGCCTTGATTATTGTCGCCATGATTACCGCGGTAATTGTCGTTACCATTGGACAAATTCCGTTTATCGGTTTAGTGGTACCGAACATCGTTTCACGCCTAGCAGGCGATCGACTTCGCCAGAATTTGCCTGTTGTGGTGTTACTTGGAGCGAACCTCATTCTTGCGTGCGATATTCTCGGGCGAGTGGTAAATGAGCCGTTTGAAGTACCGATTTCAACCATTTTCGGTATTGTCGGTACGGTGCTTTTCCTCTATCTACTTTTTAAGGGGAAAAAATGATGAAGTCTTCTCGTATTTTGCTCATCTCAAGCCTGATTTTGCTTGCAAGCGGTCTATTTTTTATGCTGTTTAACAGCAATGGCAATTGGGATTTTATTCTGCCTTTTCGTGGCAAAAAATTGTTGTTGCTGCTGACGGTAGCGTACACCATTGGAGTATCAACCCTATTATTCCAAACGCTAACGAACAACCCGATTTTAACACCGAGTATTTTAGGTTTTGACTCACTATATCTACTGATTCAAACCTTGCTGGTCTTTTTAATTGGCGGTGTGGGATTTACTCAATTAAATATCAGCGAAAAATTTGCATTTGAAACGCTGTTGATGCTCGGAGCGGCATTATTGCTATTCCGCACGCTTACCAGAGATAATGCCGACATCGCACGCATGTTGCTCATCGGTGTCGTATTTGGCGTGTTCTTCCGCAGTATCAATAATTTATTGCAGCGTATGATCGATCCTGAAGAATTTGCCGTTGCACAAAGCTCCTCATTTGCAAGCTTTAATAATGCTAATCCAACCCTTTTAACCATCGGAATCATCATCGCTTTACTAAGTAGTATCTGGGTTTGGACACAACGCCACAAGCTAGATGTATTGATGCTCGGCAAACACAAAGCCATCGGTTTAGGTATTAACTACAACCGCTTTTCGCATCAACTGCTGATTTGCTGTGCCTTGTTGGTGTCGGTGTCCACCGCTTTAGTCGGGCCAATCCTCTTTTTAGGATTACTGGTTTGTGCCCTTGTGAACGCCATCAGCCCAACAATGCAACACGCTATTCGTATTCCGCTCACGTTCATCATCTCCGCCATCACGCTGGTATTAGGGCAAGCCATGTTTGAACAACTCTTCAAACTGCAAGGTGTGTTAAGTGTTGTCATCGAATTTGCGGGCGGTATCGTATTTATCTATTTGATGCTGCGAAAATAAATACTAGCTCTAGCAGGTAAGTAAAATCAATAACAATAGCAATATCCATGTATAGGCAATACCTGATACCAATTCACACGTAAAAAAATCGGCCCTAAAAAGTTGGATTAAATCACCAACTCATTAAGATGCAGGTTTTTCTATGACTAAATACAACGAATCTTTCAAATGATAAGTGATTGAAGTTTATCTTCAACACGCTTTGGTAACCATTTGTATTTACTATACTATTTAAGTAAACGAATATTGCGATTAATTTACAAATTATTCCGCTTTTTCGACCGCTTTCACACAGCAAACATAATAGATCACTGCCGCCAAGACGACACAAAGTGCCATTGCATAAAGCATTGGTTTTGCACTGGTAACCGCAATTTGTGAAAGCAATGCACCCACTACTGAACCGATACCAAAACGAGCGGTTCCCGCAACAGCATTTGCGGTACCTGCCATTTGCGGGAATTTATCAAGCACGGCTGCCGTTGCATTACTGCCGACGGTTGAAAGCATACCGACATAGAACGGCACAGCTACCACCATTAACCAGAAATTCAATTCAAAGGTTGCTACAATCACCAACCAAATACTTGCTGTTAACATAGTGATTAAACCAATTCGGAGCATGGTTTCAGAGCCAAGTTTAGTGACTAACTTACCGTTAATTGCCGTCATGGAAATCATCACCACCATATTGAGCATAAAGAAGTAACCAAAGTGCTCTTGCGAAACACCGTAGATTCCAATGTAAACCAGCGAGCCAGAAGTTAAAAAACAAAACATCCCAGCAAAGGTAAGCCCGCCAACGATCACATAACCCAACGTAGGTTTATGCGAAAGCAGTTTAGCATAGTTGATTAGAACCTGTTTAAAATTTATTGGTTGGCGTTTTTCAGGCACTAACGTTTCTGGGATTTTCCACGCCACCAACACTACACAAGCAATCCCCATTGCAACCAGCGTATAGAAAATAGAGTGCCAATGCAGATATTTAGCAATATAACCGCCCAATACAGGTGCAACGAGCGGGGCAAGCAAGGTAATAATCATAATTACAGACATCATTTGTGCAAAGCGGTTACGCTCAAACAAATCTCGAACCAACGCCCCAAGCACCACTGCAGGTGCAGCTCCAAACAAGCCTTGGGTTAAACGTAAAAAGTAAAAGGTGTTAATATCTTCTACTTGCGTTAAAAAATAGGCGGCTAATGCTGCACCTGCCAAACCAATCAAAATAATCGGTTTACGCCCAAGGCTATCGGCAACAGGCCCCCAGAAAAGCTGACCAACTGCAAAGCCAAAGGTAAAGACCGCTAAGGTGGTTTGCACCTTTTCTTGGGAAACAGCTAAATCTCTCGCAATATCTAAAAATGACGGTAAATACATATCAATGGCAAGCGGTGGAAGCATTGCCATCATTCCTAGAATAATAAAAAAACACGGATGCGGTTTTTTCTCACTCATTAAAAACTCCCAATTTCTTCGTTTGTAAGCGGGCGGAATTCGCCTTCTTCTAATGTTTCATCTAAAACCACATCACCAATTCGCCAACGGTGCAAGGCTTCTACCTTATTGCCCAAGGCGGCAAACATTCGTTTTACTTGATGATAACGCCCTTCGCTGATGGTTAAGTTTACGTTATAGTCATCAATAATTTCCAATTGAGCAGGCAAGCACGGTTCTTTCTCGCCACGTAATAAAATTCCCTCTGCTAATTTTTCAGCATAAAAATCTTCAACAGGATCAGCTAATGTTACCAAATAGGTTTTCTCACAATGATGCTTTGGCGAAGTAACACGGTGCGACCATTTCCCATCATCGGTTAAAAGCACCAAGCCTGTGGTATCAACATCCAAACGCCCTGCCGTGTGCAACTTGGTCATCAGCGGATAATCAAAAAATTGATAAACGGTTGGATATTCGCCATCATCATTCGAACAAATATAGCCTTGTGGTTTGTAGAGCATAAAATATTGCCCTTCGTCCATCCACTCAAGCAGTTCACCTTCGTAGCAAATCTGATCTTGTTTGGTAATTTTAACTGAACCACTTTTCACAATTTCATCATTCACGGTCACTAAACCGTTTTTCAACATCTTCGCTGCCTGTGAGCGAGTTAGACCTGAATTTTCCGCAATAAATTTATCTAAACGCATAAGTTTTTGTATATTGAAAATGGAGTTTATAAGAATAATGATCGATATTCATCTAACTGTGCTTTGGTTAAACTAAACACACCAAAACCTCCTTGTTTGAATTCAATCCAATTAAAGGGAACTATCGGATATTGTGCTATTAAATGCACCATACTATTTCCGACTTCACAAATTAATACGCCATCTTCGGATAAATAATCAGCAGCTTCAGCTAAAATACGTTTAGTAATATCCAACCCATCTTCTCCTGAACCAAGTGCCAATTTAGGCTCAAAATGGAACTCTTCTGGCA
>NZ_JAHAHT010000129.1 GCF_018373095.1 Haemophilus parahaemolyticus
GGGAGGGTGATGTTGAACTGCACCCTGCTAAACCGAGCACACCGGCGACGATAAGCAACCCGATCTTGTTCATTATGTCACTTCAGAGATCCACACTATCACTGCAATGCCAAAGTGCTTATCGAAGCAGAGTTAATTCGTATCACGCCTGAAATCAGTTCCACTTTCTTCCAACATAACCCACAAATGAATTTGTATTTGCTACAAATTCTTGCCGATGAACTACGCGAAGCGGAGCAACGCTTAGCGAAAAGTGCCTATCTTCGCACCCTTGATCGTATTATCGATAGCCTCGATTTTTTTACCCAACACTTCCCGCATTACAACTGGACCTATCGTGAAATTGCTGAATATGCAGGCTGTGAAACTGAAACCGCCATTCGCATTGTGAAAGCCTTGGAGCAAAAAGGGGCGTTTAAACGCCATAAAGCCAAATAGGAGCGAAAATGACCGCACATTTCCACCTGATGGCAAAGCCCAGCAGCTTTCACTGCAACATTCAGTGTGAATACTGCTTCTACTTGGAAAAAGAGGCACAATTCGGGCATCACGCCCCGTTTATGTCGAAAGAAACGCTCAAAAATTACGTACAAAATTACATTGATTCTCACGCAGGTAATTGCGTGGAGTTTGCGTGGCAAGGGGGTGAACCGACGCTTTTAGGCTTGAATTTCTACAAGCAAGCGGTCGAGTTTCAGCAACAATTTGCCAACGGCAAGCAGATCACCAACGCTTTTCAAACCAACGGCATCGCCTTAAATCAGCAATGGGCAGATTTTTTCCGTGAAAACCGCTTTCTGATTGGCTTATCCATCGACGGATTAAGCGCCGTGCATAACCGCTACCGTATTTCAGGCAACGGCAACCCAACCTTTGAAAAAGTGGTGAAAGCCTTAGAATTACTGAAAAAAAACGAAGTAGAATTTAACACACTAACGGTGGTGAACGATCAAAATTGGCAGAAAGGGCTGGAAACTTACCAAGCTCTTAAACAGCTCGGCTCGCGTTATATGCAGTTTATCCCGATTGTAGAACGCCACCCGAACACCGCAGAAATCACCAGTTTCTCCGTACCACCGCAAGGCTTGGGACAATTTCTGTTTGATGTATTTCAAGAATGGTATTCACACGATGTCGGCAAAATTTATGTCTCCACCTTTGATAATCTGCTCGGACAATGGCTAGGCTATCCATCCACCACCTGCGTACATCAACCAACTTGCGGGCAATCTTTGGTTACAGAAGCGAATGGCGATATTTATGCCTGTGATCACTTCGTTTCCCCTGAATATAAAATTGGCAATCTCAACCAACAATCATTGGCAGAGATTGCCACTTCCACCAAACAGCAACAATTTGGCTTAGATAAAAACACCAAGCTCACCACGCTCTGCAAGCGGTGTGAATTTAAAAAACTTTGCAACGGCGGCTGCCCGAAACATCGGTTCATACCTGTGGAAAACTACCCGAATTTACACAATTATCTCTGCCCTTCGTATCGCTATTTTTTTGAGAAAACGATGCCGTATATGCAAGAAATGGCGAGAAGCATACGTTAAAAAAAGAATATGATAATCTCATCTTTGTAGGGTCTAATATGATTAGCACCTACAAGAAATAATAAAAAGGATCTAAAAATGAACTTAGCTAATTCTCTTTACCTTATTCAACAAAACGAAATCCCAGTGATTGAACTCGATCATCCCGTCGGAAAAGCCAGAATTGCCCTCCAAGGTGCACAATTGTTAAGTTGGCAACCTCGCCATACAGAACACGATATTTTTTGGCTTAGCTCTATTGAGCCATTCAAACGAGGTGTTGCTATTCGTGGGGGCATACCAATTTGCTATCCTTGGTTTGGCACCGTAAAGCAGCCAGCCCACGGCACAGCCCGCTTACAACTTTGGACACTTAGCGATTACGATATTCAGGATAAACAAGTCATATTAAATTTCTCACTATTTGATGAGCATCAGATAATCCAAGCTCACATTCAAATGATATTCAGTGAAAAACTCCGACTTGAATTTACCCATTATGGGCAAAATCCTGCTCAAATTGCATTACATAGCTATTTCAATTTAAGTCAAATTGAGAATGTAGAAGTGCAAAATTTGCCGATGACTGCGTTCGATAAACTCACTGATCAACAAGTTAAATTGCCTACTACTCGTCAAATTCAACAAGGTGTAGATTGTATTTATCCTTATATTGGTAAAAACTCAATCATTTCCGACCGCTTGTGGGAGCGAAATATTGAGATCGACCACCAAAACGCTGACAGCATCGTACTTTGGAATCCGTGGGACACTCCACCAAGTGCAATGCAACCGAATGATTACCAACATATGGTCTGTGTCGAAACCGCCCGCCTAAATCAGTTACTGAGTTTTAAACAACAATTGGTAGTGGAGATTTCGGTAGCAAGATAAAAATGGAGGAGCAAGCGGTTAAATTTGCAACTTGTTTTGCTAATCTTACCGCTTGAAATTTTGCAAAAATCGTTTCAATATATACCAAAACCTTTTTTGAGAATTTGTTATGATGAAAAAATCCCTTATTTTTACCCTTCCATTCATGTTAGTCGCTTGCTCGACAAGCGTTAAAGAAGCTCCATTTCCAGGTGAGTTTGCAGATGCGGATTACGTGCTTTCTGATCAAGATGCACAAAAATGGATTGCTGAAAGTGAACAGGCTCGAGAATGTATTTATCCGAAATTAACCCGTATTCAACAAGAGCATTTTTCGAAGGAAGATAGCTACATTCATGCTCAATATGTGTTTTTCTACCCGCTTGAAAAAGTAATTGGTGAGCAGTATGTGAAAATTCTGCAAGCAGATGAGAAATCAATGGGTTATGCACAATATCTGTTCAAAAAATTGAAAGATAAGCCTGCTGATATTAAACCGATGACAGCTCAGCAATGCGAAACTTTGCGTTCACAAGCTCGCGATGATTTGGCAGTAGTAAAAGGGCAATATAAAAGCGGAATGGCGGAAGAAAAAGCCTCAACTGAAGAGAAAAAAAATGGCGACGGTGTTGCTACCAATCAAAATAAATTCTTTTTCGATATTATCAAATGGGGCTCGGCATTATTGCTTTAAAGCTGTTTAGTAATGGGCATCAAGCGTTGTATAATAAGCAGTGGTATTTGATCAATACCACTGCTTATTTTTTGTCTTTCTCTTAGCTTTTAATAAATATTTCTTCTCTTCGTTGGATTTTTATTCTTACATAAGAATATTCCATTTATCTAGAGAAAAGCTATAAGTAATAAAAACCAAAAACCCCGCACCTTACGATACGGGGTTATTCGCTTTCGCTCTAATTCAATCTGGCGATGCCCTACTCTCATTATTGTATAATCTCTTAGCTCATCATTACTTAAACAATTGCTACAATTAGTACAATATTCTCTAATATTTTGCTCTCCAAAATACCTAAGTATAAATGCTCTTAAACATTCTTTAGTTTCACAAAAATCTATCATTTGCTGAAGCTTTTTTATTTCAATTTCCTTTCTATTTAATTGCACTGTAGTATAAATTAAATATTCTAATGTTCTTATATCTGCTCTATTAAAAAACAAATAGCATTTTGCTGACAATCCGTCTCTCCCAGCTCTTCCTATTTCTTGATAATAACCTTCTATATTTTTAGGAATTGTAAAATGAATTATATATCTAATATTAGATTTATCTATCCCCATTCCAAATGCATTTGTTGCAATCATTACATTTGAATTTTCATTTAAAAATTCATCTTGATAAAATTCCTTTTCACTATCCTTTAAGCCTCCATGATATTTTAATACATCATATCCTAAATCCTTTAAATAATAATATAATCCATCTACTTCTTTTCGTGTAGCACAATATATTATTCCTGCTTCACCTTCTCGTTCTCGTATA
>NZ_JAHAHT010000130.1 GCF_018373095.1 Haemophilus parahaemolyticus
ACAACAGTGCGTCGTTGTGTGTGGTGCATTATAGAGAAAAATCAAAACCGTGCAAGCACTTTTTGCAAAAAATTTTAAAAAATTTACCGCTTGTGGAAAATACATACGCAAAACACAAAATTACACCAACAAGCGGTTTATTTTTCTCCAAATTTTGTAAATTAGAGTTTGCTTAAATCCACTAACGCATCTGGTTTAATATCAGCAATAGTACGATTGCTGGTTAAGGTCATTGCCACTTTCATCTCTTTTTTGAAAATGTCGAGCATATTTTCAACACCTTGGCGACCTGCTGCCCCCAACGCATAAACAAATGCTCGACCTAACATCGTTGCATCTGCCCCCAGTGCTAACATACGCACGACATCTAAACCATTACGAATACCTGAATCAGCAATAATTTTGATGTCCCCTTTCACCGCATCGGCAATCGGCGGTAACGCTCTCGCACTTGAAAGCACGCCATCTAACTGACGACCGCCGTGGTTTGACACCACAATACCATCAGCCCCAAAGCGCACCGCATCTTTCGCATCTTCAGGGTCGAGAATACCTTTAATTACCATAGGACCTTCCCAGAACTCACGAATCCACTCTAAGTCTTTCCACGAAATTGACGGGTCGAAGTTCTCGGTGAGCCAGCCAATATAATCATCTAAGCCAATTTGTCTGCCCATATAAGTTGAAACATTGCCCAAAGTGTGCGGTTTGCCTTTGATACCCACATCATACGCCCAGAATGGGTGAGTAAAGCCTTGCAACACACGGCGAATTTCTTTGTAAGGACCGCTCATGCCTGAGTGCATATCACGATAACGCGCCCCTGGGGTTGGCATATCTACGGTGAATACTAAGGTTGAACAGCCCGCTGCTTTCGCACGCTCAAGGGCATTTTTCATAAAGCCGCGATCTTTTAATACATAAAGCTGAAACCACATCGGGCGTTTAATCGCTGGTGCCACTTCCTCAATCGGGCAGATTGATACCGTTGAAAGCGTAAATGGTACGCCTTTGTTATCTGCCGCTTGTGCTGCTTGCACTTCCCCACGGCGTGCATACATACCGCACGCCCCAACGGGTGCAAGAATGGTTGGCATTGAAAGTTTCTCGCCGAATAATTCAATGCTAGTATCCAACTCCGACATATCTTTCAACACACGTTGTCTTAATGCGATGTTTTCCAAATCGCTCACATTACGAGAAAGAGTTTGCTCGGCATAAGAACCGCCATCGGCATAGTGGAACATAAAAGGAGGAACACGGCGGCGTGCCGCTTCACGATAATCGCTGGCTGATGAAATAATCATTTTGACCTCTTTGAACTCTGTTAATAAGCAAGTTACCAGAGTGTAACACTAATTTAACAAAATTAAATGCTAATTATTCTTATTTTGAGATCTAGATCACAGTTTATTTTGGAGGAATAACAAAAAACCGCCCCTAAAGGCGGTTCTATGATAAAATCATTCCCGTGCTATCGGCGACCTAGGTAGAATGCTACCTGACCGTAGCATACTGCTTAGCCGCTTAGTCTTGTAGCACTAAGGGGGTGATTTATGTGAAAGCATCAGAAATTATTACTCTGATAATACTAGCTATGCTAGTTGGGGCAATCAGTTTGAGAGTATTCGCCATACTAAATCTGCTGATTGCAGTTTTCGGTAAATTAGCCTAACGGCTAGGAGGGGGATAGGGTCGCAACCTGTCCCCGACCTTCCGATATTGTATGCCCTACCCTATAAAATATCAAGATGAGATATTTCTTAATACAACAAGATTATTATTGGATAAATGTAATTCCAACCCCAAAGGGGTTGAATTGTGCCTAACCGAGGGTAACTTGTTACCCTCGGCAACACATTAGCTTATCGCCATTGAACGACAATCTGCCCCTTAGTAGCATGCTTCTGCTCAATAATTTTTTTAGCCGCACTTATGCTCTCTGCTTTTACTTTTTGAGTTGTTTGTGTTCTACTTGTGCCATCGGCTTTCGCATAAGTATAAGAAATGTTGAACTCTTGCATTGTTTTTACCTCATATTAAAAATTAACTTTTAACCACTGCAATCACGCTACCCATGGGGTACATTGATTTAGCTTTTTGACGAGCCTCACTCACACTATGTGCGAGAATGTTAACCAACATTTTTGAACTATAATCACCTTTCGCTTTGAGAATAGTAATTCGATAATTGCTCATAATTATTTCTCTAGTTTATCAATCACTTTTCTAGCAGCTTCTTTTTGCTCCGATGTGGTGTTTGGATTATCTAAAATTTGTTTAGCAGCCTGTGCAGTCATTGCAATCCCAACATTCCCCACACCTTTAACTAAAGCTGCCGTACCATGAAATGCTTTATTCATAAAGCCTTCTTCTTCACAGAATTTTTTAAAACTGCTTGAAAAATCAAAAAATGCCATAGTTTTCTCCTAAAATGGGTTATTTCTTGATTCAAATTGTAATTCAGGCTAAAAAATGCCACAATCAACAAAATGTGAAGATTACCCACCCAGATTTTGTATATATAAATCCAAAAAGTAGTGAACAATGAAAACAAATGAAAAGATCCGTCAGTTAAGAGAAAGTCGTCAATGGACGCAAGAAGAAATGGCAACAAAATTAAGTATGTCAACTAATGGATATGCTAAAATTGAGCGTGGCGATACACGTTCAAACTTGGATAGATTAGAGCAAATTTCAGAAGTTTTTGGCATTGATATCGTTGAATTATTAGCTTATGGAGAAGATGGAAAGATTAACTTAACTAATTCAGCAAATAACAACCATTATTCTTGTATCGCTTTTGGCGATACAGATTTAAAATCAGAAATTCAACGTTTATTGCTTATTATTTCTCATAAAGAAGAAATAATAGAAAGCCAAAAGAAAGAGATTAAGCTATTAGCAGAAATGAATGAACTCTTAAAAAATAAATAGATAAGATTTATTGGTAATGTGTGCGGATTAGTATAACCCACACATTTTTTGCAAATCTCTATAAAAATCCTACCGCTTGCGTGCATGAACTTCGTCCACACCCCCTACAAAAGAAAACCCCAACCGTTTGGTTAGGGTTTGGTTTAACTTGAATAAGTTATCTTCTGCGAGAAAGCTGTGAATTAACGATGTCATACACGCGTAATTTCGCAATTTCACGCGAGAGTTTGGCAGAAAGATCTGCGTTGTTGCTATTGCTGAGTTTTTCTTCGGCTTTGCGTTTAGCAGCTAAGATACGTTGTTGATCGAGCTCTTCACCGCGGATTGCTACATCTGCAAGGACAGTTACAATCGTGGGTTGCACTTCAAGGAAGCCACCTGATACATAGATGAACTCTTCTTTGCCATCTTCTAACGTATATTTAACCATACCTGGTTTGATGGAAGTAAGAAGTGGAACGTGTCCTGCATAGACACCTAATTCCCCATCAACACCTGTTACTCGAACGCTCACGACTTGCCCTGTGAAGATTTTTTGCTCAGCACTGACGACGTTAAGTTCAAATTTCGTTGCCATATTGTTCTCCTATTTTCCTCTTCGGATGTTCCTAATCGGGTTAGGGAACAATTACATTTTGCTCGCTCTTTCAACTACTTCGTCGATTGAACCTGCCATATAGAACGCTTGTTCTGGGATGTGGTCGAACTCGCCTTCTAAGATACCTTTAAAGCCACGAATGGTGTCTTTTAATGGTACATATTTACCTGGTGAGCCTGTGAATACTTCAGCAACGAAGAATGGTTGTGATAAGAAACGTTCGATTTTACGTGCACGTGCTACCACCAATTTATCGTCTTCAGATAATTCATCCATACCAAGAATTGCGATGATATCTTTTAACTCTTTATAACGTTGTAATGTACCTTGTACACCGCG